>CP060501.1:321666-643333 GCA_024760545.1 Nitrospira sp.
ATGGATCGAGCCTCCGACAACCTCATGGATCTGAGCGAGTGTAACCGAAGTCGGTGATTGAGGTGCGCTCATCGGGCCGCAACCTTTTTCTTTGTTCTCGCTGCGACGGCGGATGCCTTCTTCGGCTTCTTGGCGGCGGGTTTGGCGGCGGCGGGTTTGGCGGCGGATTTTGCCGTCGCCGTCTTCGCGGAGGCTGATTTGGCCGAGGTCGGCCTGCGTGAAGCGGATTTCGATTTGGCCGAGGCCGGCGCCGGTTTTGCCGACTCAGGGGCGGCGTCGGATTTCGGTTCAGCCAGCCGTCGTTGGACGTAGGCGGCCACTGAGCCGACCGTACTCAACCCCGGGAGGTCCTGATCCGGAATTTGAAGTTTGAACCGCTCTTCGATCTCAAAGAGCAGTTCGATGATGGCGACCGAGTCGAGTCCGAGGTCGTCCCGGAGATGATGAGATTCGGTAATCGTCGCGGGGTCTCGCTTGAGATAGCTGGCCAAAGCTTGAACGATTTTCTCGGTCACTGCGCGGTCGGTCGGTTCAGTCATTATGGGTACTCCTTCAGTGGAATGAGGCTCATCGTATCTGAATTCGGCGAGGGGTCGTCACGATCATTCAACCGTCTCTTATGCGACAAATTTTTTGAAGACAACCGTGGCATTGTTGCTGCCGAATCCGAATGCGTTCAAGAGCGCGTAGCGAATCTTTCGCTCTTGGACCGCGCGTCGAATGCCGTCCAATCGGCATGCGGGGTCCGGCTCTTCGTAGTTGGCTGTGGGATGGATCTGCCCGGTATGGATCGATAACGTCGTCGCCACGGCTCCAAGCGCGCCCGCCGCGCCCAGCGTGTGGCCGATGAGCGACTTGGTGGCATTCACCGAGAGCTTGTCTGCGCGACTCTTGAACAGACTCCTGATGGCTTTGGTTTCGACGGCATCACCGATCGTCGTGGACGTGGCATGGGCGTTGATATAGTCGACCTGATCCGGAGCGATGCCGGCTGATTCCAGACCGATCTTCATCGTCGTGCAGATTTCCTGGCCGTCTTCCTGGGGAATGACCATGTGATAGGCTTCGCTGGTGGCGGCGTATCCGGCGATCTCCGCGTAGACTCTCGCTTTCCGCTTCTTGGCGTGCGCCCAAGATTCGACGATCAATGTCGCGGCTCCTTCGCCCATGACGAATCCGTCGCGGCGCCGGTCGAAGGGGCGCGATGCCCGCTCCGGAGCATCGTTGAACTCACTGGAGAGGGCGCGCAAGGAGCAAAATCCGGCAAAGACCAATGGAGTGATGCTCGCATCCGCGCCGACGGCGATGACCACATCGGCCTGTCCGGTTCGAATACAGTGAAGGGCCTGACCGAGCGCATGGGCACTGGACGAACAAGCCGTTGAGATGGTGAGATTCGGCCCTTTGGCCCCATGCGCCATGGCCACGATGCCCGAGGCGGAATTCAGGGTAATGGTCGGTATGAAATTCGGGTGCACGCGGTGCGGTCGTTGGGTCTTGAAGAGCTGCGTGATTTCACGCTCTCCCATCACCATACCGCCCATTCCGGCTCCGACGATCACCCCGACACGATGAGGAGCCTCCTTCGCCATGCTGAGGTCGGCATCGGCCATTGCTTCCTTGGCGGAAACCAAGGCGAATTGAGCGTAACGATCCACACGGCTGGCTTGTGTGGGCGTCAAATACTGTTCCGGTGAAAAGTTATGGACCTGGCCCGCCACCCGAGAACGGTAGCCGGACATGGGAAACCATCCAAGGGAAGGGATCGCCGTGATTCCTGAGCGGCCCGCAAGGGCCGACTTCCAGAATTCGCTGACTCCGATTCCGAGGGGAGACACTACCCCGAGGCCGGTAATCACTACACGCGAGGGCATGGTTTTCTCTCTCCTTTAAGCACCTGAAACGCCTTTCATACCGGAAGACAGGTGTACAGTCAACTAGGAAACCGTCGCTCAATGGCGAACTTTCAGCAGCAGATAGAGGCCGAAGCTAAGAAAAAGCGCATTGGCCATCCAGCCGGCGAGTATGGGCGCTAAGACTCCTCCACGTCCGAGCGCGATGGCCACGGAGTGGGTGGTCCAATAGCAGAATCCGACAATGAACGCCTGGCCGATCCCCACGGCCATGCTGCCTCCACGGACGCCGCTTCGCCGTAGGCTCAACGCAATTCCGACGAGTACCATGACGACCGTGACGAGCGGGAAGGCCACACGGCCGTAGTAGTCCGTCAGCAGACGTGTGAACGAGAATCCCTCGTTCCGAAATCGCCCCAGATAGTTTTGGATCTCTCGAAAGGTCATGGTTTCCGAGTTTCCGAGGAGCGAGCTGGAGAAATCATCGGGAATCAGCGGAATGTTGATCGCCTGTTCGGTGAACAGCGTCACGTCCGCGGTATCGTCAGGGTGAAACCGGCGGTGGTTGCCGTTCAGCAGAATCCAGCCTTCAGGAGTATAGCGGGCTTCATCCGCTTCGGTGATTCGATCGAGTTGGAAGGGAGGACGGAAATAGAAAATACGAACGCCTCGAAGGGTCTTGCCCGCGGTATCGATTTCACTGACCTTCATCAAGCCGTTGGCACTGACGCGAGCCCAAGGCTGGGTGGCCGTGACGGTCACGGGAGCCGGCTTCTGCTCGATCTGGATCACGCGGACTTCTTCGGCCTTTTCCGAGGCCAGCGGAATCACGGTCGAGCTGAACACAAGCAGCACCAGCGACACACCGCTGGCGAAGAGGAGAAAGGGCGAGCACATCCACAGCAGGCTGACCCCGCAGCTGCGCATGGCCGTAATTTCATTGCTGCGCGCGAGTAAGCCAAGCGTCAACAGGGTCGCGACGAGGATGGCGAACGGAGCGACTTGAAACGAAATCGAGGGAATCTTGAGTGCGAAATAGATCAGGATCGGGACGATTCCGGATTCGTAGCGAAGAAACCGGCGGACTTTCTCAAAGAAGTCGATGACCAGGTAGATGGTGACCAAGCCGGAGAAGCACATCCCGAAGATTTTCGCGTATTCGCGGAGGATATAGCGGAACAGAATCGTCATGATGCTATTGCCTGCTCATCCGGAAAAACATGATGCCGGTGATGACGACAAAAATGATATTCGGCAGCCAGGCACCCGCAAACGGAGGGAGAATCAAGGCCGTCACCAGAAAATCACAGCCGACATTCAGGATATAGAATGCGATGATGATGCCCACGCCGACGGCAAACCCGCCGATGCGGCCGGACCGTTTCGAGACGATGCCGACCGGCACCCCGAGCAGGCAGAAGACGAGCGACGCGGTCGGAAACGCCAGGTCTTTATAGTATTCCATCAGGCGCCGAAGGGCGCCGGCATCCTTGCCGCCGGTTTCCGCCAGTCGCGCCATGATTTGATCGTAGGATGGACGCTCCTCCGTGGCCGAATAACTGCTGAGGTTCAGGTTGATCTTGATGTCGTAGCTGGCGAAGGCGATCTGCCGGTACTGATCGATCTGGCGCGGTTGGCTGTGAATCACTCCGTTCACCAGCCGAAGCGCGACCTGCTCATGCTCCGAATCCATGAATACTTGGTACTGCTCCGCCACGATGACTCTCGGCTCGCGGGGAAGTCGTTCGTCCGAGATAAAGATGCCGGCCGCGGGACGGCCCTGCTCGCCTTCCGGAACATAAATCATCATGTGCGGGATCGGTTCGTTGAACGTGCCTCGTTCCAACGCCAGCACGAGTTGATCTTTCAGCAGATTGAGGGCCACCTTCTTCAAATTCAGGGAACTCCACGGCTGTCCCCATTGAGACAAGACCAACGTCAGCGTGAACACACACAGGGAGAAGAGCAGGACCGGCTGTGAGAGACGGAACAGGCTCAACCCGGCCGCGCGCATCGCCACCAATTCTTTATCATAGGACAACCGGCCGAAGGCCGTGACCGACGCGATGAGTCCGGCGATGGGGAGTGTCAGCACCAGACCGGAGGGGAGCAGCATGGCGATCACTTTGATGACCGCCCAGAAGCCGACTCCTTTGGAGACCAGGAGTTCGACGAGACGCAACAACTCCCTGGTCAACATGACAAAACAGAGCGCGCCGAGGCTGAGGCCAAACGGGGAAAGGAGTTCCGTGAAGATGTAGCGGTCGAGGAGCGTTCGTAAAATCACAGAGTTTCTGGGGAGGAGAAGATTGGGCACACTATAGGGAAGTCCTTCTCCCTTGTAAACACAGGAGAAAGTCTGTCCCCTAAAGATTCGCTTGACAGCGCACCAGCCCTATGTTACATGCTCCGCGACTTTCTTCACAAATGATGGGTTCCGTGAGCGATGTATCACTCCTTCAGGTGCCCGTCCGTTTCTCCCCGCCGAATTTTTGTCCAATCTATTCTCCGTTTTCGAACTGCAGAACGATTGTGTGGGTGGCGCTACGCAACTACGCGTAGTTGTTGAAAAAAGGAGGGGTTCTGTGAAGACAAAAGGAACGGTCAAGTGGTTCAACGATCGGAAAGGGTTTGGATTCATCCGGCTGGATAGCGGAGAAGATGTCTTCGTCCACTACTCTGCGTTGCAAGGAGATGGGTTCAAGACTCTCAAGGAAGGTGAAAACGTCGAATTTGATATCGTGCAGGGGGCCAAGGGACCTCAAGCCGCCAACGTGCTCAAAGCGGCTATCGCTGCATCGTAATCGTCTCGCCTTATCAGGCGAACAAGCCTCCTCATCCGGACGGAAGAAACGTCGCCTTCCGTCCGGATCGCTTCCGGCCTGATTCCGCCATTTCCTCGACAAATCCCATTGAGACTGTTAGCGTTTGGCTGTTCTGTCCTTGGAGGTCTGTCGTGCCCCCGGATCGAAGTCGCGTTCTCCAACAAGCCCAGCTCCTGGCGTCCCGTGGACAGTATGACGCGGCGATTGCCGAATGGAAAAAGCTGGCCGTAGAAACCCCAGCCGACGGCACCATTCACAATTCCATCGGTGACCTGCAATTGAAGCGAAACGCTTCCTCTGAGGCCGCCGCCTCGTTTCTTCAGGCCGCCTCGGCATTCAGAACGGAGGGCGCCACCCTCAAAGCGATCGCCGCATTCAAGAAAGTCCTCAAGTGCGATCCCACGCGGTATGAAGTGTATCGCCATCTCGGCGACCTGAACATCGAACGCGGTTTGGTGAGCAGTGCGGTGCAGGATTACCTCACGTTGGGGAAATATTATCTGAAGGAACGGCGCGGGAAAGACGCGCTCGAGATCTACAAAAAGATCGTCGTCCACGATCCTTCGAATCTGGGCGCGCAGCAGCGTGTAGCCGAACTCTGTGTCCAAGAAAATCTACAGGATGAAGCGACCACGGTCTATCTCCAATTGGGTCGCGAGCGCTCGGCGCAAGGTCGATACGACGAGGCCAAAGACGCATACCTTGCCGTGCTGAGGATCGATCAGGCGAACAGCGAAGCCACCCAGTTCGTGGAGAGCCTGAAGAAAGGCGGAACCGGGCAGATCAAGGCCGTCAAACCCGCGTCTTCCGCGCCGGCGCAGAAATCGTCAGAGCCTCTTGACCTCCTGGCGGAAGCGACCAGGAGAATCGACGAGAGACAGTTTGCCGGCGCCGAGGCCATTTTGAATCAGATGCTCACGAGAGAGCCGGGGAACCCCCAGGTCTGCCAGCTGCTCGCGCGGTTGCACTTGCAGCGCGGGGACGTGCAGGTGGCGCTCGGAGAATACCGCTTCTTGGCCGGCGCGGCGCTCAGGGCGCAAGACCTGATGCTGGCCGAATCGCTGATTCAGGAGTTTTTGACTGCGGAACCGAACTCGGTTCCTTTACTGGAGTTGAAGGGCGAGCTGCACGAAGAAAAAGGGGATCGCGCGGAGGCCGCGCGCCACTATGCCAGGGCTATCGAACTGTTGTTGGAACATCCGGAGCCGGGCATGGAAAGCCTCCATGAAGAACTTTTTGACAAGGTGCGCTCGCTGTCGAACGATGAGAACTTGGTCCATCGGCTGGCGGAGAGGATGAGGGGAGGATCCACGAAAGATCAGAGCCAGGCGGCTGATGCCGAATCCCTTCCGGCTGAATCGGACGCTGTCCACGCGGACCGTACACGCGATCGGATTCAGGAAGACCAGGAATGTTCGCCGGCGGGTGCGGCGCCGAACGACAGCGGGTCGGTTGTCGAGGACCATGGTCCACAGACACACGTGGAACCATTGGAAGCTGTTCACGAACCAGAGCTTCAGCATATGTCGGAGGCCGTCCAGCCCGAGCGGGACGCGATGACGAGTGAGCAGCCGGTTTCCATGAGGCAAGGCGAGGGACCATCGGCCGAAGTCTCGGCGTCGCATCCGGCCGAACCCGGCGGCGTTCAGACTGCAGTCGAACCGGCCGCGCCACCGCCTGACTATGAAGCGCACTATGCCATCGGTGTGGCGTACAAGAACATGGGATTGTACGGAGAAGCAAAAGCAGAGTTTCAGGTGTCGATGAACAACGATTCGTTCTATCTCGATTCGGCGCTGATGACGGCGGTCTGTCTCAAAGAGGAGCGATCCATCGCCCAGGCGATCCAGGGCTTGGAAACCGTCTTGGCCGATCCACGGTGCCAAGGCGCCAAGGGGCAAGCCATTCGCTATGAGCTGGGCTTATTGTATGAGGCTGAAGAACAGTGGGAAAAGGCTGTCCATGCGTTTCAGTCCATTCCCTCGTTTCATGACGTCCCGCAACGGTTGGCCGCTCTGAAGGCGCGGCCAGGGATGAAAGAAGTCGGTTTTCGCTTCGCCTCGTAGGAATCACGCCATTTCTCGGTCACACCCTAGCAGCTGTTGAATAACTAGTTTGATACTCGAATTGCACCGGAAGATCTGAATCGACCAGTATAGCCCGCAGGATGTTCAAAAAGACCTCTCGGCAAGGCCGCAACGAGCGAAGAGGCGAGGCATACTCTGTTCTGTATGTTGAGCCTCTGAGCGATGCGAGAACGAAGCTGGAGGACTTTTTCAACATCCTGCTAGATGACCTGATTCGGCGCCGGCCTCCCTCCCAACACCGCTGCAATATTGTCCAGGCAGATGAGCCCCATACGGACACGGGTCTCGAGCGTGGCTGATCCCAGATGGGGGAGCAGCACCACGTTCGGCAGCGAGATCAATCCAGCAGGGACAACCGGTTCCTGTTCATAGACATCCAGTCCGGCGCCTGCGATGGATTTTGCCTCAAGCGCCGACACCAAGGCGGATTCGTCGATGACCGGGCCGCGCGACGTGTTGATGAGAAAAGCAGTCCGCTTCATCAGCGCGAGCTTGCGGCGATCGATGAGATGGCGAGTGGACTCGGTGAGCGGCACATGGAGCGAAAGAACATCCGACTCCGAGAGGACTTCATCGAGGGAGCGCCGGGTCCATGAAACGCCGGGCGGGCTTGAAACATGCTGACGGCCGGCATAGATCACCGGCATCCGAAACCCAGCCGCCCGTTGCGCGACCGCCTGTCCGATCCGCCCCATACCGATGATGCCCAGCGTTTTCCCCGACACGTCGGCGCCCAGCATCTGTGTCGGTGTCCATCCCGGCCACGTCCCGGTTCGCAGCCAGACATCGCCTTCCACGACGCGCCTTGTCAGCGCAAGCAACAGCGCCCAGGTCAGATCAGCGGTGGCATCGGTGAGCACGTCTGGTGTATTGGTGACGACGATGCCGCGTTGGGCTGCGGCTGGGAGATCGATGTTGTTGTAGCCCACGGCAAAGTTGGCGATGATTTTCACATTTGCGGCGTGGGACAACACCGCGGCATCGATACGATCCGTCAGGGTGCAGATCACCGCCTGGGCCTTGGCAAAGCCGTGGCGCAGTTCCTCCTCTGTCGGCGGCCGATCCGTTGGTTCGGCCAGCAGCCGATACGGTCCAGGGATGGCGTCGAGCACCGGTCGAGGCAACAGGCGTGTGATATAGAGAGTCGGGCGCTCCATAAGGCGCACCCATTGTAGGAGAATTTGATGGCGACCGACAAGCTGGTTCTTCGAAGAGTCCGCAGGCTAAGATGCACGAACGTTTATGACGGCTTCACCCACTTTGATTGTGCCGATAAAAACTCGCGCCGTTGCCCACGATCTTCGCGCGCTGTTGGGCGCCGAGAAAGTCAAAGACGACGTGCCCACGATCACGGCGTATGCCGTGGATGCCAGTATCTATCGAATTCCTCCGCAGGCGGTCGTGCTGGTCGAGTCCGAAGATGATATCGCCGCGACCGTCGCCTATGCCGTCTCTCGAGGGATTCCACTCACGCCTAGGGCGGCCGGGACGAATCTGACCGGGTCCGCTATCGGTTCCGGCATCATCCTCGATGTGTCGCGTCTGAATCGAATCCTTGAAGTGAATCGGGAAGAGCGGTGGGCCAGGGTGCAGCCCGGGATCGTCTTGGCCGAATTGAACAAGCAGCTCGGCTTGCAGGGCCTGCTGTTCGGGCCTGACCCTTCGAGTGGGGACATGTGCAAGTTGGGCGGCATGGTCGCCAATAATTCGTCCGGGCCTCATACCTTGCGATACGGCTCGGTGAAGGACAATGTCCAAAGTCTCCGGCTCTGTCTGACCTCGTCGACGTGGATCGAGGCGCGAGCCTATGCCCTCGACGATCCTTCGCTAGAGCGCCTCCTGACGACGGAGCCGGCTCTGCGTGATGTTTTGGTCATGACCCAGGCCCATGCGGATCTCATCGCCGCGAAGCGGCCCACGGTCAGCAAAAATAGTTGCGGATACAATGTGTTTGGGTTGGCCGACGGACTTGCGCGGGGCTCTTTTGATCTCCCCAAGCTCTTTGTCGGAAGCGAAGGGACGCTGGGTGTGGTGAGTGAAGCCAGACTCACGTTGGTCGACAAGCCCAAGTCCACCCTGACCGCGCTCATTCATTTTCGAAGTCTCGAAGAGGTCGGGGAGGCCGTGCCGAGGCTCCTGACACTCCGGCCCAGCGCCTTGGAAGTCATGGATGCCAACACGCTCAACTTGATCGGTCGTGGAAAGCACGGCATTCCGGCTGACGCGGCGGCGACGTTATTGGTCGAGTTGGATGCGGATTCCCTCGACACCGATCTCCGCGAGCGGGCCGACGCCATGGCTTCCGTCTGCCGGCCCTACAAGCTGGCGTCGGAGCCGACGCTGGCATTCGATGCCGAGCGCCGGGAGCAGCTCTGGAAAGCGCGAAAGGCGCTGTACCCGACGCTTTATCGATTCGATCCCAAAAAGAAGCCGATCAATTTCGTCGACGACGTCGTCGTGCCGGCTGAACGCATCAGCGAGCTGATCCGGTACCTGGAGGAGTTCTTCGATGGACAGCGGGTGCCGGTGGCGATCTTCGGCCATATCGGCAACGGCAATGCGCACATCGTTCCCCTGTTGGATGTGAACGACTCCGGCGACTTCGAAAAAATGGTGCGTGCGTATCAGGAAGTCCATGCCACCGTGCTGAATCGGTTCGGCGGCTCGATTTGCGGCGAGCATGGCGACGGCCGTGTCCGCGCCGAGTTCGTCAAAACCATGTTCGGTGAGGAACTCTACGACCTCTTTGTGCAGGTCAAAAAGGCGTTCGATCCCGGGAATGTGCTCAATCCCGGCATCAAACTGAGCGAGGTCCCGTTCACCGAACATATCGACTACACCAGATTGTCGAAGTCCTGCGCGACCTGCGCCAAGTGCAATTCGGTCTGCCCCGTGTACGATGTTTTTCAATCCGAGGACATGAGCTCACGGGGCTGGTTCGAGATCGTCACCGCGAAGGATTACAGCTACCTCAACTCGAAGCGGGTGGTGGAAGCCTGTCTGAACTGCAAATCCTGCCGCACCATCTGTCCGGCGGGGGTGGACGTATCCGATCTCATTCTACAGAAGCGGGCGGAGCATCCGAACCGGTTGGCCGGTTGGATCTTCAGGCGGCAGGCGCGCGGCGCGGCCTTTGAGTCGTTGTTGCGGTTTCTGGGGAGTACGCAGCAGATATGGGACCGACCCTTCTTCAGGAAGCTGGTCGAACGGATCACGGCGCCGATCATGAAAGCCTTGGCCCCGACGGCACGCCTGCCGCACGACCTCGTGTTGCCGAAACTGGCCCCACGGAATTTACGCGATCGATATCCACATTTGATCCCGGGCGGGACAGACTCCTCGCCGGCACGGCCGGTGGCCTATTTCCATGGCTGCGCCGCCAACTATTTCGACGATGGGGTGGGGGACGCGGTCATCGAGGTGTTGAAAAAGCATGGAGTCGAGCCGGCTCTGCCGCCTCAACGCTGCTCGGGAACTCCGATTCAAACCTACGGACACACCGATCTTGTGCGTGAAGGAGCACGATTCAACCTTCGCTCGTTCGCCGCGTATGAAACGATCGTGACCGGCTGCGCGTCATGCACGTTGATGCTGAAGGACTATCCCACGCTCTTCCCGGATGGACCGGAACGCCGCCAAGCTGAAGCATTGGCCAAGAAGGTGGTGCATATTTCTGAATTCGTCGCTCGTTCTTCTCAACATCCCGCCACGGCCAAAGCGGATGGGGTTACGAAGCGCGTGACGTATCATTCATCGTGCCATCTTCGAGCAGCCGGGGTGACAAAAGAGCCGCGCCAAGTCCTGTCGTCCTTGCCCGGAGTCGACTTCGTGGAGATGCAGGATGCCGACCGTTGCGCCGGTGGCGCGGGAACCTACGTGGTGAAGGACTACGACACGTCGCAGAAGATCTTCGAACGAAAGGCCCGCGCGATCGCACAAGCAGACGCCGACGTGGTGGCGACGAGTTGTCCGGCGTGCATGATTCAATTAAAGAACGGATTGGGCGAGGCCGTCGAAGTCAAACATGTCGCCCAATTGCTGCAGGACGCCTATCGTGCTGCCGAAGGGGAGAAGAGCTGAAAGGATTCGATGGTTTCTATACAAATATTTGGACAAACGTTACGCGCGGCTGTCGATGAACATGAGTTCGAAGTGCCGGTTACCGGCTCGACGACCGTGAAGCAACTCATTGAGGCGAATCCTGAGCAACTGGGACCATTGCTACAATACATCAAAAACCGCCAAGCGCTCATCACCGTCAACAAGAAGATCGGAAGCGAAGATTCGCCCGTCCAGGACGGCGACATCGTCAAGCTGTCGTTCCAATCCCAAACCATCTACGACGGTACCCGCGACATTCCGATATAAGGACTCACCTCCGATGAAGCCCGGCTCGGAACTTCCTCCAATCGGGAGCTGCTTTCTCCGACTGAAACGGGTAAGCTCCGCATTCACTGACGTCCGGCCGAATCTCCGCCGAATCGCGGGCGATTGAAACGGAGGAGTCAATCTCACATTTCAGATGAGCAGATCTCAGATGATGGAGAAGAAAAGTGTCATGCTGAAATCTGCCATGTGAAATCTGAGATTTGAGATGTGAGATCCTAGATTCGCTGCAGGCCTCGATGAAGTACAAGTCCTTCGAAGACCTTCCGGTGTGGCAAGCCGCCATCGACCTAGCTCGCCGCACATATATCCTCACTGAACATCAAGCCTTTCGAGGCCACACAGGATTACGTGACCAACTGGAGCGCGCTGCGCTGTCGGTCTCCCATAACATCGCCGAAGGATTCGAGCGTGGGACGACCAACGAACTGCTGGCATTCCTCTACATCGCTCGCGGCTCCTCCGGCGAAGTTCGCTCGATGTTATGTCTTCTTGAACGCATTCCGAGCTTCTCCTCTCTGAAATCTGAAATCGGTGCTCTGAAATCCAACTGCCTGAGTATCTCTCGGCAATTGTACGGCTGGATCGAACAGCTCAAGAATTCGGACATTACCGGCCAACGCCATTTGAATGACAAGATCAGAACCCGTACTGCAGAGAAGAAGGATCAAGAGGAGTTTCTCAAGGAATTGGCTCGCATCAGCCAATCGGTAAAACCTTCTGAAATATGAAATTTGTTCGACGCAAGTCGTTACGCGACGCCATTCATTTGAAGCTGAGCGAAAGCGGCTGGAAGCAGCAGAGTTCAGGCTTCAATCTTCCTTAAAACAGCGCTGGCAAGGTCATCCGGGGAATAATCCAGCACAGCCTACCAACCGGCATTGAAGACTCCCTCCGGTTTAGGCACTCATCCTCGAACGATTCAATACTTATAGCGCTTCACAGTTAATGTAGCTCGGAACGACGAGTCTGTAAGAAAGCTGCGTGTCATCCGACTGTAGTAGGTGCCTGGGTCGCGTCGTGTGAAGCCTAACAGGAGGTCCATCGTGCGTCGACGATCCCTGTTCGTCTGTTTGCTCGTGCTGGGTCTGTGGGGGCTCGCCTGGTCTGGGGTGAGTCGAGCGGAGTGGTACATCGCCGGTCAGGGCGGGTTCCAATTTCCGCAGGATCTGGCCAACGTGCGGGGAACGGGTAATTTCAGTGGGGTGACGTCGAACGATCTGGACCTCAACAACCAAGCGGCGTTCGGCATCAAGGGCGGGCGTTTCTTAGAGGGCAATCTCAACTGGCTGGGCCTGGAATTCGACTTTTCCCACAGCGACGCGAATATCACGGAGCAACGCGTCACGGCGAGTGCGCCGATCTTGGGCGTCACTCAACAGAACGGCAGAACGCCGGGCGTGGGCCTCTCGGTCAACCACATGACGGTGAACGTCATCGCGCGCTATCCGGGGGCACGCATTCAGCCGTATATCGGAGTCGGTGGTGGTATCGGCGTCTCCCTGTTGCGTACGGCGCCTCAAGGCGAAACCGACGTGTATCCGGTGTTCAATGTGCTCGTCGGCACGAAGGTGTTTCTGACGAAACATGTCGCGTTCTTCACCGAATACAAACATGCCCGGGCGACGGTCGACTTCTCCGATCATCACTTCGAAGGGGACCTCCGGACCAATTGGTTCATGGGCGGCCTGGCCTATCATTTTTAACCGTCCGGCCACGATCGTCTTGCTAGCGGCATTTTCATCTCGGTACTTGTAGACCCGCACCACGTCAGCTCCAGTACAAGGGTTTCGCCTAGCATCCCCATTCCATTTTGCTTGAGAACATATAAGTACGATGATGAGTGATTGGATCACAGGGGAGAGGAGTGCGCGGGGACGACTGTCTCGCTGGTCGTGGTGCCTCGTCGTGCTGCTGGTGGCCCTCGCCGGCTGCTCGTACACCACCACCGCCTATCGGTTTGCGGACCGCATCATCCTCTGGAAGGCCGACCATTATTTCGACCTCAATAGTGCCCAGCGGCATGAGCTGGCCGAACGGCTCACGCCCTTGCTCGAACGGCATCGGCACGAAGCCTTACCGCAGTATGAGACCTTTCTCAGGCAGGTGCGTCAGCGGGTCGAACGGGGACTCACGGGGCCGGATATCGACTGGGCCTATGCCAGCTACGATCGGCTGCGGACCGACCTTTTTGAGCGCGTCGTGGCCGACAGCGGAGCCCTTCTCGCCTCAGTCGACGCCCGGCAGGTGCGCACCTTCGAGTCGGCCTTGCAGAAGGACAACGCCAAGGCCGTGCGCCTCGTCCAGGTTTCCGAATCGGAGCGATTGAAGAAGCGAGCGCAGACCACTCTGGATTTGGTGAAAGACTGGCTAGGGGCGCTGACCAAAGAACAGCAGGCGCAGATTCGTGAGTGGAGCCTCACGCTCCCCGATGTCCAACCGACCTTTGTCGCCTATCAGCAGCAGCGCCAGCAGGAACTCCTGACCCTTCTCCAACAACCTCGGACACCTGAACGGATCGCAAAAGAACTCCGCACCATGTTCGTGCACCCTGACCAGACTGCTCCCCGGTCCTATCTAACTGCCGTCCGCCAAATGCGCGTAAATGCCAAAGCCATGACCCTGGCCATCGATCAACGCATGACCCCCGACCAGCGCCGCCACGCCGTCGCCAAGCTCCAACGGCTTATCGATCAAGTCCACGACCTCCAAGCCGGATAGCTTAAGATCAGCCATACACCGCCAACCATTTGCAATCCGCCTAATATAAATGTAAATTCCTAAACTATAATAAGTAATCAATAAGAGCATTCTGTGCGCGCAACCTGCTATGAGACCCTTGCCGTCCCATGAAGACTTGTAGTAACATTAACGTTACCATGTGAAGCGGTGGACATTCGGATCATCGAATATGTTGATAGGCACGCACGGTCGCCATTTGCCACATGGTTCAATGGACTCAATGCACCGGCTGCTACCAAGGTGACTACAGCCCTCTATCAGCTAGTCGCAGGAAACTGGTCCAATGTGAAGGGAGTTGGGGGAGGGGTGTTCGAAAGGAAAATCGATTTTGGCCCTGGGTACCGAGTGTATTTTGGGAAGGATGGAGACCGGATCATCATTCTCTTGGGCGGAAGTAGCAAGCAACGTCAGCAGCAGGCCATCGACGCAGCACAAGTGCGATGGACCGACTACCGGCGTCTGAACGTCAAGCAGAACGGCTAATCCGAAACGGAGCTACCATGACGCTCACGCGAGAATTCAAAGAAACCGTTGCGGTACGGGCGCAACGTGATCCTCGCTTTCGAGAAGCCCTCTTTATCGAAGCAATCAACGCCTATCTTGCAGGTGAGACCAATGTCGGCAAAGCGGTCTTACGCGATCTCGTCAATGCCACTGTCGGCTTTGAGGAATTGGCGGTTGCACTGCACAAGCCGAGCAAAAGCCTCCATCGGATGCTCGCTCCTCGCGGCAATCCCAGCACTGAGAACTTCTTCGGAATCATCAAGGCGCTTCAGAAGAAAACCCGAGTCAGGCTGCAGGTCATTGCAAAAGCAGGATGACGGCGGACTGGCTCTACTCTGGCCCGCCCTCAGCTACTAGTTCCGGAAGGGCGACTGGCGAGAGAGAATGGAATGATGAAGAAAACCAATTTTGACCTTCATCTCGAACAGCAACTCCGAGACCCGAGTTTTGCGAGGCGGTTCAAGCGAGCGGGAGAGGCGTGGGACGTAGCGTTGCAGATTGCGGCGCTGCGCGAAAAGGCCGGTCTCTCTCAAAAGGATCTCGCGAGAAAGCTGAAGAACTGACTGTTCAACCGCACAGCGTGTTACAGCATGGAGCTGTGAGCTGACTGCTTAAGCGTCACCTTTTAGCGGTAAACTTCCCGCCGGTGACCGATTTTGATGATTTCCACAAGACGGGCAGCATCGTCGATCCCGTATACGATCCGTCTCGCTTCAGGTTCTCAAGCACCTTTTCGAACGGACGGGATGGTTCTTTCGCGCGGCGATCGAACGCCTCCAGATCGACAGCATCTCCACGAAGAGATTCCAGCACCGCGGCATTCACTAAGTCTGAAACCGATCGATCGGTCGTGGCGGCTTTGACCTTCAGCGCGCGATAGACTTTGGGCTTCAAATAAATGGTAGTTCGGGTATCTGTCGGCATGGATGATTCCTCCAGCTAGTACCTCATGGCATTATTGCATGATGGCACCAAAACGTTACAGGAAATCGCGGGGTGGGTCGCCACAGTTCCGTCAGCGGCCTAGCAGATGGAAGAACTTATTTTGCGGGAGCCAGGAGTTGCTGGAGAGTGGCTATCAGCTCGTCGACTTTGATGGGCTTTTGGACATACGAGGCGGCGCCCAGCTTCAGCGCCTTCTCCTCGCCCTCGTTGGGAGGGCGGACCGTGATCACGATCACCGGCACATGGCTCAGGAACTTGTTGGCTTTGAGCCGTTCCAAGATGAGGAAACCATCGCCTCCGGGCAGGCCCAGATCGAGCAGAATGGCTTGGGGTTGATGCGTCCGGGCCACGCTCATGGCTTGCATCCCATCGGCCGCCCACACCGGCGCATAGCCATGCGATTGGAGGACAGCATTCAGCAAGGCCCAGCTATCGGCACTGTCATCGATGACCAGAATCTTGGGTTTCATACCGTCCCTCGTGGTTCGAGCACCCCTGGCCCCTCCATGGGCCCTTCTATTGAAGTGTACCTCCTATTCAGACTTTTCGCTTGCCCCGGAAGGATTTCTTCCAGGAGTGGGGTGAGCGCACCAGCGCTGGCAACTGACCAGGAGGGTAGAGCAGGTAATTCTTCACACCAGGTCGTCATTCCTTAGAGGGGAAGTCTTCGTGTACCCGTACGCCGAGCCCGTTCGGGTTAATGGGAGGATGGGTTACGTACTTATCAGAGGGGACGTGATTTCTGAGAGGGAAACGGGTAAGCTCCGGCGGAAAATTAGGAGAAACACAAGTCTTTAACTTACTTCTGCGGCAACGAATGTTCCCCAAACATATCTCGAGAGTTATGCCTTACACAAAGCGAGGGTAATTGATGGTTACTGAAACTCATTCCCAAATGGCCAATTTCATCTGGGGTATTTGCAACTTGCTGCGCGGGCCTTACAAACGGAACGAGTATCGCAAAGTCATCCTTCCGCTCACCGTTCTGCGCCGTTTCGATTGCGTTCTGGCTCCGACGAAACTGCAAGTGCTGAAGGAGCATGCCGTCATTAAGACGAAGGGCGAAAACATCATCCGACACCGGTTTCCCAACTTACCAAAGTGCCCTTTTACAATCTCTCCAAATTCACGATGGCGAAGCCTGAAAAAGGCAGCGGGCTCAACGGCCTTCTTGATGATCCTAACCACCTCGCGCCAAACCTCAATAGCTACATCAATGGGTTTTCTCCTAACGTCCGCGCTATCATGGAGCGGTTCAAGTTAAGCGAGCAAATCGCCTACATGGCCGAGAAGGACCTGCTGTACCTCGTCATCAACGCCTTCATCGAACCGAAGATCGATCTATCGCCTGAACGTGTGGACCCCATGCAGATGGGGTACGTCTTCGAGGAACTCATCCGGATCGGCGCGGAACAATCGAACGAGGAAGCGGGAGAACACTTCACTCCACGCGAAGTGATCAAGCTGATGGTTAACCTGCTCCTCTCGCCGGAGAAAGATCTGGCCCGCAGCCACGTCGTCAAAACCATTTACGATCCCGCTTGCGGAACGGGAGGCATGTTGTCCGTTTCTGAAAAGTACATACGTGACCTCAATGCCGATGCACAGCCCAAGCTCTTCGGGCAGGATTGGAACGACGAAGCCTGGGCTGTCTGCAAGTCGGATATGCTCATTAAAGGCGAGGACGCCGACAACATCATCCTCGGTGACACGTTCACGAAAGACGGGTTCGATCGTACGTCGGATGGCATGAAATGGACGTTCGATTACATGCTGGCCAATCCACCTTTTGGCGTGGAGTGGAAGCAGCAACAGAGATACATTGAGAACGAGCGTGACTCCCTTGGCTTCAGTGGGCGCTTCGGCGCTGGCACACCCCGAGTAAACGATGGTGCGCTGCTCTTCCTTCAGCACATGTTGTCGAAGATGCGCGCCCCGCAGGACGGCGGCAGCCGCTTAGCCATCGTCTTCAACGGTTCGCCGCTTTTCACAGGTGATGCGGGTGGAGGCGAAAGTGAAATCCGACGCTGGATCATCGAGAATGACTGGCTGGAAGCCATCGTTGCGCTGCCTGAACAGCTTTTCTACAACACCGGCATCTCCACCTACCTCTGGGTCCTCACGAACCGGAAGGAAAAGCCCCGCAAGGGTAAGGTGCAGCTCATTGATGCCCGACAGTTCTGGGTGCAGATGGAAAAGAGCCTCGGCAACAAACGCCGCCGCATCGGCGATCCATCGGATAAGGAAAAAGATCCTGACCACATCGGTGAAATCACCAAGATCTTTGGCAAGTTCAAGAATGACGAGACACGTACATTCATCGAAGAAGACCCTATCACGCACCAATCCATCCAGCGCCAGCGAGTAGTCAGCAAGATTTTCGACAACGAAGACTTTGGCTACCACAAGATCACCGTCGAACGTCCGATGCGGCTGAACTTCCAGGCCAGCGCCGAACGCATCGTCCGGCTCGACGACGAGAGCGGTTTCAAGAACCTCGCCAGTAGTACGAAGAAAGACCCTGTCGCCCGCGAAAAAGAAATCGAAGCCGGCAAGCGGCGGCAGAAGGATATCCGCGAACTGCTCCGTGCCTTTGACCACGCAACTAAGCAGAAGCTCTTCAAGGACCGGAAGGAGTTCCTCACGGTGCTCCGCGATGTGGACCGTACGCGCGGCGTGCGCCTAAGTGCCCCCGAACTCAAGGCCGTGATCGCTGCCCTTGGTGAACGCGACGAGACCGCTGAGATCTGCCGTGACCGCGACGGCCAGCCCGAGCCGGACGCAGACCTGCGCGACACCGAGACGGTGCCGCTCAAGGAAAGTATCGAGGAATATCTCAAACGTGAGGTACTACCCCACGTGCCAGATGCGTGGATTGACCACGGTAAGACTAAGGTGGGCTACGAAATCCCTCTCAACCGTCACTTCTACCGCTACGAACCGCCACGCCCGCTAGAGGTTATTGAAAATGATATCAAGGCGCTGGAGGACGACATCGTAAAGTTACTCAAAGAGGTCACCTCGTGAAGCTCCAGCCCTATCCACACTACAAACCCAGCGGTGTGGAATGGCTGGGCGACGTACCGAAGCATTGGGAAGTAAAGCGGTTGAAATGGATTGGCGATTCGATCATCGGATTAACCTATTCACCTGATGAGCTGGTGAATGAAGAAGAAGGCACGCTTGTTTTAAGGGCTTCAAATATCCAGGACGGGAGGATTGTTCTTGATGACAATGTCTTCGTGTCGTCTGAAATTCCTCGAAAGCTGCGGACTCGGGCGCATGATCTCCTTATTTGTTCCCGGAACGGAAGCCGTGATTTGGTTGGGAAAACTGCGCTTATTACAAAACAGGAAGAAGGTCTGACTTTTGGGGCATTCACCACGATCTTCAGGAGCGCATCTAACGACTTTGCGTTCTGGGTTTTCAATTCAGGACTATTCAAATTCCAAGCAGGGCTTTACCAAACTTCGACGATTTATCAACTCACTATCGGAACATTGAACTCATTCCATGTTCCTATGCCACCTCCCGTTGAACAACGAGCCATCGCGGCGTTTCTCGAACGGGAGATGGGGCGGGTGGACCGGTTGATGGCTAAGAAGAGGGACTTGATCGCGCGGCTGAGGGAGAAACGCACCGCGCTCATCTCTCGCACCGTCACGCGCGGCCTACCGCCCACCGCAGCCCGTGCCGCCGGTCTCTCAGAAAACCCACTACTCAAACCGTCCGGCTTGGACTGGCACGGCGAAATTCCGAAACATTGGCAAGTGCTGCCATTCACGAAATATGTGGCGGAAAAATCTGACTACCGCGGAAAGACCCCGGACAAGCAGCCCGATGGCGTATTTCTTGTCACCGCAAGGAACGTTCGGATGGGATTTATCGATTACGAATCGTCCCAGGAGTTCATCGCCAAGGAAGACTACAACGAAGTGATGCGGCGAGGACTGCCGAAGAAAGGAGACATTCTGTTCACCACCGAAGCTCCGCTCGGAAATGTTGCGCTCGTGGACCGTGAGGACATTGCTTTGGCCCAGCGCATTATCCGTTTCCGAATGAGTCCGGCTCACTTTGATAGCGAGTTTATCTTGTTCGCAATGATGTCCGACCACTTCCAGGTTCAGCTCAAGTCGCTTTCGACTGGCTCAACGGCGGAAGGACTTAAGGCAAGTAAACTGCCCATCCTTCGACTCATAGCGCCGCCCCTCCCCGAACAAGTCGCCATCGCCACATATCTCGACAAGGAGACGGCGAAGCTAGACGCACTAGTGGGGAAGGTGGAGGAGGCGGTGGAGCGATTGCAGGAATACCGCACGGCCCTAATCACCGCCGCCGTGACGGGAAAGATTGATGTGCGGATGGTAACCGCGCCATGAGCACGCCGTTCGTCATTGAGAGTTTCGAAGAATACCTTTCCACCGTCCGTAAGGAGTTACCAAAGGCGCGGATCTACTTCCGTGGTCAGAACAAAATAGTGAACGCGGGTTACCTTCTCAAACCATCCATCGGGCGATACCAGAAGCTGGAATCCATCTCACTGTTCCAGCGCGATCAAGTAGAGCGAGAGGTCCTCGGAGTATTCACTAATCATTTGCTCACCTACGTTCGCCACCTACCTCGCAATGATTGGGAAGCACTGGCTATTGCCCAGCAACATGGACTTCCTACGCGCTTCATGGATTGGACCACCAATCCGCTCGTCGCCCTATACTTCGCTGTTCGAGAAACGAAGCTAGATGATAATGACGTGCCCCTGGACAGCGCAGTGTATGTACTGACTAGCGAGCCGTTGCGTTTTAGTGACCTTGGTCGCCCAAGCGAAGATTCGATCACGCCTGTCCCTGATTCCGCGACAACTCCGGTGTCGATTCCCTCCGCTTATTCAGATTTCGGTGTCGACGACACCACCATGTCAGAAACTGATACTGGGTCAAAGATAAGTTCTGCAACTAGTGCTATGGGTGCTGTTCTAGCGCCGGAACAGAAAGAAGTGGTCAAAGAGGAGGAAGGGTCTCTGATAACCCCTTTTGAGATCAGTGAGAACGTCATTTACCATCCTCCGCATGTGTCGCCTCGTATCCGGGCGCAAGATGCGGTCCTCCTCGCTTGCCATCAGCCAATGCTTTCATTAGAGGAGAAGGATTATTTGGAGATAGTTATCAAGCACGAGGCTCATGATGACATCCGCCGTCGTCTTGACCAGTATGGGGTCTTTGATAAGCAACTGTTTCCAGATCTTGATGGAATCGCAAAATGGTTAAAGTACCGGGTATTTGAGATCGATGGCCAGTGTTAGATAGGAATATCCTTCATGTCAGGCCAAACCAACGAGCGGGCTTTTGAGATCTATGTTGAGGAGATCCTGTTGACGCGCGGTGGCTGGGCATCCGGCAGCAATGCGGAGTGGGACAAGGAGCGTGCGTTGTTTCCGGTGCAGATATTTGCGTTCCTTCAGGACACACAGAGTGATCTATGGAATGAGATGCGCAAGCTGCACGCGGAGAGTTTGGAAACACTGTTGCTAATAACGTTGGTCAAGGAACTAGATGCCAAAGGGACACTACATATCTTGCGGCATGGGTTCAAGTTTTTCGGTAAGACCTTTCGGCTCGCCTACTTCAAACCTGCTCACGGCGCCAACTACGAAGTGTTGGAGAAGTTTGGCAAGAACCGACTGACAGTGACACGTCAGGTGCCGTGCCATCCCGGTGACAACCGCACGCTGGATATGGTGCTGAGCGTGAATGGCATGCCGGTGGCGACGATTGAGCTGAAGAATCCTGGCACTGGACAGAACTGGCGGCATGCTGTGCGCCAGTACAAGGAAGACCGCGATCCACGTGCACCGATCTTTGAGTTTAAGAAGCGGGCGCTGGTGCATTTCGCTGCCGATCCCGATGAAGTGTACATGACTACGCGGCTGGCTGGTGCGAACACGTCCTTTCTACCGTTCAACCGTGGGAGTCATCCCGGCCAAATCATTTGCGGTGAAGGCAACCCGCCGTATGAGTCCGGCTATCGGACCGGGTACTTCTGGGAAGACATACTGCAGTTTGGGAGCTTCATGGATATCCTTGGCTCCTTTCTGTTTCTTGAAAAGAAAGAGGGCAAGCAGGACGACGGCCGTGGCGGCCAGCGCCTCGTCACTCACGAGACGATCGTGTTCCCACGCTTTCACCAACTGGATGCTGTCCGCAAGCTTGTTGCCGCAGCGCGTACGGAAGGTCCTGGCCAGAACTATCTAATCCAACACTCCGCCGGCAGTGGTAAAACGAACAGCATCTCCTGGCTCTCACACCGGCTCGCCAGTCTGCACGATTCCAACGACGCGAAGGTGTTCGATTGCGTGGTCGTCATCACCGACCGGCAGGTGTTGGACCGACAGTTGCAGGATGCGATCTACCAGATAGAACACGCGCAAGGAGTCGTAAAAGCGATTGACCAGGATTCTAAGCAGCTCGCGGCGGCCCTTATTGACGGCACGAAGATTGTCATCACTACGTTGCAGAAGTTTCCATTTGTATTACGCGGGCTGCTGTATGCCGCCGGTGCAGAGACACAGGAGGATGCTACGGCGGAACAGCGAGCCGAGGCTGCCAAATGGGAGGCGGAGATTGCAAGGCGGCGTTATGCCGTCATCGTCGACGAGGCGCACTCCAGCCAGACCGGTGAAACCGCGCGCGAGTTGAAAGCGATCCTCGGTGTATCGACCACAGCTGAAAGCGATGAGGATTTACCGGACTGGGAAGATCGGCTGAACCAGATCATGCAATCACGCGGCAAGCAACTGAATCTCAGCTTTTTCGCCTTTACCGCGACACCCAAAGGCAAGACGCTGGAGTTGTTTGGGCGGAAATGGGCGAACGGGTTGCCGGAGGCCTTTCATCTCTATTCGATGCGGCAAGCGATTGAGGAAGGCTTTATTCTAGACATCGTCAAGAACTATACGACTTACGCAACCTATTATCGGCTCGTGAAGGCGATTGAGGATGATCCCAATCTGCCTAAGAAGAAGGCGGCCCGATCATTGGCCAAATTCATGAGCCTGCACCCGCACAATATCGAGCAAAAGACCGAGGTAATGATCGAGCACTTCCGGCAGAAGGTGAAGAGCCATCTCGGCGGACGCGCCAAGGCGATGGTCGTAACGTCGTCGCGCCTGCACGCCGTCCGATACATGCAGGCCTTTGAGCGGTACATCGCGGAGAACAAGATTTCCGATGTGCGTCCGCTCGTCGCCTTCAGCGGCACGGTTAAGGACCCTGACTCTGGTCTCGAATACACCGAGCCGGGAATGAACAAGGATTGCATGACAGACGAATCCATCAGCGAAAAACGACTACCAGAGCGGTTTGCCTCGCCTGATTATCAAGTCTTGCTCGTGGCGAATAAATACCAGACTGGATTTGATCAGCCTCTGCTCTGTGCGATGTACGTGGATAAACGCCTCGACGGCGTGCAAGCCGTACAGACCCTGTCTAGGCTTAACCGCAAGATCCCTGGCAAAGAGAATCCGTTCGTCCTGGATTTTGTGAATGACGCCGCGGACATCTACCGGGCGTTCAAACCCTATTACGATGCTACGAGCCTGCAGGAAGCCTCAGACCCTCAGAAGCTGGAGACGTTGAAGCATGAACTGGATGCGGTGCAGATCTACTTCTGGAGCGAGGTGGAGGCTTTTGCGAAGGTATTTTACAAGCCCATTGCTCGCCAGAGCGCGCAGGATCACGCTGGTATGCACCTCCACCTTCAACCAGCGGTCGATCGGTTCAAGGCGATGCAGGATGACATGAGGCGAAGCGAGTTTCATGAGAAGCTGAAGGGCTATGTGAACCTCTACTCATTCTTGAGCCAAGTCATGCCCTGGTGTGATCCAGGACTAGAGATGTTGTATAGCTTCGGGCGATTCCTCTTGCCGCATCTGCCGCTCGATCGCGCTGCTGAGCGAGTGAAGATTGGAGACGAAGTTGGACTGCAATACTACCGCCTTCAACGTATCTATTCGGGAGAGATTGATTTGCGAGAAGGAGAACCGGAATGGGTCAAGAGCCCTACGCATGTGGGCACAGGCAAGGCAAGGGAAGAGAAAGCTCCGCTTTCAGAAATCATCAAGGTGCTGAACGAACGCTTTGGCACGAGCTTTACCGACGAAGACCGATTCTTCTTCGAGCAGATTCGCGAGAAGGCCACTCACAACGAACAGGTCGTCAAGCTCAAGCGAGCCAATCCATTCGACAAGTTTCAGCTCGGCCTACGCCAGCTACTTGAGAATCTCATGGTAGAGCGCATGGCCGACAACGACAAGATCGTGACCCGCTACATGGACGATAAAGAGTTTGGAGACGCAGCATTCGCCGTCTTAGCGAAATCAATTTATGAATCAATCCCATCCGAAAAGGCAGAGCCGTAACAAAGTTGATAGTGGATAAATAGACGAGAAAGTTACGGTGATTAGTTTTTCGACCTTATGTCACGTCCCTTGATCTTGTATTGGAACCTTCTACTTGCGCCTCTAATGAGCATGTAAGTCAGTGTAGGGCTAAGGAGGACGTATGAGGAGTTGGCGGATGGCGATGCGCTGCGGCTCTGGTGGTACGTCTATGTGGCCAGTATGTAGGGAGCAGGGCATCGCTGCTATTACATACAGGAGGGTTTCAAAAACAGACCTATCCAAAGTTGCTGAGAGAGAGTTTTTGCGCGTATGTGGTGGGCTATCTGTCCCTAGAAAAGTTAGCTTGCATCGGCTCGCGTATGAGATGAAGCCAGGAGATGTCATATACGTAAAGGAAGGTCATAAGATAATCGGTAAGGGAACAATTAAGGGTGGAAAGGCGAGACCCTACATTTTTGATTCGCATACTCGGATTATTGATGAGAATGGCACTCTGTGGTCACACCAGGTTCCGGTCCATTGGGATGATACTTGGCTGCCAATAGAGATTATGGTGGGCAAATCCCAACGATATGCCATCGAACCGATAGACCTGGTTGATGTGGCACGCCTGACCCGCAAACGCGTAGCAGTCGGTACTAATAGCCTCTCAACCTATATCGCACGTGTCTGTTGGAATACCAAAAACTGGATACAGCCTAGTGGAGATGCATCTGAATCGGAAGCGGATGGAACATATGCCTCAGAGAATGGTTTCGGTCATGAAGAGTGGTTATTCAACTTTCAATGGATGATAGACGGATGGAAGCATGGTTTCCTCCAGCCTATTAACAGATCGATCCAGAAACTGAAGGGCTCTAATATAAACTTACGACTATTTACCATAACGGCTGATAGGAATAGACAATATATAGGGGAGATCAATCGCTGCACGGTCTTGAATGACGCGCAAGCTTCGGATGCCGTAAGAATATACAAAAAGAGCGGATGGTTGAGCCAAATGCGGCGACAGATTCATGCAGTATCCGGCGATACCTCCGCTCTCCAATGTTCACCACTTGAGTTGTTCAATATCCGTTTCAAACCCGAGGATGCTACGCTGTACGCCCCTCCTATCCCCGTAAAAAATAACGACTATGTGAACAGGCTGAACCGGTATTCCCTGGTATCGCTAACAGGCAGAAGAGCTTCGGTGGAAAAGCAATGGAGAGGACGAGTTGGATCCACGAAAGACAAGCCCACAGGCAAGCAAAAAAGGACTGGGCGTGGAGATACGCTCGTGGACTTAGTCCACAACGAACTGCAAAATGAGCTGGCCTCCTTATTAAAAACAAAATACGGTAGGAAGGCCGTTGTCGTTGAAGAAAACTTTGTCGATATTTGCCTAAAGGTAAAAAGGCGGGTCGTCTTTATAGAGGTTAAATCCGACCCGAGAGCAGTACAGGCAGTTAGGCAAGCTATTGGGCAACTTCTCCAGTATTACTTTATTGCAAAAACTAATGGCGGTCCCCCGACTGAATTAATCGTTGCAGCTCCGGGCACAGCAAATGCTGAAAAACAGTTCGTTGATCACCTCCGCACAAAATGGAAGTTGCCCATCAGATACGTATGCTTTAGAAGCGGAATGAAGGAGTCGGAAATCGATATTTAAAGCGAATCGTCTTCCGCTTGATTAAGACAACAAAGGGTCGGGAGTCTTTGTTACGGGGTGGCTGGGCGCAATTCCATCGGCGCTTCGCGCATGTCGTTTGCCAAGTCGGGATGGCTTTCGGTGAGCTTCGCCAAATCGGCTTGTTGGGCATTCTGCAGCGTGAACCGGTAGGGACGGTCGTGCGAGAGATACCGGGGGACCAGGATATGGAGCCGCCCGATGTAGCGGACCGCGCCTGGTTCCACCTGTACTTATGGGTCTGCAAGCCGGATTGCCGGCGTTGTATTTTGATGTGATGTCGGGTCGAACGCGGGAGGACTCAGACCCCGCCCACTGACCGGCGTTTCGAAACTTGGTGTCCTATCGACCCTGTGAGGCAAATCGGGCTATGACGACCTGTCGTTGCCCGACTCCACCATGGCTATGGAATAGGCAGACGAACGGGAGTAGCCGGGCGCAGAATGCGACCAGAGCCCCTCGACCTGCTCCGATAGTTCCGCGGTAGACCTAAGCTGCGGTCTGTTTGCTCTTTCTGATGTCCCATCCTGGAAACACCAGGACGGCGGGATGGCACTGGAGCGCGCGCGCCAGCGTCTTGGCTCGTTCGAGGCCAAGATTGATGGTGTTGTTCTCGATGGCGGAAAGCGTGGATTGTGGAATCTTAGTCAGTCTGGCCAACTCGCTCTGTGTGAGTTCCTGGAGCTCGCGAACGATCCGGACCGATTCTCCCACCGATACGGTGATCCGTCTTCGTGCCGGACGAACGTCTTTGGTCTTCATGATTTCCTCCGGTAATCGTGAGCGGTCACATCCATGACCACCACCGCCAGGCCCTGTTCATCGATCTGATAGATCACCCGATACTGTTCGCCAAGCCGGGACGACCGATGTCCTCTCCATACTCCTTGAAGGAGTTCATCGTGGAAACCCTTGATCAGGCGAAGCCCTACGGGGCCGGAGATCTGCACGATATCCTTCCACTTCTCATACCGCTTGAGGATTTCTTTCGGGAGACGATCCAGCCGCTTGGCAGCTCGGCGGTGTTCGTAGATCTCCCACATTCCACTTATGCCATACCATATTTGGTATGGCTAGGCAACCGCCGCACGCCGCGCCTCTTCCGCTGACCGCACGACTACAAAAGTCGAACAAAGGGACCGGGAGTCTTTTTACTCGACAAACACCTACGTGTGGAGGCGGCGTTCGAGTTCGGCAGGATCGGCGCATTCGAGAAAGAGTTCGACGGCTTCTTTGAGATTGGCCGTAGCTGATTCGACCGTATCTTCCTGGCTAGCCACGTCCAGTTCAGGACAGAGGGCGACGTAGCCTGAGCCTTCCTTTTCGACGATCGCCGTGTAGCTCGTTGTCGCCATCGCACCATTCCTTGTTGCTCAATGCCATCAAATGCTCACAGGCCGCAATATAGCCGATCCCTTTCCCAATGCCCAGCATGTCGTGAACTACGGCCACGAGAGGCAAGAAACGAGGGGGATTGCGGAGAAAACAAAGGGGTCGGGAGTCTTTTCCGCTCGTCACATAGCCGTTACGGGGTGGCCGGGCGCAATTCCATCGGCGCTTCGCGCACAGCGCTCGCCAAGTCTGGATGGCTTTCGGCGAGCTTCGCCACATCCGCTTGTTGGGCATTCTCCAGCGTGAACCGATAGGGACGGTCATGCGAGAGATACCGGGGGACCAGGATATGGAGCCGCCCGATGTAGCGGACTGCGCCTGGTTCCACCGTGAACACGGCTTTGATGTCGCCGCCGAGTCCCATGAAGCCTGACGCCTGGAAGGAGCGAATGAGGTAGCGGCCGGGACGCAACCGCGAGACGAACAGTTTGGCTTCATCGGCCTTGCTCGTCAGTTCATACGTGTCGGCATAGGGGCTGAGCCCTTCGGGATCGCCGGGCTGAATCTGGACGACATTGAGGATGAAGGTCTCGTTGGCGAGGGGCTGGATGTTCGACGGCCTCTCGGGCTTTTCTGGTTCGACCTCCACCGATCCAACGACCACGCCCCATTCGTTACCCGGCACGGCGATGCGGTCGCCTGACATGTCGAGGGACTTCGCGCACGAGGTCGAGACCAGCAGGCCGGCGACCAAAACGATTCTGCCCCACCGCAAAGTCGCGCGACCAGCTGTTACAGATGACGGAATGTAGTCGGTCCTCATAGCGTTGGCATTGTCTCTCGGTGGATTCGCTGGAATCAATCGTTTTGTCAGTTGCATGGTCTCATAGTCTTCCTATAGACCGTGGAGAACTCAGAGGTCGTAAGTTTTTAGGTCGCCGTTCACTCTTGCCACAACCCTTTCAGCTTCCTAGAATGAAACTTCTCCATCTTTGAGGGTGTGCTCCCATGGCCGAAGTGCTCCGCATCAAAACCTCAGCTCCCAAAGAGGTCGTGGATTTGACCGATCGGCTTGAGGCGATAGTCCGGAAAGCCAAGCTGCAGGACGGAGTCTGCGTGCTGTTTGTCACGCACACGACGGCGGCCGTGACAACGGGGGAGATTGGGGAGGGGACGGAGCAGGATCTGTTACAAGTCGTCGAGAAGATGATCCCACGCATTCAGTTTCAACACGCGCATAATCCCGCGCATGCCTGGTCGCACATGGCCTCGTCGATTCTCGGTCCGTCGCTGACGGTGCCGGTCTCGGGCGGGAAGCTGGTGCTCGGCACGTGGCAATCGGTGATGCTGGTCGAACTGGACGGCCCGCGCGAGCGCACGGTGCACGTGACATTGATGCCGGCGTGAGGTGAACCCAAGGCACAAGAGCAATTAATGTCTTCAACTCAAGGATTGAAGGCTGGTGACGTCCAATCGGGTCATCCAGATGGGAGGCTGTGTGGTGGTTGAAGATGATGGCGACTGACTGTCTGCGACTGCTTAAGTGTGGTATGCTACGCATGTTTGACGTTTCGGGAGCCTCTCATGACTACACATCGAATTGAGATGAACTCCAAAGTGATGATGGGCAAGCCTGTCATCCGGGGCACGCGCATTCCCGTCGAGCTGATCCTTCGAAAACTCAGTGAAGGGGCAACAGAAGCCGATCTGCTTGATGCCTACCCTCGGCTGACCAAAGCCGATATCCAAGCCGCCATCGGCTATGCAGCCGATACCGTAGCACATGAGGAAACGGTGATGGTGGGTGCCCCATCGCGCAAGAGAACCAAACGCTAATCCGTGCGCTTCCTAGCCGACGAAAGCTGTGATTTCTCCGTTGTGCGGGCGCTTCGGTCCGTTGGCCATGATGTGGTGGCGGTGGCAGAACTGTCGCCGGGCTCTGATGACGCGGCAGTTATGGATCTGGCGCATCGTCAAGGGCGCATTCTCCTAACGGAAGACAAGGACTTCGGACAGCTCGTCTACGCACACTCGCAAATGTCTCACGGCGTCATTCTCTTTCGTTATCCTGCAAACGCTCGAAAGATTCTTCCAGCGGCTGTCGTGAATCTCGTCGCCGAGGCTCAGGATGAGTTGCCTGGAAGCTTCATTGTGATGAGCCCGGGTCGCATTCGAATCGGCAGGAGTAAGCAGTAGCACTCACTATACAGGGGGGGGTGAATTGAAGGGCTCTGGGTAGGATGCTGCCGGAGAATTGATCGGGATCGCGGTGAGCGCGGAATGACAGAAATCCCTGCGCGCGACATGAGTCCTAAGGAACGGAGAACCTACCATGCGCAAGCTCAAAAGCAGACCGACGTTCAAGACTGAGCAAGCGGAGGCCGCTTTTTGGGCTTCACACGATTCTACGGCGTATGTCGACTACTCCAAGGGACGCCGGCTGTTGTTCCCGCGCCTGAAACCGTCGACGGAAACTATTTCCCTCCGCCTGCCCAAGTCGCTGCTGGACCAACTCAAGACCTTGGCCAACAAGCGCGACGTACCGTATCAAACCCTCTTGAAGCTGTTTGTGCTTGAACGCGTACAGGCTGAACTTCGCCCGCGACCTGCCAAAGCTTCGTGACGCCGGTCCTCTCCTCACGCCTGGAAGGCGAACAATCACCGGCGAGCTCGATGCCGTTTTGGACCAAGTTCGAGTGAGTGGCCTGCTTATCGCCGCAGGAAGGCGATCCAGCGCCACAGGTTCAGCAGGCTGGCTAGGGAAGCCGCCACATAGGTCAGTGCGGCTGCGGTAAGAATGCTGTGTGCCCCTTGCTCATCTTCAGGTGTCAGGTAGTTGCCCTGCCGGAGTACGGGAAGGGCGCGCCTAAAGCTGGCATCCCACTCGACTGGGAGCGTGACGAGGTGGACCAGCGTGGCGATCCCCATCGTCGCCATTCCGGCCATCATGACGACGACACTCGCGACCGGGGTTCGGGCTACTGCTCCCGCGATCGGAATCCCCATCATCAGGACCGCTCCGACCTTCTCCGCGCTCTGCGCGACTTTCACGAGCTTGGTGCGTTCCGCGAGCGGCTGGTACCCCAGGTGGTCTTGAATGGCGTGCCCGACCTCGTGGGCGGCGACCGTAATCGCCGTGAGAGATTTCCCATCGAAGATCGCGGGTGTCAGGCGGACTGCTTTGCTGAGAGGATCGTAGTGGTCGCCCTTCTCGGTCGGTTCGACTTTGATGTGCTGCAAGTCGAATCGATTGAGCAGGTGTCTGGCCAATTCGCCCCCGGTTCCCGGATAGTCGTCGCGGGGCGCGCTATGCTTGGCAAACACCCGCCTGGTCCACAGTTGCGGTCCGACGAGGACCAGGGCAGCCACGATCAAGAATAGGATGAGACGCACCATGGATCAATCTTCCCCTCTGGTACAGGCTAACACAATTGAAGACAGGAACTGAAAATTTGGCTACAATCCCTCGCCATTGAGCGATCAACGAGTTCCTTGCATGGAAGATTTGTAAGGACCTCGAAATTCCAAGACCGTCACTGAGAAAGCATGACCATCACTGACAGCGAATCGGCTGATATTCCCACCCCGACGGGGTCTATGCGAACCTATGTCTTTCGCCCTGTGGCAGGGGGCCGCTATCCGGGACTGATCTTGTACTCCGAGATTTTCCAGGTCACGGGACCTATCCGGCGCATGGCGGCGATGCTGGCGGGCCATGGCTTCATGGTGGCGGTACCGGAGATTTTCCACGAGCTGGAGCCGGCGGGTACGGTCCTCGTCTACGACGAGGCCGGCGCGGCACGTGGGAATCGGCATAAGATCACCAAAACTCTGGCGAGCTACGACGGCGATGCGCGCGCGGCGCTGGACTATCTGGCGTCGTCACCGCACTGCACGGGCAAGTTGGGCGTGGTGGGCATTTGTATCGGGGGGCATCTGGCGTTTCGCGCGGCGATGCAGCGTGATGTGCTGGCCGCTGCCTGTTTCTACGCGACCGACATCCACAAGCGCAGCTTGGGGCAGGGCATGCATGACGACAGTTTGGACCGGATCGGCGAGATCGCGGGCGAGTTGCTGATGATCTGGGGCCGGCAGGACCCGCACATTCCCCGCGAAGGTCGGGCGCTCATCTACAACGCGCTGAGCGACGCCGGCGCGCATTTCCAGTGGCATGAGTTCAATGCCGTGCACGCCTTCATGCGCGACGAAGGTCCCCGGTACGATCCCGCCGCGGCCCGGATCGGCTACGACATGGCGTTGGAGTTATTCCACCGTCGGTTGGGCGAAGGGGGAACATAATCTCCATGTCTGGTGGATCCGACTTCAGCTTTTTCGAATCACTGACCGGCGACCACCGCCGCCGGTTCTACGAACGCCATCGGAGGCTTGCGCTGCTCATGATTGTTATCTTGTTGCTCGCTCCGTTTGCCGGGCTGTACGTGACGGGCCTGCTCGGATCGGTGGTCGGCGTGCTGCTGTCCGTCGCTGCCTACTATCTGACGCCCCCTCTCTGGATCATGCTCGATCTCCAATAGCCTTCTCGTGTCAGATAGGTTCTGGAGGTAAGAAGGTGTCAGGATCTTTCCTCATAATAGCCACATGCGTGATGCATGAACTTCGCATATGACGTCATTGTCGTCGGTAGTGGACCGGCTGGTGCTCTCGCCGCGTGGAGGCTGGCGAAGGCGGGTGTGGCAGTCGCCGTGATCGAGAAAGCCGCGTTGCCGCGGTACAAGACGTGCGGCGGCGGGATCGTTGGACGGGCCATGCAGGCGCTTCCTGTGGACATGCGCCATGTGATCGAACAGGAATGTCATACTGCTCAGCTGAATGTTCTTCCTCCGGGATTGTCGTTCACCACACGTCGACCGTCTCCCATCGTCTCCATGACGATGCGGTCTCGGTTTGACGGTACCCTTCTTTCAGCCGCTCAAGCAGCCGGGGCTGTCCTCCACCAACGCTGCGCGCTCGAGGACGTCTCGCTCCACGACGGTGTCGTTACGGTTGCCACCAACGCGGGCCCGATGCGTGCCAAGTTCGTGGTGGCCGCCGATGGAGCGCTCAGCCCGGTCGCGCGAAAAATGGGTCTCGCCGATGGACGCACACTCATTCCGGCGCTCGAGTACGAAGTGACGGTGCCCCATACCCGGTTGGATAGCTTTCACGGCACGGCGAGATTTGATTTTGGATTACTCCCCCATGGGTACGCGTGGGTCTTTCCCAAGAAGCATCACGTGTCGGTCGGGGTTCTGTCGATGGCACAACGGAGAAGCGACCTCAAGTCCTCGATGGCGCGCTATCTCGACACGCTCGGCTGTGGTTCCGTCATGTCGATCGAGCCACACGGCTTCGTCATTCCCATCCGGCCCCGCAAAGGACCGTTTGTCGACAAGCGCGTCGTGTTGGTCGGTGATGCCGCAGGGTTTGCCGACCCCGTCACCGGAGAAGGCATTTCGTTCGCCCTTCAAAGCGGCCTGATGGCAGCACAATCCTTGCTTGATGGGAATCTTGAAGAGGAGTCGGTCAGAAGCACATACACCAGCGCGCTGGCTGATACGATCCTTCCTGAACTGCGAACCGGACAAGTGCTGGCCCGGCTGCTGTACCACTTTCCCCGCACACGCTCGTGGGTGTTTTCGCGGCAGGGTCAGCGGCTCTGTGAAGCGGTCACGGACGTGATGACCGGGAAGCGGACCTATCGAGACCTGGCGTTCAATCCGCGAACTCTGTTCCGGATGCTGTCGCCTCACTCCTTCACGCACTCTGGGTACCGTCCTGCACGGCCGCGCGATGATCAGGCATGACCGTGCAGAACAGGTCCCGGCAGGCTTCTCGTGCCATCGGAATCAGAAGCGAAAGGACACCCCCGCGATGGCGTGATGGGAGTCGTAGGTCGTTTTGAATGTTTCTGTGGCCGGGGCCGGCGTGGTGTTCTGAAAATCCAATTCGCTGGTGAAATGAGTGAAGCGATATTGTGCGAATGCCCCGATCCGTTTGGTGATCATGAAGGTCGCTCCGGCGTCGACCTTCACGCCGAGGGACACGTTGGTGGAGCTTTGTCCGCCCGGCTGAACGAACGTGTTCTGGCCTGCATAGGTAATGAATATGGTCGGCCCGGCGGCGAGAAACGGCTGGACACGCCCATGGACGAATTGTTCGTCTCGAAGGAGCGGGAGCCGCAGACGCAGGACATCAAAGCCGATTCCCCAAGCCGGCAAGCTCCAATGGGCGGTTTGTACGGTGCTGCCCCCGGTACCGGTCACGCCCACCTGTTGTCCCGTGGGCGTCTTGAGGTGAAAGAAGAAGACGTCCAACCCGAATCCAAGCCAGTCCATTTTTGGATTGTCCAGCCAGTACCCTCCACGCGCGCCGGCCGTCCAACTATTGTTCACGCCGAGGTTGTGGTACGTCGTCGTGGTCCCCAACGAGCTCGTGACCGTAAGGTCCGGGCTCGAGGTCACGACTGCCCCGGTGTAGGCATCACCATACCATTCAGCAGATCCATCGCTTGGATATACGATAAGCCCCGTGCACAGCGCGAGACTCAGAACGCCGATGATCGTTCGACAGGTCATGATCGTGCTTCTCCCTGGTGAATAAATCTTCTTACCCCCAATTACATACCGGCTGCCGCTTCTTGGCCAGCACTATTCGATTTTTCGAACGTCGCATGTCATGCATGGAACACGGTTTTGGCCCTCTGTGTTCGAGATGGCTTTCCCATTGAGTCCTCCTGCGGTATCCTATCCTCATCCACAAGCCGGTAGAGGTGCTGACTGAACTGCAAGCTTCTCACGCGTGCGCCCCGCATCTTCGGGACATCTTCGAATCGCACAGTTGTCTCCGTGCTCGCCCTCTGCATCGGTCTCTGGGGTGGATGCGGCACGGCCCCTGTCCCTGTTGGTTCCCCCGATCGGGAGCCCAGAACTGCCTTTCAGCGACTCGCCCAGCTGGAGGTGTCTTCCGACCGTCTGTTCCAGGCGGTCGCCGATCAAGCCGATGTGGCGGGGTTCAGCCATCAGCTTCAGCTCCAGTCTGATCTCGCCGACCCGCTCACCCCCTTCGACATGGAGCGAATCGCGCAGTCGTTTGTGGGCGCGCTAAAAATTATGCTGTTCGATCTGGCTCCGGCGCACTTCTGGGAGCACCATCTCGCGCAATACTATGTCTCGACGCTGCAGGCCGATGAAGCTCAGGTGCTGGCCGATGGATATGAGAAGGAGCTTCTTATGGAATCGTCCAGACTGCGGGAACTCCGCCGGGATTTTGTCAACGAGCGTCTGCAGGCCCTGTTACCGGCGGCACGAGCCCAGTCACATCTGTTCGAGGTCTCGAGCCCGGCGATGGTGCCCGCTTTTTTGCCGGGCGATCATGTCATCGTGAACACGGCCGCCTATCGTGCGGCCCGACCCCGGCGGGGGGATGTCGTCGTCTTCCGTTATCCGGACGATGCGGGACAGCTGTTTCTCCACCGCGTGATCGGGGTTCCCGGTGATCGAATCGAGATCCGTAACCAGGTGGTCTCTGTGAACGGTCAGGCATTGGCGGAACCCTACGTCCAACATACGGATACCTCCATCATGGCGGGGAATGTGCGTGATCACCTTGGGCCGGTGACGGTGCCGCCCGAGTCGTACTTTGTCATGGGGGACAACCGGGAGAACAGTTTGGATAGCCGTTTCTTGGGATCGGTCGGTGAGAAGTACATGCTTGGACGGGTCGTGTTCATTTACTGGTCGGTGGATGCCACCACGAAGACGCCGCGCTGGGATCGCCTGAATCAGCGGGTGCCGTAACCGCGGTCCGCTATACGACGAATCTTCCCATCTCCCGGCGGCCGTCAGCTTGCGAGGTAGAGGTCAACGTGATAGGAGTTTGCGATTGTCCGATTTCTGACCGTGCCGGGTCCGATTATCCAAAGCCCGTGGCTGTTTGAGATGATGTCCAATCCGCGTATGTCGAGAACGTCCCGACAGGAGTTTTAGCTTGCTCGGAGTTTGCGATTCGGTCCTTGCCTTCTCGGCGATGCTGCTCGGCGGCCCCGCCGCCTACGTGATCGTCAGCATCGCCGAACGGATGCGCGCGACGGACCAAAGCCGTGTCAAGATGCAGTGGCTTGCGATCGGCGCGGTTGCCGCCGGTCTGGAAATGTGGGCCATCCACTTCATCGGCAATTTGGCGTTCTGCCCGCCCATTCCGGCGGCACAAGACGTCGCGTTCGCCATTATTTCCATCCTGTCCGCCGGCACAGCCGGAGCCGTGGCCATCTATCTGATCAGCACCCATGACGGGAGCGAGCTCCGGCTCGTGTGCGGCGGCATGATCATGGGCGCGTGCATCATCATGACTCATTTCACCAGCTTGATGGCGATCCATCAGTTGGTGGATCTCAACCAGGACTGGTCCAGCTTTATCCTGTCGAATGTGGTGATCGTTGGGTTGGGCGTCATGGTTCTTGTGATCGGCGGCTGGAACGCTACGTCCGGGGGCTGGCGGGTCATGGAAAAGGCGACCGCGATGGGGGTCGCGATATCCGCCGGCCACTTCACCGGGATGGTCCCCGCGTATAGTATGTCTAGCGTGCTGACCGGTAGTCCGCCCCCGGGGATCGAAGTCGAGCTGCTCGCGGTCGTCGCGGTGTCGCTTTCGACGCTCCTGGCCATCATCGATCGCCATGTGACGATCGCATCACGCCTGGCGCGAGATAGTCAGGCTCGGATGATCGAGGCCATCGAAAGCGTCCCGCAAGGGTTTTCGCTCTTCGACGTGGACGACCGTCTGGTGATCTGTAACCGCAAGTACCGCGAGGTGGTGTCACAGCCTGGCGACGAAGTTCAACCCGGCGACTCGTTCGAATCGATCATTCGCCGCATTGCGAAACGGGGCGACATACCGGCAGCGATCGGGGATGTCGATGCCTGGGTGAAGATGCGCCTCGACATGCACCGCAATCCCCAAGGACCGTACATTCAACACCGGTCCAGTGGAGAGTGGGTCATGATTAACGAGAGGAAGACACAAGATGGCGGCACAGTTGCGGTGACAACCGACATTACGGCCCTGAAAAACGCGGAACAGGCCGCAGAGGACGCCAAGGCGCGGTTGGCCGGCTCGTTGGCGTTGGTGAAAGCCGCGAAAGCCCGCATGCAGGAAGAACTGAATGTCGGCCGCGATATTCAGAGGAGCATGCTGCCGCGCGTCTTTCCGGCCTTTCCGGATCGGAAGGAACTTGAGCTGTATGCCGTTCTTGAGCCGGCCATGGAGGTTGGGGGCGATCTCTACGATTTCTTTATGGTCGATGACCGCCGGCTCTGTTTCGTGGTCGGCGATGTGTCCGGGAACGGGGTTCCCGCCGCGCTGTTCATGGCGATGACCAAGATCATGGTCAAAACACGGGCGGCGTCTGATCCGTCTCCAGCCAGCATCGTCACCCATGTGAACGACGCGCTCAGCCAGGACAACGATTCCTGCATGTTTGTGACCTTGTATCTGGGAATCTTGAACCTCCGCGACGGCACGCTCGTCACGACGAACGCGGGTCACAATCAGCCCTTGCTGAAGCGACGGAGCGGGCGGTTCGAGTGGCTGACGGCCCAAGACGGCCCCCTGGTCGGTCCCATGCCGGGCATCGCTTACAAGGAAAGCACGATGCGATTGGGGCCCGGGGATGAGCTGTTCTTGTACACCGACGGGGTCACCGAAGCCGATAACAGGAAGCGCGAACTGTTCGGCAACGACCGGTTGAAAATGGTCCTCGACCAATCCGGAAATGTCTCGGTCGTCGATCGCCTCGGTGCGGTCATGAACGCGGTCAAGACCTTTTCCGGCAACGCGCCGCAGACGGACGATATCACGATGTTGGGGTTGCGGTATCATGGCGTTGTTCCGTCCGAGTTGCCGGCCGAGGCCTTCCGTCAAACGATGACCAACCAATTGACGGCCATTCCGGACCTGCAGATGGCCTTTGAGCAGTACATCACACAGTGGGAAAGGGCCAGGCCGCTGATGCCCACCATCAACATGGCACTCGATGACTTGCTCAACAATGTCGTGCAATATGCCTTCCCCAACGATCCGGGAGAGCATCCCATCCAGGTGGAAGGCGAAGTGCGCGATGGGTACGTCGTACTGACCATTACCGATGACGGCATTCCGTTCAACCCCTTGACGGTCGCGCCTCCGGATCTGTCGCTGCTGCTGCATGAACGTGAGATCGGGGGATTGGGAATTCACTTGGTGCGCTCCATGTTTGATGTGGTGACGTACCATCGTGCCATAGGACACAACGTCCTGACGGTGAAAAAAAAGCTGGCATGAGGCGCCGCTCTCATCAGACGCTCCGGCAATATCAGATCAGGACCACCCATCCCGGGAGGTTCCTGCGAGGGTCAAGGAAGACAGAAGGAGGAGAGACATGACTGTCGTATCACGTCAGAGCGGTACCGTAATGATCGTCACCCCCCAAGGCCGGTTCGACACCAACGGCGCGCCCGAAGTTGAGCGTGTCCTGATGGAGCACATTGAACGCGGAGTGAAACAGATTGTGCTCGATCTCTCCAATGTAGAATACGTGTCATCGATCGGATTGCGCGTGATTCTCAAAGCCGTGATGGCGATGACCCGAATAGGCGGGAGAGTGGTGCTCTGCGATGGGAACGACCACGTCCGCACGGTGCTCCAGTTGAGTGGGGCGATGATCATGGCCCTCCATGCCTCCACGCTGGACGAAGCCATCTTGAAGGTACAAGCGGCCGGCTAATGCCTCTCCGGGAGGAAACATCCCGGGCATCTCAGGACCTCCTCGCTGGGACGAGGTTACCTTTCAGCGTCGTTGATATTATCGGACGATCTGTGGCATAAGCGTTTCCAGCCGTCATGGGCCCGACGGCCTCGGAAGGGATCATTAAGAGCTTTGCGGTTACGACTAAGGGGAGTTTTCTTACAGTAAAGGAGCGACACAATGGACCAAGGGACTCGACATACGTTGTTGGTGTCTTCCCATGAGAACGCCGGGATCACGTTCGTCAATATGCACGGCAGCCTCGCGGCCACGACCGCCGAACACGGGACTGAAGAAATGAAAAAGGTCGTCGATGGCGGCGCGAAGAAGGTCATCGTCAACCTGGCGGATGTCGACTATATCAGCAGCGGAGGCATACGGGTCCTGATGCTGGCGCATAAACAGCTCAACAATGTTCAGGGTGAGATGAAAATTGCCGCCGCGAAGGGCATGGTCAAGCAAGCCCTTGAGGCAAGCGGCTTCAATCTCCTGAACCGTGTGTACGGAGGCAACATTCAGCTCTGCAATACGGAAGAGGAGGCAGTGGCCGCCTTCAAAGCATAGCTGCGTCGCACCACCACCCCGATAGCGGTTGAGCCCAGCGAACACATCTTGGAATACCATGTCCTGCGCCTATCGTCATCCAGTGAATCCCTGATGGCTTCTCCTTCCGGCACTCCCAGACCAGATTCCTTTACGCAACGCTGCCGCGATCTTGTGCGTACGTGTACCTATAAAGATATCGTGGGGTGCATCATCTACGCGCCGCCGATCGTCTTCATGATCGGCCCTGCTTCCATCGTCGCCGATGCGCCTATCATTGCCATCGTCGTCCAGAGCCTTGTGGGCTTTGCGCTCAGTTGCGTGTTGCACCACATGGGACATCGATTCCTGACGGCAGTGGCGAATGAACCGCGCAGGGTCTATTTGTCCCGGTCCCGGTGCTTGCCTGGAACGTTCACCTTGACGCAGTTTTTGTGGATGATGGAACTGATCGTCGGCGCGGCGGTATTCAGCGCGATCCTGGGGAAACGATGCATACAGGCGGGCGACATGGTCGGCCTACTGGGGGGCCTGAGCCTGTTCGGGTTCGCGCTCGTTCTGTATTTTGTTCCCGTTCATCTGGGGCGGCTGTGGATCAGCCGTCATGATCCGGCCATGACGCTCGTGGGTCCGACTGAAGAGGTCATCAAGACGTCGCTTCCCGGAATACGATGGATGTCCAGGTAACCTTCATCATGCCGCAGATTCATGTAAAGGATTCCATCTCTTTGTGCATCCGGCGTTCGCTCCGGTTTGGGGCCGTGGCTCCGATCGTCCTCTTGATGTTGGGCTGTGCTACGGTGGCGAAGGTGACCAATCTTTCGGATGAGCCCTGCAAGGCCTCGTTCAGCCGCCAGCTCTCATCGGTTCTGAAGGCCGAGGGGGAAAAGCCTGAGGCGGCGGACGCGCTCGCCACGAAAACCGTCTCGACTCTCACCACGTATGACCTGGGACCGAGGCCCTTCGCCATCGCGGCACCCTCCGGCACGGATTACCGTTTCTTCGTGGATCGCAAGGGAACAGACTGTGTGCTGACACTGTATGGCCGCCGGAAAGGTTTCGTCTCCTACACCAACAACTTGACCTACATTGCCACTGAACCGCTTCCTGACTGTACCTGCGCCGACTAATTCCCGGTTCTCATTCTTCGCATCACGTGCTGGATTGTCCGGCGATGGTCAATTTCTTGTTACATGAATGATTTTTCATGTTCTCCTAATCGTGTTTTCATGTTGCTGGATTATAAACAGAGGCCAGAGAGTTGAGGCTGTCGGCGCTGGAGGCGCTGCGGTCGCAATGCTTGGGCCATCATTTCGGCGGAGAGCACAAGGAGGGGGCACCATGAAGGAAGCGACGAAAGGATTGACCGTATCCACGTCCCTGATTCCCACACCTGTGAGACGGGGACCGAAACGGTTGTCACCCCGACATCTGTTGGAGCTGGCGACCAGGCTGTTCATCTTCAAGGCAGACCGCTGGAAACGGCGAGCATTGTTCTACGAGCGGCATCGAGATTATTTTCCTCGGTTGTCTGCCGGCCGATTCGTCGATCGGTGTCGCGAGTTGGAGGCGACATATCGGGCACTCGCACAGATCATGCTGCTCATGCCGGCACAGGATGAGTTGGTTCCGGTCCGCCAATTGGCCTTACCGAGGCCGTGAGAGTAAGAGGTCCCCGGGTCTGATTCACCGGCCTTTTCTGGGCGGACGGGTAACGGATATCCTGTCCGCCCGCTGACTTGGGAAACGAGTCCTCACGAAGTCTCCTATTCGAAGAACTGCGAATGCATTTCTGACCAGCGCGCGCCGCATACCATCACTGCCCGCATACCTGATCGGCGGCTTACGGATTCGGCGCGACCTTGCGCTGCCGCTTCAATTCCACGTAACATCGAGTCCTCAGCGAACCATCGTGTCACGCTCTGCACGGTGCCTCGCGTATCTTTATTAGAAAGGCAGCCGTCTACTTTATGAAACATGGCCATTCTCCGGTATCCGCCGCTCCAACTGCGACCGGTTTTTCACCGGGCTTCGCGTCGTTAGGTCTCGAAGCCTCTCTTCTCGCGACACTGGAGGCTCTGGGCTACGAAGAACCGACGCCGATCCAGCGTGAAGCCGTTCCGCCGCTCCTCGCAGGCCAGGACGTGCTCGGGCAGGCGGCCACTGGGACGGGCAAGACCGCCGCCTTTGCCTTGCCGATGCTGCAGCGCATCGGCCATGGAACGAGGGCGCGTCCATCGGCGCTCGTGCTCGTCCCGACCCGTGAGTTGGCGATCCAAGTGGGAGAAGCGGTCCAGCGGTATGGAAAGGAATTGCGGGTCAGCGTGTTGGCTGTCTACGGAGGACAGGCCATCGGCCCGCAGTTGCATGCGTTGAAGCGGGGAGTCGATGTCATCGTGGCGACACCCGGTCGGGCGCTGGACCATATCCGTCGCGGCACTCTGAAGCTCCAAGATGTGAAGGTCGTTGTCTTGGACGAAGCGGATGAGATGCTCGACATGGGGTTTGCGGACGATTTGGACGCGATTCTGGAACAGACCCCGAAGACCAAACAGACCGCCTTATTCTCGGCCACGATGCCCCCGAGGATTCGCTCGATCGCTCACCGGCACCTCCATAATCCGGTCGAGATTACGATCGCGAAAGAGCCGGTCAAGGTCGGCACGGCTCCGCGGGTCCAGCAAACGGCGTATGTGGTGACGAGGCCGCACCGGGCGGCGGCGTTGGCCCGAGTGATCGACGTGGTCGGCGCGAAGTCGGCGTTGGTCTTCTGCCGAACCAGGCTGGAGGTCGATGAGGTGACTGCAATGCTGGCGGGCCGCGGGCATCGAGCCGAGGCCATCCACGGCGGTATGAGCCAAGGGCAGCGTGATCGTGTGATGCAGGCATTCAAAACCGGGCAAACCGAATTACTCGTGGCAACCGACGTGGCGGCGCGCGGCCTGGATATTCCGCAAGTGTCCCATGTGATCAACTACGACCTTCCGTCGTCGGCCGAAGTCTATGTGCATCGAATCGGCCGGACCGGTCGAGCCGGCCGCGAAGGTGCGGCGATTACGATCCTCGACCCTCGCGAACAGCGTCTGCTGCGGAGTATCGAACAGCATACGAAGGCCCATGTTGCTGTCCAGCCGCTTCCCAGTGTGGCTGATCTTCGGGCCAGACGATTGGATCGTGTCCAAGCCGCCGTGGAGGACATCTTGCAGGCCGGACAGCTGGATGCCTTCCGGTCCCTCATCGAACGGCTCTCCGCCGCACATCCTCCGGCCGACGTCGCGGCGGCGGCGATCACGCTTCTGATTCGCGCACAAGGCGGCGACCGCCCTGAGCAAGAAATTCCTCTGGCCCCCCTCAGACAGCCTGAATTCGGACGGCCGATTCGGAATACCAGCCGCTCTGGCGGCCCGCCTCGCAGCGGGTTCACCGAGCGTCAGTCGGTGGGACGGATGGGGCGTGGCAGGACCGGCATGGCTCGGGTGTATGTCGGGGCGGGGCGTGAGGCGGGCATCCGACCGGGCGATCTCGTGGGAGCCATCGCCAACGAAGCGAAGGTCTCATCCAATGTCATCGGGGCCATCGAAATCGAGGAGCGGTTTTCCCTCGTGGATGTTCCGGAAACCATGGCTTCCGGGATCATCGAGAGCCTCGGCCGCGCGCGCATCAAAGGCCGCAAAGTGCCGGTGCGATTGTTTCGCGATTAGCCTTGTGAGAGGAGCGCATGGTTTTCTTTTCCATCACGCCCCACTACAATAGCTGAGCATGACAGCGACTCCTCACGTGCTCGTCATCGGTGCGGGTCTGGCGGGGCTGGTCTGTGCGCGTCGTCTGACGGAGGCCGGTGTGGCCTGTACGGTCCTTGAGGGCTCGGATGGTGTCGGCGGCCGCGCTCGGACGGATCGTTTCGAAGGATTCCAGCTTGACCGCGGCTTCCAGGTGTTTCTGACCGGTTATCCGGAGGCTCGCAAGACGCTGGATTATTCTTCCCTGCATCTCAAACCGTTTCATTCCGGAGCGCTCATTCGCTATGGCGGCCGGTTCCATCTCGTCAGCGATCCCCTCCGGCGACCACAGGATTTGCTGCAGATCTTGTTCACCCCGATCGGGTCGCTTGCCGACAAGTTCTTGGCGCTGCAACTTCGCCGGAACGCGTTACAGCAACGTCTCTGCTCAGTGGCTGGTGGGTCTGCGCAGTCGACCCATGATATGCTACCGGCCTATGGCTTTTCGGACTCCATCCTGACACGCTTCTTCCATCCTTTCCTCAGCGGTGTGTTTCTGGAAACCGCATTGACCACCCCCTGTTGGATCTTCGAGCATGTGTGGGCCGCATTCTCACGAGGGAAGACCGCTCTGCCACGGGACGGCATGGGAGCGATTGCGCAACAACTCGCGGCGGGGTTGCCTGCGGGGGCGGTACGTCTGAATCAGCCTGTGCGGCAGATTGAGGGGGCGAAGGTCGTATTGGAATCCGGCGAAACGCTGACGGCAGATGCGGTGGTCGTGGCCACGGACGACCAAACCGCCTCCCGTTTACGTGGTGAGCGCGTGTCTCATATAAACGGGCGCCGATCCACCACCGTGTATTTTGATGCTCCAGCGGCTCCGCGAAGCGAGCCTTGGTTGATGGTCAACGGAGACGGAGACGAACTGGTTCAGACGGTGTGTGTGTTGAGCGAAGCGGCGCCGTCCTACGCACCAGCGGGCCGTGCCTTGATCTCAGTGGCTCTGGCGGATCGTCCGGGTACGGCCGACGGTGATCTTCCGGAGGCGGTGCGTACGGTTCTTCGATCCTGGTTTGGCCGACAAGTCAACGACTGGCGCCATCTCAAAACCTATCAGATCCCGCGTGCCTTGCCACCGGTCGAGCTGTTGCCGTCTTCACAGAGCGGGACATCTGCGCGCGTGGCTCCCGGCGTCTACCTGTGCGGAGATTACCGCGAAAGCGGAACCCTCGATGGAGCACTCGTCTCGGGTCGTAAGGCTGCTGAGGCGGTCCTGGCCGATTACCCGCTCTCGTAACGCACGATGATCCCTGAGGCCTCAGCGCTTCTGTTGGTTGGAATCCCCGCAGAAACCGTCCAGCAACCGACACCACGATGAAGGATTCGGATCCCGTCGTCGCCGCTACGGTCAGACTCCCTGAAATTACCGTCAAAGCGGTGGTGTTGTCGGTGATCCTGGCGGCCGTCCTGGCGGCGGCCAACGCGTATTTGGGCTTATTTGCCGGAATGACGGTGTCCGCGTCCATTCCAGCCGCCGTCGCCTCCATGGCGATTCTGCGGCTGTTCCGCCGATCGAACATTCTGGAAAACAACATCGTTCAAACCGCGGCCTCATCCGGGGAGGCGCTGGCCGCCGGCGTCATCTTTACGATCCCCGCGCTTTTGCTGGTCGGGTATTGGTCTGAGTTCGACTATTGGCAGACCGTTCTGATTGCCACGGTCGGCGGATTACTGGGCGTGCTGTTCACCATCCCCCTACGGCGAGCGCTCATCATCACGGCGCGATTGCGGTTTCCCGAAGGAATCGCGACGGCTGAAGTTTTGAAGGTCGGCGCAGCGGAACGAAGCGGGACCGGAGCGCGCGAATCGACGCGGGATTTTCAGTCGCTCCTATCCGCCGCGTTCCTTGGTGGTCTGGTGAAATTCGGGGAGAGCGGCCTGCGATTGTGGTCAGAATCGCTGGAAGGAGCGGTGCAGCTCGGACGCACCGTCCTCTATGCCGGCCTCAATCTCTCGCCGGCGCTGCTGGCAGTGGGGTTCATCATCGGTTTGCGGACGGCAGTTGTAGTCTTTTTAGGCGGAGCCATTGGATGGCTGATCCTGATGCCGGCCTACGGCCTCATCAACGGACTACCGGCCGATCATACCGGATTGGCGGCGGCCATGGCGATTTGGAGCGGTCAGATCCGCTACGTGGGGATCGGCGCAATGCTGACCGGAGGGTTGTGGACGCTGACAAAGTTGCGCGAACCGGTCTGGAAAAGCCTGCAGACGCTCCGAACGAGTTATCGCGCGTCGGGATCACCTGAAGGGAATGCGCGATCGTTGCGCACGGAACAGGATGCGCCATTCTTGTGGATCATCGTCCCCTTCGGCCTCTCGCTCCTGCCCATGGCTGTAATTTATTCGCAAGTCGTCGGTAGTCCGATCATCGGCATCATCATGACCATGGTTATGGGGATTGCGGCGTTTCTGTTCTCATCCGTGGCGGCCTATATGGCTGGTTTGGTCGGAAGTTCCAGCAACCCTGTGTCAGGCGTGACGATCGCCACGATCATGGTTGCGGCTCTGCTGCTCGTCTTACTCATGGGACCTGGGCATCCGGCCGGGCCGGCGGCAACTCTGGTGATCGGGGCGGTGGTTTGTTGCGCCGCTGCCATGGGGGGCGACAATCTCCAAGATCTCAAGACGGGTCATCTGGTCGGGGCAACGCCGTGGAAGCAGCAAGTGATGCAAGTGGTCGGCGTGCTGACCGGCGCGCTGGTCCTTGTGCCGGTACTGTCGTTACTGCAGGCCAAGTATGGGATCGGCGAACCGACGGCGGCGCATCCCCATCCACTCAGCGCGCCGCAGGCCACCTTGATGGCCAATCTGACGCGCAGTGTATTCGGCGCCGGGTTGCCTTGGCCTCTCGTCGGATTGGGGGCGGTCATCGGCGTTCTTGTCATCTTGGTGGATCGACGGCAAGAGCGCCGTGGGAGCGACTTTCGTTTGCCTGTACTCGCTGTGGCGCTGGGGATCTATTTACCGTTGAAACTCTCGGCCGCTATTGTTTTGGGCGGGGTGATTGCAGCGTTGGCGAACCGGGAAGCCGGGAGTGGCGATCAGATGTCTCAACGGGGGCTGCTCGTTGCCGCCGGGTTGATCACCGGTGAAGCTCTGATGGGTATTATCCTGGCGATGCCGATTGCATTGGCAGCCCTGTGGCCTGGTCTGAGCGGTGATCCGTTTGCCATCTTTACGGCCCCTCCCTTAGGAGGGTGGCCCGGGCTGATCGTGGTCGCGGGAGTAGGGTTGCTTCTCTACCGAATGGCGGCGAGGTCAGGCCGGACGAGCCATCATACAGCGTGAACCCTCGTTGCGATCTGCAGGAAAGTGAGGCCGCATCATGACTGTCGCATTTTCCGATTCGCCGGAATTTCTTACCGCTGTGTATGCGATTGATGGACCGGAGTCGCCGGCCCGTGCGGAAGCGGAGCGCATTTGTTTCGACCAAACGATTGAAGCCGAAGACCATCTGTTGCCTCCGGCTCTCCGGTCAATCATCGTCGGCCAGCTCGAAGCTCTTCGACAGACATCTGATGGCAGATTCGAGGCCACCATCCGCTTTCGAGCCGACCTCCTCAGCGGTGATTGTACCGACCTGCTCAACGTGTTGTTTGGGACAAGCAGTCTTCGCGGAGACGTGACATTGCTGTCATTTTCGATGACGGAAGGACTGCTTTCTTCATGGCGCGGACCGCGGTTCGGCATCCAAGGTCTCAGACGGGCGGTTGGTGTCCGCCATCGGCCGCTGCTCTGCGCGGTGCTGAAACCGCTTGGTCGGAGCCCGCAAGAACTGGCGGAATTGGCGGCTCAGTTTGTGGAGGGCGACGTCGACATGATCAAGGACGATCAGAGTCTGGTCGATCAGCCCTGTTGCCCATTCGAAGAACGGGTCGCTCGCTGTGCTGAAGCCATTGGAGAAGCAAGCGCACGGCGAGGGAGATCATGCCTGTATTTCGCGCATGTCAGCGGGGCCTTGGATACGATGCGCCGGCGGGCTACGCGGGCCAAGTCCCTCGGTGCGACCGGTCTTCTCGTGGCTCCGGGTTTGACCGGCTTTGATGCGATGCGGACGCTCGGTTTGGATGAGGGGCTCGCATTGCCTATCGCAAGTCACCCGGCCTTACTCGGTGCGGCCGTGAGCCGTGATAAGAGCGGGGTTGCCCCGGCCGTGCTGTATGGACTCTTACCTCGATTGGTCGGTGCAGACGTAACCGTCTATCCCGCGTTCGGCTCTGACTATCCGATGACACGAGCAGACTGTCTGTCGGTAGCCGACCACTGCCGACGATCTTTGAGCACTCTCGAACCGATGATGCCTGCGGTCGGTGGACGAATCGGACCGGAACGACTCGCCGAGTTGGGTTCGTCGTTGGGGCAGCATACTGTTTTTGTGTTGGGCAGCCGTGTTCAGAAGGATGTGGAAGGTGTCGCTGCGGCGATGAAGAAATTTCACCGTGTGCTGGCAGAGTCATTCTGAGCCAGATGGCCATCCGACTTCTAAAAAGGCCGGGTCTTTGGTATCCTTAACGACATCGTCCAAGGCGTGTCTTCCGAGAGAAACATATTCTGGAGGCAATAATGAAGATATCCACGAGGTTCTTCGAAGTGCTCCGCATGATCGGCCGGCTCTGGTCCGACTTTCCATTATTGGTTCGTCTGCTCAAGGCATGGAAAAATGGAAGCTACCGAGGACTCTCCTTGCGCACCCTTGCCTCGCTGGCGGCAGCCATCCTTTATGTGCTGAGCCCGGTGGACTTGATCCCGGACTTTATTCCCGGGATCGGATTGATCGATGACGCGGCAGTGTTGACGTTTCTGCTCCACAACATGGCGCAGGATCTGGCGGCATTTCGAACCTGGGAACAGAGCCGCGTCACCCTGTGAGTGCTTGACGTGCGCTCGATCAACGATCGAGGCTACGCTGCGCTTTTCTTGGGAACCTTGGCGCCTTTGCGTCTGGCTTCTGAAAGTCCGATGGCAATGGCCTGTTTGCGGCTGCGTACACGTTTGCCACTCTTGCCGCTTTTCAGTGTTCCCTGCTTTCGCTTGTGCATCGCCTGTTCGACCGATTTCTGAGCACGCTTACCGTATCGCGCCATAAACGCTCTCCTTTTGATTCTGTTGTCATTCCGTCATGAGCGACGACGTTATCGATAATTAGTTCACACGTTCCAAGGTGGTCGTATGACCTTGGTCGGTCACATACGCCTTGACCACGTCGCCCGGCAGCACTTTATCCAGCTTTGTGCTCTTGTCGACATGGATTCGTTGTTCTTTGCCGTCGTTGTCCTTGATGTAGTAATACTCGCCTTCCATCTTCATCAAGGTTCCCTTGATCGTATCTCTGGTCAGACGTTCCTTCAGAGTCGGCGAGGCTTCTTTTTCTCCCATCGGATTGGCGGAATAGGCCGCCCCACCTGCGGTCAGCAATAAACCAGCTACGAAAATCGACAACAGTGCTGCTTTCATGAGTACCTCCGTTTTGTATTTTCAACTGAACCTATTGTTACGTGAGGCACCTGAATGGAGAACTGGGAAAGCGCCTTGGACATTCGGCGACGGGACGGAAATGGTGTGGAAGAAGAATCGGCGAAGAATGCACGCGCGACCGGGGCAAGAGGGGAGGTTTATCCAACCAGGTCGGAATGAAGCTGATTGAGTGGTCGTATGGAACGAGCGGTCACTTCGTTATACACGATGAATCGACCCTCTTTCCGAGGACGGGTGAACATTCCCTCGACGATAATGCGGTCCCCATTGTGAACTCGTGTCCGGCTGATGACTTTGAGCGCACCCACTCCATCGGCGAGACGAAACTTGAAGCTCCGTCGGCCTTTTCGACCGGTGACTAATTGAACACCTTTGACTAAGCCCATGAGCACCACTGCGTTGTGATCATAAACTTCGGGATGCGCGATAAAGTTAGCCATCTGGGTTTATCGATGTGATGAGTTGACGCCTGGCTTTTGATCGGTCCTGTTGTCCGAATATGGTACGGTTCCGGTTTTCTCGATATTGGACATCTGTTCGGTAGCCATATGGGCCGATCGAGCTGGCGGTCCTTCTCCCGCACTGTTCTCGACTCCGCTTCCTGCGAACAAGCCGATGCCGATGAGGATTGCAAGCGCAACGGCAATACCCATTTTGTCCACTTTATGAGAAATCTTGTCTTGTAACCAGTGATGCGGCTGCATGGTTTCTCCCGGTGAGTGCGGTGTTGTCTTCTATACCTTGCCGGCACAGAGCCAGCTACAGGGGAGAACCCTAGTGGTCCCTCGATCAATCTTCAAGAAAAACTTAAAAACTGTACCAGGGATGTCATGGGATGAGGGGATCGGCCTCGTCGCTGCTTAACCACAAAGCCCGTCGTTCACCGGGGTGGCCGATCATTCGGTGTCAGATTTTACGTTTTGCCCTGGCCGTCGGGGATGCCTGCAATGGGTCTTCAGGCCAATGATGTTTGGGATATCGGCCCCGCAACTCCTTGCGGACATCATGGTAGCTACGTGCCCAGAATCCACCGAGATCTTTGGTAACCTGTACCGGCCGATTGGCGGGCGAGAGGAGATGCAGGGTCAGCGGAATTTTCCCGTCGGCTACACGCGGTGTCTCCTTGCAACCGAACATCTCTTGGAGACGCACAGCAAGAACAGGCGATTCGGACTGCGTGTATTCGATACGGAGGCGAGAGCCGCTCGGTACGGTGATATGGCTCGGAGCGAGTCGGTCAAGGCGACGGTGCTGTTCATAGGTCAGAAGAGCTTGAAGTGGTGTCGTCAGATCCAATCGTTTGACCCGATCGAGCGTGGTGATCCCGGCTACGTAAGGGCCGAGCCATGTCTCCAATGTCGCCAGCAGTGCTTCCTCAGAAAGATCAGGCCAGTCCGAGTTACTGCCTTCGAGGCCTCGGATCCACATCACTCGAGCCCGCCATTGCTGTAGTTCCGGCGAAAATCTTAATACTTCAAGTCCTGCTTTATGAAGGCCTTGAAGTAACACTTTAACTATTGACTCATTTCCTTTTATATCGAGTGGTTCATCGGCAAGGATCAAGGCCCCTAGCTTCCGACGGGATGATGCTCGAACAGCACCACTCGTGTCGTCCCACGTCACCGATTCCTCAACCAGCAGCTTGTCACGATATAAGGACTCGATCTCCTCTCGCGTAATCGGAGCCGCCAGGTTAATGCCGGCCCACATGTCGCCACCATCCAGGTCGGCAATGACAAGAAAGGATTCCCCCGCGATGGGATCTGGTCTCATGAACCGTGCGCCGCGACCATTGACTAATCGGTAGCGCCCGTCATCACCGGGCTGCCGCTGCGCAATCCGATCGGGATACGCGAGCGCAAGCAGCAGCCCGACTGCCTGTGAACGGTCCTGTCCGCTGTTTTCCGTCTTCATGGATGGAGTGCGGAGCTGTCGCCGCCACAGATGAGCCGTTCGTTTCACTCGTTCAATCGCTGCGCGGTTCACCGTCAGGCCGGTGGAATTGTGCTGTCCCAGAAGGATATCCATCCTGATGCGCAGATCGGCATTCTGCCATTCACGTGGTCCATGAAGAATATCGCGCTCACTCAACAAGGCCGCCACATCGCAAGCCAGATGTGCAAGACCCAACGGGACTGCTCGGATCAGCATATGTGCCAGACGAGGATGGAGGGGAAGCTCGGCCATGCTCCGCCCATGATCCGTGAGACGTCCCTCACTCGAGAGGGCTCCGAGCCGCGTGAGCAATTCCTTGGATTGTGCGATTGCTCCGGGCGGCGGTGGAGTGAGCCAGGACAACTCCGACGGATCCCGGGCGCCCCACTGGGCGAGGTCAAGCATCAGAGGCGCGAGGTCGGCTTCCAATATTTCAGGCGGGCGATGGGCTGTCAGCGCACGCTGCTCCTTCTCGGTCCATACGCGATAACAGATACCCGGCTCGAGACGCCCCGCTCTTCCACGACGTTGTTCAGCGGAATCCTTCGCGACACGAATGGTATTTAATCGGGTCAAGCCTGAGCGGGGGTCGAAACGCGGGGTGCGCAACCAGCCCGCGTCGATCACGACGCGGATTCCGTCGATCGTCAAACTGGTTTCGGCGATCGATGTGGCGAGCACGATCTTTCGCAGTCCTGGAGCGGCCGGTCGAATCGCCGCATCTTGCATGTCCTGCGGAAGCTCACCATGCAAGGGTGCAATCACTATTGATGAACCGAGTTTGGCATCCAGCAGCATCCGTTCGACTCGACGGATATCGGCCATACCCGGAAGGAAGACCAACAGACTTCCGTGATCCTGGATCAAGGATCGCTTGATCAGCTGTGTCACGGTAAGATCGACACGGCCGGTGAGCGGTTGATCAAGATAGCGGGTTTCGACCGGAAACATCCGGCCCTCGCATGTGATGAGGGGTGCGCGGCTCAAGAGTTCGCCGACGGGGCCGCAATCCAATGTGGCGGACATCACCAAGAGACGAAGGTCCGGACGAAAGATGCGTTGCGCCTCGAGACAGAGGGCCAATCCCACATCGGCCTGCAAACTGCGTTCATGGAATTCGTCAAACAGCACCATGCCATAGCTGTCGAGCGACGGATCCTGATGGAGCAGGCGCGTGAGGACTCCTTCGGTGACCACTTCGATTCTGGTCCTCGGTCCGATCGCCGTTTCGAGCCGTATCCGATAGCCGACGGTGTCTCCGACTTGTTCATGCCGCTCCTCCGCCATTCGATGAGCGGCTGCTCGCGCGGCCAAGCGCCTCGGTTCCAATACCAGGAGTTTTTTTCCGTTCAACCAGGGTTCATCCAGCAGAGCCGGTGGAACGCGAGTGGTTTTTCCGGCGCCGGGAGGGGCTGTGAGCAGCGCATTGGGCCCATCTCCCAAGGCGAGACGGATCGACGGCAGCACATCGTCTATTGGAAGTGTCGGCATGACGTGATAGGGTCACAAAGAGAGTTGAGCAGACTGTACCAAAAATCAAAGCCGGGAAGGAATGAGGAAACTGTGCGGAGTCCAGGAGACACGATGTCGATCTATAAATGGAGCTTGGAGGCGCCGACTCGGCCGGGCTGGTACTGGTTCCGGGGCGAAGCGCATGAAAGCGAACCTTTTATCGTGCTGGTGGATGAGGCGGGACAGTTTCAGTGGCCCGATGGAGGGTTTCAGGAGGTCACGCTGGCTCACGGGGAATGGGCTGGTCCGATCGAGGCGCCCGAAGAGTAACGTCTGCATCGATACAGAACGAGTGGTTATGCGTGTGGACAGGCGAGGAGATCGATTGTAGCTTGAGAATGGCGCCTGCCTCTTGGGCGACCATCGTGTCGGTACCGCTATGAAAGAACGAACTGTCGAGCCGCATTTGTTCGTCATTCTGGGAGCGACGGGTGATCTCACGCGGCGGAAACTCCTGCCTGCGCTCTTTCACTTACGCACCTACGGCGAGCTGGAAAAGCAAAATACGCTCATTGTCGGCGCCGCGTTGCCGGAGCTCAGTGAAGAAGCCTTCCGTCTCTGGGCCTATGAAGGGCTGTGCAGTTCCGGCGCCCGTAACGCCCCGGATTTGCGCCAGTGGTGCGAAGATCATGTGCTCTACCACACCCTCCGCGAAGGCACAGTAACGGACTACGAAGCCCTGGCCAAATGTATCGCCCGTCTCGAAGTCGAGCGAAATCTTCCTCAAAATCGGATTTTCTATCTGGCGCTCCCTCCGACGATCGTCCCTTCGACCGTGGAGCTGCTCGATCAAACCGGGTTGCTCAAAAGCCATGGGTGGGTGCGTGTGGTCTTTGAAAAGCCATTCGGTCACGATTTTCGTTCGGCGCGCGCGCTCAATACCCTTCTGCATCGCCACCTGGACGAATCGCAGATTTATCGCATCGACCATTACTTGGGCAAGGAGACCGTACAGAACTTGCTGGCCTTCCGCTTTGCCAATCCCATTTTCGAATCGCTGTGGAATCGCGATACGGTCGAAAGTGTGGAAATCACCGTCGCCGAGGATCTCGGGGTCGAGCATCGAGGGGCGTATTATCAGGAGGCCGGCGCGCTTCGCGATATGCTGCAAAACCATTTGACACAGCTCCTCACCGTCGTCGGAATGGAGGTGCCGACTTCCTTCGAAGCGTCCGAGATTCAAGCCGAAAAACTCAAAGTCTTGCGCTCCATTCAGCCGATCAATCCTCAAGATGTGATCTTTGGCCAATACACCGAATGGAACGTTGCCGGCCAGCGGATTCCCGGATATCGCGAAGAACGGGGTGTGTCTCCGGATTCCACGACCGAGACGTATGTGGCACTGAAATTAGAGATTCATAACTGGCGCTGGAGGGGGGTGCCGTTTTTTCTGAGAACCGGCAAACGGCTTCCACGCAAGATCACGCAAGTGGCCGTCACCTTTCGTCCGGCTCCCATTCAAGTTTTCCGATCATTGGAGCCGGGCAGTCTGAACCCCAACAAGCTGCTGATCACCCTCCAGCCGAGTGAAGGATTCTCCCTTTGTTTTTCTGTGAAAACTCCGGGACGGCCGTTCAAGTTCACCGATCGGGCGTTGCGTTTTGACTATGGCCAGGCATTTGGTGGCGAGCTCCCGGAAGCCTATGAGACGCTGCTGCGCGATGTGATGATCGGCGACCAAACGCTGTTTGTCACTGCGGAATTTACGGAAACGGCCTGGCGACTCTACGACCCGCTCTTGGCCGGTCCTCGGCCGGTGCATTTCTACACGGCCGGATCTTGGGGGCCCAAAGAAGCGGATGCTCTCGTGGAACGGGACGGCCAGAGCTGGCAATTGGGCTGGTAGAGCGTTCCTGTCGGATATTCCCGCCGATTGTCGTGCTACGAGGATGAATGCCTGTCCATCCCGATCCCCCGATCACGACGAATATCCCTCAACGAATGGATCGATTGCCCTGGTCGCGCTGGCACTGGCTGGTTGTCGGGGCGCTGGGAGTCACCTGGTTGCTCGATGGGCTTGAAGTGTCCATCGTCGCTGCTCTCGGCCCGATGCTGACTCATCCCGACGCGTTACATCTCACCCAATCGGAAGTGGGACTCACGGCATCCGCCTATTTGGCCGGGTCAGTCGTCGGCGCGCTGATTTTTTCGTATCTCACCGATCGTCAAGGCCGAAAAAAATGGTTCATGATCACTCTGGCGCTCTACCTTGCGGCGACGGTGCTGACGGCCTTCTCGTGGGACCTCATGAGCTTTATGTTCTTCCGGTTTTTGACCGGGGCCGGAATCGGCGGCGAGTACGCCGCCATCAATTCGGCGATCGACGAATTGATTCCTGCCCGAAATCGAGGCCATACCGATTTGGCGATCAACGGGACCTGGTGGCTGGGAGCGGCGGCGGGCGCGTTGCTGACGCTGCTGTTGCTGAATCCGGCGATTTTTCCTGAATCCATCGGCTGGCGGCTGTGCTTTGTCTTCGGCGCCGTGCTGGGGGTAGCCATCATCATGGTGCGGCGCCTCATTCCGGAAAGCCCACGCTGGCTGATGACCCACGGTCGGATTCAGGAGGCGGAAGCCACTGTGTCCCGGATCGAACGGCGGGTGACACAGGATCGACGAGCATCGCTGACGGAGCCGCAGGGCTCGATTACACTCCGAACTCATCCTCATGCGACGATAGGGACGGTTGCTCGGGAACTCTTCCGGTCATATCCGCGTCGGACGGCCTTGGGCATAGGGCTGATGGTCACTCAGTCGTTCATGTACAACGCGGTGTCGTTCACCTATCCGCTGGTGCTGACCAAATATTATGGCGTGCTCAGCAGCAACATCGGCTTCTATATTCTTCCGTTCGCGCTCGGCAATTTCATGGGGCCGTTGCTGTTAGGGCAGTTGTTCGATACGGTCGGCCGTAAGATCATGATCAGCCTCACTTACGGCATTGCGGGCATCCTCCTGGGTCTGACCGGATATTTATTTTGGACGGAGTCTTTGACGCTTACCACGCACATGATGATTTGGTCGGCGATCTTCTTTTTTGCGTCGGCCGGGGCCAGCGCGGCCTATCTGACGGTGAGCGAGGTGTTTCCGATGGAGATCCGCGCGATGGCGATCGCGTTCTTCTTCATTGTCGCGCAAGGGGCCGGCGTGGCTGCGCCATGGCTCTATGGGATGCTCGTCGAGTCATCGGCCACCAGCGTGTTTTATGGATATCTCTTGGGCGGCGGCATGATGCTGGTCGGCGCCGTGATTGAGCTGTGGCTGGGAGTGAATGCGGAGGGCCGGTCGCTCGAGCAACTGGCGACACCGTTGTCTGCCCGAAGCTCTCCCTGACACTCGGTCCGTCCGACCGGCGGCATAAGTCCCATGTCAGTGGTCTTGGACAGACGAGGCCGCGTTGCCGCGCGAGTACCGGTTATGCAGTTTGCGGGGCGATGCAGGGCGCGCACGGATTCGCAGGTTGATCATCTCAACGGCGACCGAAAAGGCCATCGCAAAATAAATATACCCTTTCGGCACGTGCACATCGAACCCTTCCACCATCAGTGTCACTCCGACCAAAATGAGGAATGAGAGTGCGAGGATCTTGATCGTCGGATGAGCATCGACGAATTCGCCGATCGGACGAGCTGCGATCATCATGACGAGCACGGCTCCGACAATCGCGATGGCCATCACGGAAACTTCATTCACCAGGCCGACGGCCGTGATGACGGAATCCAACGAGAAGACGATATCCAGCAGTGTAATCTGAAACAACATCATTCCCAAACCGGTCGGAGCCGAGGAAGTCTCGTGCTCATCGGTGCCTTCCAAGCTTTCGTGAATCTCATGCGTCGCCTTGGCGAGCAGGAACAGTCCGCCGAGGATGAGGATCAGATCTCGTCCAGAAATCGCTTGATTCAGCACGGTGAACAGGGGAGCCGTCAGTCCCATCATGAAAGAAATCGAGAATAACAAGCCCAATCGAGCGACCATCGCAAGTCCCAGTCCGACACGGCGCGCCAAGTTTCGTTGCTCCTGGGGAAGCCGGCCGACGAGGACGGAAATAAAGATGATGTTGTCGATCCCAAGGACAATTTCGAGGGCGGTCAGCGTGCCCAGGGCGATCCACATCTCGGAATTGGTCATCCAATCGAACATGCGATTCTCCAAGCAAAAAAGTGAGGCGGCAGGATAGCGGGTCTGCCGCACGGTGAGAAAGCTGTTTCTCCAGTGGAGATGCCGCTTTCAATAGTGCCCGCATCATCGGCTACAGGGAACACGTGAATCAATGTCTGCCGCCGCCCCATACCGATAAAGAGCTGGTTGCGAGACGAGTATTCAGATATGCGTATAGTGCTGAAAGAATCTATACCATCAAGTAACGATAGGCCCGTTAGGCACTATCTATCAGATGCATACAGTGCTATTTGTTTAAGAGCCCTATCGCGACCATCCTGTTAAATCATGTGATTTTGTGGGGATTCTAAACAATTTTAAAATGTACAGTATTCAGGATAGAGCCGTAATGCCCATGTATGCTAGAAGATAGAGCCGTATGAGTAGGGCAATGCAGTGCAATATTTTGAGCAGGTTGTTCCATCAACGCATTGGCATGGGCGTGTGCGTAACAATGAGGATGTTCGTGTGTTGAGTTCCGAATCATCTTGGATCTCGAAACCATAGCGTAATTGTGCCGAGCATCTCATCTATGCGCTTCGATTTCTAGAACGTGGTTGGAGGGACGTGGGTGGAAGAGCGCGAAGAAATGATAGGCACGAGTCCGGCGATCTGCACCGTCTTTGATCTGATCCGAAAAGTGTCGGCGACCGAGATGCCCGTGCTGTTGACCGGTGAGACCGGGACGGGTAAAGAACTGAGCGCCCAAGCCATTCACACCCGCAGCCAACGAAAACACGGGCCGTTCGTGCCGATCAATTGCGGAGCCATCCCGGAAACGTTACTAGAGTCCGAACTCTTCGGCCATGAACGCGGAGCCTTTACGGGGGCCGTGCAACAAAAGAAGGGTAAATTGGAATCGGCGGCCGGCGGCACCTTGTTTCTGGATGAGGTCGGTGATTTGTTACCCGCCCTGCAGGTCAAGTTGCTTCGGTTTCTACAGGGAGGCACATTTGAGCGAGTCGGGGGCCAGGAGACTCTCCGCGTCGATGCCCGAATCATTGCCGCGACCAATGTCGATCTGAAGGCCGCCATCGATCAGAATCGGTTTCGGGAGGACCTCTATTATCGGCTCGGCGTGTTGCATATTCATCTCCCCCCGCTTCGGGACCGAGGAGAAGACTTGCTCCTCATGGCCATGGTCTTTCTCAAGCGGGCCGCGGCGATCTATCGTAAGTCGATCCGTGGTTATTCAGCCCAGGCCATCGACGCAATGCGCGCCCATGCCTGGCCTGGCAACGTGCGTGAGCTCAGTAATCGAGTCCGGCGGGCCGTGGTCATGGGAGAGGGAGACGAGATTACGCCGCGGGATTTGGATCTGACTCCGGAGGTTCTTCAACAGGAAGGAAAAGATGCGCTCGATTCATTGCGTACGGCTCACCGCCGAATCGAGGTGGAGTTGCTTGTGCGGGCGATCAGCGTCCATCGCGGCAATTTGACCCGTATCGCGCGCGACCTGGAGGTGAGTCGCTCGACTCTGTACCGGAAACTGCGCACCTATGGGCTCGAAAAACTTGTTCCCGCCACCACACGGTCATCGTCCGTGAGTAATGCCGGACGTACGAGAGTCGCGCGACCTACCACGCAAGAGAGTGACGCTGTGTTGCCTCAATATGCACCGGCGGGTGCGCCCCTTGAGTCTGGGCATTAATCAACCAATTCGTCACGGGAAGTCATGCGATCTTGCAGAACTGTTTCATTTTGAAACATGTTGTGTGAAAAGCCCTGACCCAAGATGTGCGCATCTCCTAACAAGCGTTCGTATTCCATGTGGTGTTGAACTAGAAACACTATAAAAATTGGTCTTCCGTCCTTACGGCAGATCGCTTGCCGACTGTCCCATTTTAGAACAGATCGAAACGTAACTAGAATTCCTACCTCCACTCAAAATCGCTTCAGCAGGGGAGGGATCCCAAAAAACATTGGCAATTGGATGAATTGTCTCATCGGTTTTGGGTGTAGCCGATGTCAGCGAACTTTTATCGGGTCAAGATCGGTGTTCTATAATTGTACAATAGTGGAGATCTTCCACACATCACGTTGCCTGCCTCGTACCTTCATTTCACAAACTACTTGGAAATAAACGTATTTATATCATGGCACTCGAATTGCTGGTCCATGAATACGATGTATTGCGCTGTGTTGCTGGCTGGGGAATCAGTGGATAACTCAGAATCGGCTGATCGAGTTTTTCTTTTTTGAGGTCTGTCAAATTGCTGCATCTTGTATTAGATAATCGCACCTCGAATCACGAGAGTCATATGCCTCAAGACGAGTACCGGTTGGGTTGTACGCCTCCAGGCTGGTGGTTTGACTATTTCGAGCCACTCTGGGGACCGTTTGTTCAAAGACTGTATCGTCATAAGAACGTGAGCGTGAGTGAGTTCGAGTGGGCTGCTTCGAAAGTTCCTGGTCTTACCGGCATCGAGAAAACGATCGCGGTCTCCGCGTTCCGTCATCAACGGGAACATGCTGTAACTCCTTCCCGTTAGACGTGCGCATCTCGTACGATGCATGACTCATCCGCCGTTTAAGCGACTATCCTAAACAGGGAAGACTTCCTGCGGTGACCGGATAGATATGCGCTACGCGAATCCCACCGCGTGTCGCGCATGATTGCCTCTGTCCGGTTAACCGATGCGGGACGCGTTGATCCAGCAAAATCAAAAGCAGCAATGGTGAGGCTTCCGATCCAAGTCACGCGAGCTGTGTACTGAGGCGCGATCGGAGGAGGAGCAACTAATGGACCTTATTCTCGGCAATGGCGTAGTACTGGATCGCACGCTCTTGCACGATGGGAACGGTGGAAGCGGTAGTGGTGTGTGAAGCGGGGGAGTGTTCCGCGGTCGTTTCTTTGATCCAGTTTCCCATATCGTCGTACTCATACGTCGTGATCCATGTTCGTTTCTGGTCCTCGCTGAATATCTCGGTAGTGGCTTGCACGCGCCGTCCATCGGCGTCATAGGCGTTCGTCACACGACCGGTCACGGCACCTTGCGGACCGTAGCTGACGAGTTCTTGTAATCGTCCCCGTTCGTCGTACTGGTGTTTCAGTTCGCTGAATAATGCTCCCTTGCTGTAGCGGGCGGAATAAATGCGACGCCCGAATACGTCGAACAGACTCTTGTAAGCCGTGGTACTGTTGACCCATAACTGCTCCCAGAGATGACCCCGCTGATCGTACACAGAAAACTCGGCATGCTGAAAATGACCATCATCTGAGACCGCCACAGAGGCCGTGTCTCGCCCCTCCGAGTCTTGTACATACACGACCCGCTTTCGTTGCATGAGTCTTCCGCTGGGGTCGAGCGCGAGTTCTTCCTGAAGATGTCCTTCCTTATCGTACTGGAAGAGCGAATAGGTGGAGGTGTTCGCGTGCGCCAGGTCGATGAAGGTCTCGACAAGACGTCCGGCCCGATCGTAGGTTTCCGTCGCGGAATAGCCGACCTTTTTGATCGTGACGCTACGCACCGGCCCAACGAGGTCGTTCTTGACTCTGGTTGTCTGGGCGAAACCCGCAGTAGCCCATGCGCTTGCCGCAACGGTGACCAGTACGCCAGCAATCAATCGACGCATACGCATGATATCCGAGCATTCTATGACCAGTTCTTGAAAACACAAAGCAAGAGATGAAAATCGATCAGGCGCTTGGGGAAGGGGAATCTGCGGTTTTATTTCGACGGTCCGTCTGATGGTGATAGGCTGTTCTCTAGCCTATGCCTCTCTCATCTTTACAGCCTGCAATCACTGATGAATCGGCGGATCCTCCCTCGTGCCGTACCCTCCCGCATGCAGCGGTGACCGCTCTCTGGCGGGGTCGGATCGTCGATGCCGTCAAGCTGGTTCGGGTGGAACAGAACCTCGGATTGAAAGAGGCCGAGGATCAAGTCCATGCTTATCTGCGAGCTCAACCTACCCTGAGGAGCCATATACTCAAAGCTCAAGTTGATGCGAGAGAGGGGTTGCTTCGCTGGCTGATTTTCTTGTTCGTCGGGGCTGCAGGACTTGCGTATCTGCTTACGTAAACAGGGGAGTATGTCGGCCTGATGGATTCCGATCAAATTCTGCTGGCATTAATTGGGGCAGGGGCGTCGTTCACGACATTCTGCCTCATGCGGTTCCCTCAAACCCGACGATTACGATTTCAGCCGTACGGTCCCTTTTCATTCACAGCCTCCTGCTTCGGCGCCTTCACCATCCTCTTCGCCGCCGCCGTGATGGTCTATCTACAAGCCCGCTGGAACTGAAGCACGTTTCCACACAAACAGGGTACAATGCCAGATAGCAGCGGTCCTCCTGCAAGGACTACAGGGCTAACTATGTTCGATCATTGGTCCAGCATCGGAGTTGTCGCAGCCATCGGGCTGATCGTTGTCGGATTTTCCACATTCCTCGGTAGATTGATCACCAAGCTCTTCAGCAGAGAGTCGGACAGTTCACAGACCTCGCAGAGCGCACATTAGCGGCGAGCGCGTATTGAGGGGCTCCTGTCCATCAGCACTCACACCGAGAATCGAGAGCCGTCTTGTGTCCGCTTGACTTGATCGCTTTCCGTAGGCCCTTCGACATCTTGTGTTTTTTGCCGGAATCGTTCATGGATATTTCCTATACATGACGACCTGAGGCTTCCGCTGTTTTTCGGCGGCGGTTGGTCGGCGGAGAGAATAGATGCCTTTGAATGACGAGACATTAGCCGGACCTGTGACCCGTTTTCTGACGGACGATCACCGGCGATTGGAGGCGCTGCTTCAGTCGGCCGTTTCGTCCACGGGACAGGTGAAGCAAGGAGCCTATGATCAGTTTAGAGCCGGACTGCTGCGTCACATCGGCATGGAAGAAAAAATCCTCATGCCGGCGGCTCAGCGACTCAGCAGCGGAGAGCCGCTTTCGATGGCAGCGAAGCTCCGACTTGATCACGGTGCGATCGCGGCCTTGCTCATGCCGACGCCCACCGCCGGTATCATCGCCACGCTGCAGACGATCTTGATGAAACACAATGTCATTGAGGAAGGGCCAGGGGGATTGTACGAGGTGTGCGACAAGTTGGCAGGTGGTGAGACCGAACACCTGATCGCCAAACTTCGCGCCGCTCCGGAGCCGGCGGTGCTCCCGCATTCCGATACGCCGGCGGTCCTTGGGGCCGTCCGCCGCGCCTTGGAGCGAGCCGGTTATGCATATCCCATAGAGTCTTCAGCCTCGTGAAAGCGCTCTCCTTTCAAACCTGATGTGGTATGCTGCTCGACCATGACGACTGAGGCCACGCTACAGGGCGAACTGATCGCCGCCACCGGGCGAAGGCGAACCTTCGCCATCATCAGCCACCCGGATGCGGGCAAGACGACCTTGACCGAAAAATTGCTTCTCTATTCCGGCCTGATCCGAACCGCCGGGATGGTGCGCGGGCGAAAGGGCGGCAAGGCGACCGCATCGGATTGGATGGGAATGGAGCAGGAGCGTGGCATTTCGATCACGGCGTCTGCCATGCAGTTTCCCTACAAAGGAGCCGTGATCAACCTGCTCGACACGCCCGGCCACCAGGATTTTTCTGAAGATACCTACCGCACGCTGACGGCGGCCGACAGCGCCATCATGGTCATCGATGCGGCCAAAGGCGTTGAAACCCAGACGCGCAAACTCTTTGCCGTGTGTCGCTTGCGGAAAATTCCGGTCTTGACCTTGATCAACAAGATGGATTTGCCGGGGCGCCCGCCGCTGGACCTGATGACGGAGGTGGAGCAGGCACTGGACATTCACGCCAGCGCCGTCAATTGGCCGATCGGGTCGGGCAGCGACTTCGTCGGTATTGTGACCCGCGAGGACAGCCGGGTGCAGTTGTTCAGCAAGACGATGCATGGTGGGGCGACCAAAGTGGACACGAACATCCTGCCGCTGGCCGAGCTGCACTCAAACGGCCGGGTATCCCAAGAGACGATGGCGCAAGTTCAACATGATCTTGAGCTTTTGGATATCGCCGGAAACCCCTTCACGCGGGAGCAGTTTCTCCGCGGGGAAGTCACTCCGGTCTTTTTCGCGTCGGCTCTCACGAATTTTGGGATTGAAACCTTTCTCGACGCATTCGTGGCCTTGGCACCCAGTCCCGGCGCGCGGCCTGCGGACCGCGAAGATGGAACCGAGTTCTCGGTTGATCCCATCGAGATGCCGTTCAGCGCCTATGTTTTCAAGCTGCAAGCCAATATGAACCCCAAGCATCGCGACAGCACGGCATTTCTTCGGGTCTGTTCCGGACGTTTTGAACGGGATATGGTGGTGAAACATCATCGGCTAGGCCGCGACCTTCGTTTGGCGAGGCCGCACAGTCTGGTGGCTCAGGAACGCAGCACGGTGGAAGAAGCGTATCCGGGCGATATCATCGGGATCATCAATCCCGGCGTCTTTGCCATCGGTGACACGGTTTCCGCGACCGGCGGCTTCAATTTCAAACCGCTGCCGCAGTTCCAGCCGGAAATCTTTGCGCGTCTCAGACCGACGGATGTCGGCAAGCGCAAGGCGTTCGACAAGGGCTTGTCGCAGATGGCGCAAGAGGGCACGGTCCAAATCATGCGCAGTCTCCATGATGAAGCGTTGATCGCGGCGGTCGGCCGGTTACAGTTCGATGTGCTTCAATATCGACTACGCTATGAGTATCGGGTTGAAACCGTGTTGGACGCTCTGCCGTTTACGTGCAGCGCCTGGCTGGATGGAGACCTTGCGACCTTCAAGCCACCGTCAGCCTCGATGGTGGTGAAGGACCAGCGTGACCGTGTCGTCGTCTTATTCGGCGATCAGCTCATGAAAACCATCGCGCGCGATCGAAACCCCGATCATACCCTCCGCGACATGGGCTAGCTTCCAACCGGTCGGTACGATGCGCGTCGAGGCTGGTCGATAGACCAGGTGCTGCTTTGCCTTCCGCTTATGTCCAGCAAAACATCTTTTGGCTTTTCCCACTGATGAGATGGTTCGAATCGAGAGGCGCCGCATGGCCGACAACCATGAATGGAGGGGGTGGGCGCTGGATTGACACCACATAATGTCAGCAGTAGCCTAACGGCCCATTCCTTCTTGGGAGGTCCCATGACCCCGTACAGGAGATCGCGTGTCTCAATGCGCCGCGCATCCTGCCTGTGGCCACGGGTAGTGAGAGTCTCAGGGGAACTGCTGCTCGCAACCGTGCTCATCGGAGTTTTTGCCGAACGATCTCTTTCTGCCGACAGTTTTCTCGATACAGAATGCCTCCATAAAGCCCCAGCCGGCATCGCACTCACAGGGCATATCGCCAAAGCCAAGTCGGGCAATGTGCAGTCGATGTTCTGTGCGGGAGCGATCAAGTTATATGTGTCGAGGGAACATCGCAACGCGATTCCCTGGTTGGAACAGGCTGCCAATGCCGGTCACATGCGGGCACCGCTTGTGCTGGGAATGCTTTATGAGCAAGGGACCGGCGTAAGGGAAGATGCGGCGACTGCGGCCAAGTGGTATCAGAAGGGAGTCGATAACGGCAATGCTGCCGCGGCGAGGCGTCTGGCCAATCTGTACCATCTCGGTACGGGCGTTCCACATGATGAGGCGAAATCGAACGAGCTCTTGAAGAAGGCGGTCGAGATGGGTGACAAGGCAGCTCCTGCCTTTATTCAGAAGCGCGAGCAGGATCGCAACGACATAAGACCCGGTATGACGCTCAAGGCGGAAGCCTATCGTTTGTACAAACAGAAGCAGTTCGAGAAGGCGGCCAAGTTTTATCGCCAATGCGCGGACATGGGAAACGACGATTGTCAATTGGCCATAGGACAACTGTACGAGTTTGGAGATGGTGTTCCCAAAGACGAGCGCCAAGCCGCAGCCTGGTATCGCAAGTCCGCCGATCAAGGTAACCCTATCGGGCAAAAAACACTGGGACTTCTGTATGAACTTGGAAAGGGCGTTCCAGAAGATTGGGCCGAGGCGTTCCGCCTGTACTTCAAAGGGGCTGAGAAATTCAAGGACTCTGCCTTCTCAGTGGGCCGCATGTACGAGTTCGGGATGTCCGTGCCACAAAACCGCGCAATCGCGATCGAATGGTTCAAGAAATCCGATAAGCTCGGCCATCCTAAAGGCGCCTATTGGGCCAAGTGGCTGAGAGATTACAGCAATTGCATCGGCTTTCGCGATCAGCAAGAACGGAATGCCATCGGCGGCCTTCGCTGCCCAGCCGATCCAGTGAGGGCAGTGTTTCACAACAGCGGCGAACGGACCGCCTATATCAGACGGATGGCCAAGGAGTTCGATCGCATCGAAGCCGAACAGGCAATGGCCCAAGCTGCACTCTCAAGCCAAACGACAGACACTGGATGTACGATGGCCGGCGGCAGATGGACACCGGATAGACAGGCCACCTTCGGTGGTTCCTGCAATTAGCCAGTAGAGTCGGAGAAACAGGGAAGTATATCGACGCCAATTGTTCCTTGGCCTGCCGATGTTTCTTGTTGCCGCGCAAGTGATCGACAGGCAAACCTGAGATGCAGCCGGGTGTTTGCTGACTACCACCTTACTTCTGCAGAACAAAGACGACCATGTCCTGTTCGGCGATCAGCTTCCACCAAAAAGCAAGGAGGCAAAGGATGTGTTAGAAGGGAAGTAGCAGAGGGACTTACGTGGAGAGCGACGTCCGAAATCAATTAGCCCGCCACAGGACGGAGTTGGCCAATGAACGTACGTTGCTGGCCTACATCAGGACGGCATTGGGGTTTGTCATCGTCGGTGTGCCGGCCATGTGGTGGTTGAATCATCCATACCTCCAGGCCTTGGGGGGATTGGCTATAGCAGCCGCTATCGCATGTCTCGCGTTGGGGATACGCCGGTTCCTGGCTGTGAGAACGATGGTTGCGCGTGAATGTGATTTACAGGAGGGAACTACGCACAGCAAAACCTAACAGCCTCGCTCTAACGACCGGCGGAAGATTTCATGAGACTGTCGGCCTGAGGCGGCAGGAATCCTTGGTATCCTCGGTGCCGTTCGGCGAGTTCTAAGACGGAAAACGGCTTCCCGCCGACGGTTTCCGGCGCTGAAAAAATTTGCCTGAGCACCCCACCCGAACCACCGACGATATTGCCGGCAAATACCACGCCTTTTTGCCGTAGTCGAGCGACGGCCTGGTCGATATCTTCGACACGGACGGCGACATGATGAAAGACCTTGTCGCCGAATGCATGGACCCACCCGGGAATGATACTGGTCTTGCCTCGTTCATCCGGATAGGCCTGGTCTACGAAGAGGGCAGGGTACCCGGTCTTTCGGTAGACTTTCGCGTACCAATCGTCGTAATGCAGGGTCTCGTCATACGCATAGCCAAGCTTGACGAAAGGTTCGGCTGCGCGGTCGATATCCAGCGTTCGAATTGTGACGTGATCGATGACCGGCGAGAAACCCACGCCGGAATCATCCAACATGGATTTGAGGATGCCGGCCGCCCGGTTATGTTCAATATAGTCCGCAACCATCTTTTCCATCAAATGATCAAGCTCGTGACTCTGATCCATGATCGCACCTCGTTCAAGAGCCAAACTTAATGCCTTGCGCCAGCGGCAGCTCCGTTCCCCAATTCACCGTGTTGGTCTGACGGCGCATATAGGCTTTCCAGGAGTCCGATCCCGCTTCACGGCCCCCGCCTGTTTCCTTTTCTCCGCCGAACGCTCCGCCGATCTCGGCTCCGGAGGTTCCAATGTTGATATTGGCGATTCCGCAATCGCTGCCGGACGCCGAGAGAAAGCGCTCGCCACGACGCACATCGTTCGAAAACATGGCGGACGAGAGCCCCTGCGGAACGTCATTGTGCATCTTGATGGCCTCGTCGATGGTGTGAAACGTCATGACGTAGAGAATCGGCGCGAAGGTCTCGCGCTGGACAATAGGCCATTGGGTGTTCGCTTTGACGATCGTCGGTTCGACAAAGTAGCCGGGCCGGTTCAAGACATGTCCGCCGCACAGAATCTCGCCGCCCTCTTTTTTGATCTCGTCGAGCGCAGCCCGATAACCTTCAACGGCCACGTGATCGATAAGCGGACCCATGAGCACATCCGGTTCCAGAGGATTTCCAATATGCACTTGGGCGTACGCTTTCACGAGCCTGCCGACCAATTCCTCGTAACGCGACTCATGGATAAGAAGACGTCTGGTCGTCGTGCAACGCTGACCGGCTGTTCCCACGGCGCCGAACAAGATCGCGCGCACAGCCATCTCCAAGTCGGCGGTTTCATCGACGATCACGGCATTGTTGCCGCTGAGCTCGAGGAGGGTGCGGCCCAATCGCTGACCGACCATGGCCGCCACTCGTCGGCCGACCGGTACCGACCCCGTAAACGAAATGAGAGGTAATCGCTCGTCCTGCACCATTTGTTCCGCAAGGGCCGGTTGATCGGTGATGAAGAGCGAGAAAATTCCTGAATACCCCTGTTGTTGCATGACGCGGTTACAAATTTGTTGGACAGCGACGGCGCAGAGCGGCGCTTTCGGCGACGGTTTCCAAATGACGGTATCGCCGGCAATGGCGGCCACAAAGGCGTTCCAGGCCCACACCGCTACGGGAAAATTGAACGCCGTGATGACACCGATCGGCCCCAACGGGTGCCATTGTTCGCTCATCCGGTGGGCCGGCCGTTCGGACTGCATGGTCACACCGTAGAGCATCCGTGATTGACCGACGGCAAAATCAGCCATATCGATCATTTCTTGGACTTCCCCATCTCCCTCCGCCTTGATCTTGCCGACTTCCAACGACACGAGCGTGCCCAATTGATCTTTCTTCTCGCGTAACGCTTGGCCGATCAGTCGGACCATTTCACCGCGCTTCGGCGCGGGAACCATCCGCCACGCGCGGAACGCCTCGGTGGATTCCTTCACAATCCGCTGGTAGTCTTCAAGCGAACACGGATAGACCCCGGCAATCTGCTCGCCGGTGGACGGATTGATCGACGGCAGGAGCGACCCGTCGTTGCGACCTGACCACCAGCCGCCGCCGGTACTTCCTCCGGAATTCACCGCTTGGATGCCCAAATCCCGCAGTGCAGAGTGATGAATCGTGCTCATCGGAAGCTGGCCCCCAATTCATTGTTCAAGAAATCTTTCAAGAGGATGGATTCCTGGGTGACGAATCCATGGTACTGCGAGGGATTTCTCAAGACAAGGTCCATGACACAACAGGCGCTGGAGGCCGTCGTCACTTGAATGGCCGACCAGAGTTTGCCCTTGATGCATTGCGGATAGATCTTCTTCGCGTAATTCTCCTCGAAAAATCCGCCGTCTTTGGTTCCGGTCACCGAGGCATAGATCAGCACGACGTCTTGGAGTGTTTGAGGGATTGCATGCTCGAGTACGCGTTTGAGCGTATCGCGATCTTCGTTCAGCTTGAGGTCTTTCATGAGCAAGTGGATTTTTTCACAATGGCCGGGATAGCGGAGCGTTTTGTAGTTCATCGTGCGCACTTTTCCGGCATAGCTGTCGGCCAAGGTTCCCAATCCTCCGGACGTGTTGAAGGCCTCGTAGAGCAGCCCGTCCAGCTCGATCGTTTCATAGCCTTCGAGCGGTTGCAGCGGGACTTTCTCGCCTTCCTCAATGCCGTAACAGACATTCCCGTATTCGTTGATCAGGCCATCGGTCGACCAGGTGAGCGAATATTTGAGAGCATTGCTGGGATGAACCGGCAAGGCGCCCACCCGCATCTTGACCGTATCCAATGTTTCAAAATGGGTCATCAAATCATGCGCCACGATACTGATAAAGCCGGGCGCGAGACCGCATTGCGGCATGAAGGCATGGTCCGCGCCTGAACTCAAGACCTTGACCTGATTTGTCACTTCCACGTCTTCCGTGAGGTCGAAGTAATGCAGATGATGAGTCAAGGCCAGGCCCGCGACAGTCGGATTGCAGAAATAGGGCAGGCTGGAAAGAATGGCGTCAAATCGATGCGCTGAAAGATAAGTGCTGACGGCGTCGGGATGTCTCACATCGAGCAGGCAGGGAATCACCCGTTCCAAGCCGAGATCTTCGACCAAATGCTTCGGCGCATCCAGGGTGATGTCTCCCAGATGGACCTCGTAGGAGCCACGTTGATTGAGGAGGCAGGCGATGAGAGAGCCGATCTTTCCGGCGCCGAGAACCAGCACACGATTCATGATTGACTATTATACTCCACCGATGACCTCGGAGCACTTGGTTTGGAGAATGTTGCACCTCCACAAGCGTGGCTCGTCAGTTCTTATCCGGAGAATCGACGACATACTGGAGGCGGTCGGTCGGGGGTATCGGGGTCTGGCTGTACCGGCAGCGAGGAATGTCAGCCTGCAGCCTTCGTAACAAGGTCGTCATCTTCATGGTGGCGGGCACTTCGCAGATCCAAACGTGCATACCGGATTCCAACTCGTCAAAATGGCGCTGCACGCGAAAACCGGGCTGTTCCATGAAGTAGGCGGACAGAAAGCCGTTCACGGCCGTGACGACCCAGGGATGCTCCTTGATATAGCGGTAGCTGAGCCGAAGCTCGGTGACCGTGGTATCTTCTTCGGCTTCCATCGCCGCACTCTATCAATTCCGGCTATGAAGCCGCCACTGCCTCAACAGAATGTTTCGCGAGTATCACGCTGGACCGAACGGGTGGTGACTGACTCGACTGCGATTCACCCGTCTCCGCGCGAAATCCGCGGCGTCATCGGACGCTCGTCGTCGGGGTGAGCCGTTTCCATTGATACGTCCCTCCATGCTCACGCGGGGGAATGTTTTTCTGGGTACCGACCCGCGTGTACCACCACATCCCGATGGCACGAGCACCGTCCTCTGAGAGGCGGACTTCAAAACCGCCTTCACGGTCATTCCCAGGCTGCCGCCACGTACCCTGCCAGAGACGATCGGCGATCTTCGTGGTGGTGAAACGACCGCCCTGTTGCGTGTACGGTCCGTTTCCATTTTTGTCCAAGGTCGCCTTGTAGCGTTTGTCATCCTCGACCTCCAGAATTTCCCATTCGCCGCTGAGGTCAGGTGCCGGAGAACCTTGTGAGCCGCCGGCTGGATGGTGCGAAGGCGCTGCGGACGGTGAAGCGGGCGGCCCGCCGAGTTGGGCGGATCGAAACGATTCATGCCACGACAACAATTGCCAGTTGCCGTTGCGGCGTTCGAGCACTCCTGTCTCCCGCATCGGAAGCACGGTCCGTTTGAGTTCGGATCCATCGGCAACATAGCGGATATAGTCGAGTTCCATCGCATACCAAGCCACGTCTCCCTTTGTCCATACTGTGAGCTCACGAATCGGAATCTCGAGTTTCTGGGCGTTGAGGAATTCCTCTCGCATGCCCTCCTCGAGCTCCGTCCAACCGATATATTTACGGCCGGCGACCCCATAACTGATGATGTCGCCATCGTGCGCCATCAGCCGTGAAAGCGTCGGCAGATCTTTTTCGGCGTTGGCGCGCACCATGCGGCGGATCGCCGACTCAGGGTCTGAAGGTTCCGATGCGGTGGCGATGGCCGAGGCACCGATAAACAGGGTCAGGACATACGACGTAAAGAGTCTGAGATGGATCATCGGAGGCTCCCTTCACCAACAAATTCGAAGCGCACGATCTCCGTCAACTTCGATCATCGATACGTGTGACTGGCCACACATCCAATCAGCGTTCCGGTAAGGCGGGCGCAGTCTAGCAATTCTATGCGGTCGTAGGAAGACGGGTGGGGGAAGGAATTGAACACAGATGGGGCCGAGACGGTGACAGTCATTAAGAAGGCTCAACGGGAGCGAGGTCCGTATTCGCAGGCCCGTTGATGACGGTTCCATAGCAGTCGAATCGTGACCCATGACAGGGGCAGTCCCATGTCGTTTCATTTTCATTCCATCGGACGAGACATCCGAGATGTGGACACACCGCTGATCGCTGATGGACCTGCCCCTCCTTATCCCGATAGACGGCCAGTTTGCTCAATCCACTGCGGACAATCGCGCCTTGCCCTGGTCGAATCTCATGAATTGAGCCCACTCCACCCGGCGTCACCCAATCCGTAAATTGTGCGCCGACATTGACGTTCTCGCGGGCAAATTCCATCCCCGCAGAAATCCGCACTCGGGCCGGATCGTACAAGTCAGCCCACGGGTTCTTCCGGCCACGAATCAAGTCGGTCAACAGGATGCCCGCGATCGTGCCGTGCGTCATGCCCATACCGGAGTCGCCCGTGACGATATAGACATTGGGATGATCGCCGGGATTTCGGCCGATGAATGCGAGGCCATCCATTGACTCCATGATCTGTCCCGACCAGGTATACATGGAGGACCCGGCTTGTGGAAACCATGTGTGCGTCCATGCGACCAGGCGTGCATATCGATTGACGGCGTCATCGGCCTGGCCGGTCTTATGGTCTTCGCCCCCCACAAGAAGGAGATCATCGTGTTGGTCGAATGGTTGAAGCCGAACATAATGATACGGATCCTCCGTATCCCAATAGAGTCCATTGGGGATGCTGTGACGAGGAACGCGAAATCCGACGACATAAGACCGGTAGGCGGCCTGTTTCGTGTGCATCGTGACCCAATCGTTCACCGGTGTATTCGTCGCCACAATGAGAGCAGTTGCCGTGACGACGCCTCCCGAAGTGGTCCGCACTCGCACGATCGCTCCTCCCTCGATCGTGGAGGCATGAGTCTGCGTATAGATACGGCCCCTGCGTTTCGTGACGCCGTCGGCGAGCCCGAGAAGGTATTTCAATGGGTGAAGCTGCCCTTGCTCCGGAAACCGGAGGCACGGGCGACCCCATGAGGCCACCGGCGTCGTGTCCAGCAAGGTGACGTCGGTGAGTCCAGCCCGGTGAGCGGCCGCCATTTCCTCATGAAGAACTTGAAGTTCCTGACCCGGCGAGAGAACGAGATACCCTGGCACCCGCGACCAATCGCAGTCGATCTTCTCGTCCTGAATCGTTTGCTCGATCCGCCGGATAGCGGCGGTATGGCTCGCCGCTGTCAACTGAGATCCCTTTTCGCCATGGAGGCGCTCGATATGGGTGTAGCGATCGTCGATCGCATTGGCCAAATGCGCAGTCGTCCGTCCGGTTTCTCCGCTTCCGAGTTCGCCATCCTCCAGCACGACGACCGACACGCCTTCCCGAGCGAGCATGTAGGCCACGCTAATTCCGGCCATGCCACCGCCGACGATACAGACATCTGTGTGAACGGACCCGGTCAGTGAAGGAAAGGCGCGCGCGCTGTCACTCAATAACCAGGCTGAATGATTCTGTCCCGATGAGGAATTCTGTGTTTTCATAGTCAATGGTGCCCCACGCCTAAAGATGTTGAATGGTGTGTCGCCCGTACACATTTTAACGACAACAATTGAAGCCTATTCACTCGGCGAAACCCTGGTTGATATATTTCTAGCCAAGCAAAGATCGTTACGATGGCGCGCGGGCTGTCATCATCGTGCCTACGAAGTGGACATGAACGCGGCAATCGGCTATGAAAGGAGAAAATTAAAGGCGGCCATATGAGGACTATGATGACTTACAATCAAGTTTCCGTTCCTTCCTTCATGTACGGGACGGCGTGGAAGAAAGAGGCGACGACCGAACTGGTGTTGCAAGCGGTGGATGCCGGATTTACGGCTATCGATACGGCCAACCAGCTGGTCCACTACGATGAAGCGCGGGTCGGGGAGGCACTGCTGAAATTGGCTAAGAACGGGATGCCCCGCGAACGGCTGTTTCTCCAGACTAAGTTCACCCCGATCAACGGCCAGGATCATCGTCTTCCATACGATGCGCGAGCGACCATCACAACGCAGGTGCAGCAGTCCTTTGCCAGTTCCCTGGCGCATCTCCATACAGACTATCTCGATTCGTACGTGCTCCATGGGCCTTATTCCCGGCGCGGCTTGGGAACTGAGGATTGGGAAGTTTGGACGGCGATCGAATCGCTCTATGAGTCGGAGAAGACGAAGATGATCGGAATCAGCAACGTGTCGGCCGATCAGCTGACCTTGCTCTGCATGAAGGCCAAGCACAAACCGATGGTGGTCCAAAACCGGTGTTACGCCGCCTTCGGCTGGGACAAAGAGGTGCGGGAAATTTGCCGGACACACCGCATTATTTATCAAGGCTTCTCACTTCTGACCGCGAATCGCGAAGTGTTTGCCGATCAAGAAATTCGAGCCATGGCGGCACGGTATGAGGTCACACTCGCTCAGCTCATTTTCCGGTTTGCGATGCAGATCGGCATGCTGCCTTTGACCGGCACCACGAGCGCCCAGCATATGAAGGAAGATCTGCTATCGGATCGGTTCACCCTGCTGCCGGAGGAAGTCGGACAAATCGAAACCGTCGGCCTCTAACAGGGTGCGTGCCCGCCGGCCATGAGAATCCTGATCAAACGTGTCTACGAGCCGGTGGCCGAGACCGACGGATTCCGCGTTCTAGTCGATAGACTGTGGCCACGAGGGGTTTCCAAAGCTAAAGCAAAGCTTGATCTCTGGCTGCCTGATATCGGTCCCTCCACAGCTCTACGCCAATGGTTCAACCACGATCCCGCTAAATGGACAGAATTCCGCCGCCGCTACCTCACTGAATTGAAAAAGAAGACCTCACTTTTCGCCACGATCAAGAAGCAGGTAAAGGCTGGCTCCGTCACGTTGCTCTATTCCGCCAAGGATGAGCGGCACAACCAAGCCGTCGTGCTCCGGAGCTACTTGTTGAAGCAGTCAGCATTGCTCCGACGTAAACGCCGATAGACTACCGGAGTAGTGCAACGCAAGACGAAATCAAATGTCACGTTGAGGGCAGAGAAAATAGTGGCCGCGGTTCATCGTGATCGTAGGCCCCGGCGAGCGATGACCGTCGGGCCTGATGCCCTGCGAGGGGTACCTTCTGATCAAGGTACCCCTCAACACGGGCAGGGTGAGATCTAGTTGAGCGGAGGAACGACGCCGGCAAACTTCAAAAGATCCGTGATCTCGAAGTCTCCACGTGTCGCAGACGGCAGAGTCGGTTTCCAGTTCCGGTTCACGGACAGATAGGAATCTTTATCAGCTTGTAATAAGCCGATGAACACTTCGCCGACAATGCGGCTTCCAACGGGTCCCAGCCGCTTTCCGCTCTCGAAGACTTCCGCCTCCTTCAAGATGTAATACCAGAGCGGCGTACTCTTCTCCATGCCATAGGGGGCCAGTTCTGCAAGCTGCGCCTGAGTGAGGACCCGAACGTTCATCACACGCGCAATGGCTTGCCCAGAAGGAATACCGAAATTGACATGCCGCATGAGATTACGTGACGCCAGCGACTGGATGCCGTCATCCGGCATGCCGGGCGCCGGTCCGCGCGATCCGAGCAGGTGCATCAAAGGAGATGACAGCTTGCTGTCAATCTCCTTGTTGTTGCGCACGTTCCCGTCCTTGAAATCAAAGAACGTCTGCCAGTCGACGAATCGTCGCGCCGCCCGCTTGCCGCCCCGCATATCGTCGGGATCGGGATCATTCGGATCTTGTGCATCGTCGAAGATAAACATAAAGACCGGAGAACCACCATCGGGGCCGAAGTTTATCCGATAACTCGGCCTCACTTGTGAATGGCCGAACCGGTATGCCGCCACGGCAAACTCCACCGGAATCAACGGTTCACGAATTGCATTGCGGAACAAACCGTCCTGACTTCGATCGGTGACATTGTAAAAACGTGGACCGTTCCGCAGAATCTCATTGACGCGGTCTTGCCCGATCGTCAGCGGCAAGAACTCGTTCACGATGATCCATTGGTAATGCCAGCACACTTGACGCTGCGCCTCGTTGAAGACATCCTTGGCCGAACGGTTGGTGAATGCCGGATCCTTCCGGACGTGATCGGTCACGGCATTGTGGAATTTCAACATGGCCAAATGAAATTGACTGAGGATGATATTCTCATCATTTCGACTGTCCGCGATGATGGCGCTGTTGTTCGAATCGCGTGGGAGATCGTATCGCTCCGCGCCCTTTCGAGACACGAGCGCCGACCCGGGAAGAACGTCGACCTTGAATTTGATGTCTCTGGTGCTGATGTCATACAGTTCGGGCGATCTGTCCGGTCCGTTTCCGTATACGCTGTCGAGATCGAACTCAGCGGTACGAAAATTCGTCGTTCGTCTCGGATTGGTTTGCTCAAGTATCGGCGCTTTTAAAGCCAGTGTAAGATCATGGTCCAAGAATTGACCGAAAAACGTGACACCGGCTGTCATGCTCGTATTATCTGGATTGTTGGGACTGTGGACAGCAGGATTGAGAATCGACTGGATCGGATCGGTCAGAAGATCCTTCGCATCGAGAACCCCTCCCTTCTCACCAAGCTTTTTAGCCTGGTTTCTGGCTTCATCGGTCGGTGGTGCAAAGGGCAGCAACCCGGAAAACATGCGGCTGAATGAATCATCCGGGTTGCGGGGAGCGGTAGGTCTCGTCACATGCAAGTTATTTCTTTTTGATATGTCCTCGGCTGCCATGGCTTGGTCTGCATTGCTGGACAATAAGCCGGCGAGACCGAGTGCAATACAACATGTCGCTCGAACGCGCATCGTGTTTCCTCCTGACTTCTGTGCTGTGCCAACAATACATGGCCAGACGGAAGGATAAAGAGTGTGTAAGAGCGATGGCCATCGCTGTCTCAGGCTTCGAATATTGGCAAGAAGCGGACCTGAAGGACAGCGCGCGAATTGTCTGAAATTGTTACAAGTCGAAGAAATATTTCTCAACGCAGATTGTACAAACGTAGTGAGATTCATACGACGATGGATGGCGTCAAAATATTTCTGGGTTGTAGTATGTGTACTCAAGTGAGTACATCTCGTCACGGACCGTGAGGATGTTGATGGGAACGGTTGTGATAATCGGCGGCGGGCCCGCCGGGATCATGGCGGCAGAAGCGGCGGTCGCAGCAGGCGCAAGGGTGCAGCTCTATGATGCCATGCCGTCGATCGGGAGAAAATTCCTGTTGGCAGGAAAGGGAGGCCTGAATCTTACGCATTCTGAATCGATCGAGCCGTTTCTCTCGCGCTATGGCTCTCATCGTCCCGACATCGAACGTGCCATTGTATTGTTCCCCCCTGATGCGGTACGAGCGTGGGCTCGTCACTTAGGGGTCGAAACATTCGTCGGCACTTCCGGACGTATTTTTCCGACTGATTTGAAAGCGGCTCCGCTTTTGCGCGCTTGGCTGCGTCGATTGAAGCAGGCAGGCGTTCGGTTTTTTGTTCGACATCGATGGTGTGGATGGAGTCAAGAAGGAGCGCTGCTTTTCATCGCTCCACAAGGATCCGTTCATGTCGACGCCGATGCGGTGGTGCTCGCGTTAGGCGGAGGAAGTTGGCCGACATTCGGCTCCGATGGGTCCTGGGTGCGGATCTTATCCGAACGAGCAGTACCCATTACACCGCTGAAGCCGGCCAATTGCGGATTTGATGTCCAGTGGACCGACCATTTTCGTGCGCGGTTTGCCGGACATCCGGTGAAGACGGTCGGCGTCGTTGTGAAAGTCGCGGATGACACCGTGATTCATCGAATGGGCGAGTTTCTCATTACAGAAAACGGAGTGGAGGGCGGTCTTATCTATATGATCTCAGCTGCCGTCCGCGACATGATCGCAACAGCAGGAACAGCCACTGTGTGGCTTGACCTGGCACCGGACCGCTCGCTGGAGCGCCTCACCGAGGAGCTTTCAAGACCTCGGGGCAAACGCACGATCGCAACGCATCTCGCCCGTCATGCCGGGATCGCCGGTGTCAAGGCGGGGCTTCTGCGCGAGGTTGTGCCGAAAGAAGTGTTGGCCGATCCCATTCGCTTGGCTGCGGCGATCAAATCCTTGCCGGTGAGATGTCTCGCGCCTCGACCGCTGGAAGAGGCGATCAGCACGGCCGGTGGCGTCTCTTTTGACGCTCTGGATACGAGCTTGATGCTTCGTTCATTCCCCGGAGTATTTTGCGCGGGAGAAATGCTGGACTGGGAAGCACCGACCGGGGGCTATCTGCTCACGGGATGTCTGGCCACCGGGCGTCTCGTCGGCTCTGCAGCGGCCGAGTGGAGCACAGCAAGAACTTCGCAGAGCAGTTGAGGAAATACGTGTTCTTTCAAGAACGCGCAAGCTAACCAAACAGCCAATTCCAGATCATAGAAAACCAGTTGGCGATTACGCCGATCCACGAGGTGGTTGTCGTAGGGGGCTCAAGATTAACCGGAGATGAAGATACCGCCGGCTTGGCAGGAGTAAGACCCGAAGCAGCCGGAGCGGCTTGTGCGATCTGCGTGAGTTCACTTTCACCGAGCGGAGCGGAAGATACGGAGGCATCCGTGACGGTGGCTGGAGCCATTGCCGGTTGGTTCAGGTCGGCGGCAGCCAGCAAAGGAGATGGAGTTGCCTCCATTTCTTCCTTGTATTGAGCTACCAAGGTTTGTAACGAGGCACGCTCTTGCCTCATGTCTGCTATTTTTCGAGCGAGATGCCAACTCTGATTCATCAATGTCGCGACCTGTACCTTGAGGGACGACAGCCTCTCTTCGGACCGCTGCCTCATGATGGGCAGCTGATCTTCTTCCTGCTGAATAGCCATCCGCAAGTCGCTTACGGCTGCATCCTCGCGGTGGTTGGCGGCATGCAATTCGGCAATCTGCTGATCCAGTGCCTTGACGTCCTCTCGCACCGATTCAAAGGCTTGTGTGTGCTCCGCAGTCTCGGCCTTCGTCCGTTCATAGATGCGCCGACTGACACAGCCGGTCTCCATCAGGAGTACTGCTGCGAGCAAACAAAGACCAACCCGTTGGAGGACCACAGATACGGTGACGGTGGGATGTGTCATGGGGATTGCCTCATGGTTAGCCAAACTGAAATCCTCATACATGGGCTTCCAGTTGGTCCGCTGAGTGGATTTGCGTAGTCTCTCAAAAATCATCGAGCCTGGCAATACGGCTAGGATGTACACAGATGAGAGAGGTCCGTCAACCCTCTCGGCCGTTTCCTTGAGGGGAGCTTGGACAATGCGGTCGCTTTTTCGTACCATAAACGACCATGTCGCCCGATGTGACTACGTCCATTCGGCTCCCACCGGAATGTGAAACGGCTTTGTTGGAACGGTTTCTCAAAGCCGAGGCTATGGCGCTTTGGACGGTGCGGTCGGCTCGACTGCAAGACGTTCCGCCGAACGTCTATGCCTTTCTGCGAAAACATGAAGAGGATGAGCAGCACCATCTGGAGCAATTCGAAACGATGGTCGGCCGCCAGCCTCGTGAACGGGAACGTCTTCCGTCGGTCCCCCGACAATGGCCGGCCCTGGCTGTTCAGATCTATGGATATGAGTCGCTTGGGATGGAATTTGCGCGACTGCTTCTGCCGCTGCGCCCGGATCTTGCCTCGATTCTCGAAGATGAGATCGTTCACGTGGGATTTTTTGAGCAAGAAATTCGACGGATCCTCAGCGTGGAATCATCCGCCGCCGAGCAGGCTCGAATCTCGGCTCTTGCTTGGTGGAGGAAATTACCGCGGACCGTGAATCGATATCTGGAAGCGGGAGAACTCGATCCGTTTCGGCCGATGTTAGCGGGACACATCCTTGCCGCGATCGAACGACGATTTACCGAGTCCGGGCTGCTTAAGAGCAAAACAACGGGCTGAGGCGGATTATGTTTGAACCGGGAGAAGGCCGGTGACGGCCCCCATCTTGCGGTATTTGTGTTCGCGCTGCGTCAGGAGTTGCGGGGGGGCGAGTTCGAGCAGCTCGAACAGTTGGTTGGTCAACGCTTTTCCGACGAGATCATACACGGCTCTCGGCTCGCGATGGGCGCCACCCAGCGGTTCGGGGACAATATTGTCGATCACACCGAGTTCAAAAAGATCGTTCGCGGTCATTTTCAGTGCGGCAGCGGCGTCGGGGACTTTTTCCGGGCTATCCCAGAGGATCGCCGCACACCCTTCCGGTGAAATGACCGAATAGATCGAATGCTCAAGCATGAGAACGCGGTCCGCTACGCCGAGCGCTAACGCTCCTCCGCTTCCGCCTTCACCGATGATGATGGAGATAATCGGGACAGTCAGTCGAGACATGACGAACAGATTGCGGGCTATGGCTTCCGCTTGTCCTCGTTCCTCGGCGCCGATGCCAGGATAGGCGCCAGGCGTATCGATAAAAGTGATGATCGGGCGGTTGAATTTCTCGGCCATCCTCATGAGGCGGAGGGCCTTCCGATACCCCTCCGGGTTGGGCATGCCGAAGTTCCGCTGCATCCGTTCCTTGAGCGTTTTCCCTTTTTGATGACCGATAATCATCACGGGACGGTCGTTGAATCGGGCAAACCCTCCTACAATGGCCCGATCATCCCCAAACAGGCGATCCCCGTGCAGCTCGAGGAAGTCTCTCGTCAGCTCATTGATATAGTCCAGGGTGCTTGGGCGTTGGGGATGGCGGGCCAGCTGAGTTCGTTGCCAGGGAGTCAGATTCTTGTAGAGTTCGTGCTCGACTTGGGCGAGTTTCGTGCGAAGCTTCCGAATATCATTCTGGGAAGCGGATTTGCCGCTGGTCGCAGCGGCGGAGAGTTTTTCGATCTTCTCTTCGATCTCTCGGATCGGCTTTTCAAATTCGAGGTAATCTCGCATAGACCGCTGCTTCACCTGTATGGTAATCAACCGCAACGAATCAGCCGAGCAGACCCTCTAAGATAGCAAAGATAGGGCCCCTTTGCCTAGCACTTCTTCAACATCAGACACAAAGTGGTCGCTCGCGGAAACGGTGAGGTTGGGAAGGGGGGCCGTTTCCGCCTCCAACGTTCCATCGGTTTGAAACAACATCGAAATAGTGGTGCTGCCGGGATGCCGTCGAAGGACGCTAAGCAAGCGAGGCAGCTGCTCTCGCATCTCAGGCTGATCCGTGAGCCGAATACGGACCCGTTTAATGAGCTGCGTCTGCACCTCGGTCAACGGCTCAATCTTGCTGCCGCGAATCTTAGTGCCCTTGTCGCCGCGATCGATCGTGCCGGTGACGCGGACGATCCGCTCCGCCGCGATCAGATCACCGGCAGTCCTGAGCAAGTCCGGAAAGACGATCACTTCGGCGGTCCCCTGCAAATCTTCCACGGTGAGATAGGCCATCCGGTCGCCCTTTTTGGTGAGCATCGATTTCACCGACGCGATGATGCCGCAGAGCTTCACCTCGGCGCCGTCGGCGCAATCTTTTAAACCAACCGTCGTTGCGGTGGAGAGTGCACCCAACGTCGCTTCGTAGCGGGTGAGAGGATGGGCGGAAATATAAAACCCGGTCAGTTCCCGCTCATACTTCAATCGCTGAGCCTGATCCCATTCCGGAAGCGACGGCAGCGGCGGTGTCAGCGAGGTTATCGAGGCGCTCTGCCCGTTGAGTTCTTCGCCGAAGATGCTGATTTGCCCGAGGTCGCGTTCCCGTTGAGCGGCTGAGCCCTCCTCAATGGCTTGATCGAGCACAGCCATGAGTTGCGACCGCTTGGCGCCGGTAGAATCGAAGGCGCCGGTTTTGATCAATCCTTCCAGCATTCGCTTGTTCACTTTGTGCAGATCGACCCGCCGGCAGAAATCAAAGAACGATCCGAAAGGGCCGGCCTGAGAACGTACGTCCAATACCGATTCGACAGCTCCCTCACCGACGTTCTTGATGGCCGCCAGGCCGAACCGGATTGCCCCTTCCGCGACGGCGAAGTGTTTTTGGCTGGCGTTCACATCCGGCCCGAGCACTTTGATCCCGAGGTCCCGGCACTCCGTAAAATAGCCGACGACCTTGTCTTGGTTGCCCATGTCGGTCGTCATGAGAGCTGCCATAAATTCGGTCGGGTAGTGGGATTTAAGATAGGCGGTGTGGTAGCAGACGACCGCATAAGCCGCCGCATGCGATTTATTGAATCCGTACCCGGCGAATTTTTGGATCAACTCATAAAGTTTCTCCGCTTTTTTCTCGGGAATCTTCTTCTGCTTTGCCCCTTCGATAAACTTGACGCGCAACTTCTCCATTTCCTCGGGCTTCTTCTTTCCCATCGCGCGACGGAGAATATCGGCTTGGCCCAGCGAGAAGCCGGCCACCTTGTTGGCGATCGCCATGACCTGTTCCTGGTAGACGATCACCCCATAAGTGTCCTTGAGGATGGGTTCCAATTCCGGAACCTCGTAGGCAATCGTTACCTTGCCCTGTTTTCGCTTGATGAAGTCGGGAATCAGATCCATCGGTCCTGGGCGATACAACGCAATAATGGCGATGATGTCTTCGAACCGGTCCGGCTTCAATCCCGTGAGGAGGTCTCGCATGCCGGAGCTTTCCAACTGGAATAATCCCGTTGTTTTCCCGGAACTCAGCAGCGCGAATGTGGCCGCGTCATCAAACGGCACTTGATCGATCACCAGCGGTGGCGCGGTGGGATGAGTTTCGTTGATCAGGGTTTCGGCCCGTCGAATCATCGTGAGAGTCTTGAGCCCGAGAAAGTCGAATTTGACCAATCCGATTTTCTCGACGTCTCCCATCGAGTATTGAGTCACAATTTCGTCATTGGCGCCCTTGTAGAGGGGCACATGGTCGGTGAGCGGTCCTTCGGAGATCACGACGCCCGCAGCATGGGTCGAGGCGTGACGGGCGAGCCCCTCGAGCGCCTGCGCGTTGGCCATCAGCTCTTTGACCTTGGGATCCGTCTCCACCAGCTCGCGTAAGCGAGGCTCGGTCTCCATGGCTTGCTGGAGTGTGATGTTCAATTGAGTGGGAACGAGCTTGGCAACTTTATCCGCATCGGCGTACGCCATTTCCAACACGCGCCCCACGTCGCGGATCGCGGCCTTGGCTCCAAGGGTCCCAAAGGTTATGATCTGGGCGACATGGTCGGTACCATATTTCTCTACCACATAGTTGATCACTTCCCCGCGGCGATCCATGCAGAAATCCATATCGATATCGGGAAGAGAGACACGCTCAGGATTCAAGAAACGCTCGAACAATAGGGTATAAACCAGTGGATCGAGATCGGTTATGCGCAAGGCATATGCGACGAGACTGCCGGCGGCTGAACCGCGGCCAGGTCCCACTGGGATGCCCTGGGATCGGGCAAAGCGAATGATGTCCCAAACAATGAGGAAATAGCCGGCAAACCCCATCGAGCAGATGACCATCAGCTCTTCTCGCAGCCGCTGTTCGTAGAGCGCGGACGGTTTATTGCTGGGCCGCTCCTTGAGCCGCTCTTTCAACCCCGCCACCGCGAGATATTCCAGATACGACTCACGATCCTTGAATCCTTCCGGGATGCGATATTGTGGGAGATAGGTCTTGTTCAGCGGAAGGTCGAGATCGCAATACTCAGCGATGCGGCAGGTGTTAGTCACTGCATCGGGGAATTCCGCGAAGGCCGGCGCGATTTCTTCTGTCGACTTGACGTACAACTCGTCGGTGTCGAATTTCATCCGGTTCGGGTCGCTGACTGTCTTCCCGGTCTGCAGACACAACATGAGCTCGTGGGGACGCGAGTCTTCCTTCTTCAGATAGTGACAATCGTTCGTACCGGCCAGAGGGATTCCAAGCTTTTTATGGATCTCAATGAGGCCGCTATTGGCCACCCGCTGGTGATCAAGCCCGTTAGCCTGCACCTCAAGGTAGAAGTGATCTTTCCCGAATATCTCTTGAAATTCGCCGGCCACCGCCATCGCGCCATCCATATCTTTCTGGCCGATCAAATACGGAATCTCTCCACTCAGGCAGCCGGAAAGGGCGATGATCCCATCGTGATGAAGCTTTAATAGTTCCTTATCTATTCGTGGTTTATAATAGAATCCTTCAAGATATCCTTTACTGACAAGCTTGATGAGGTTTTGGTAGCCGGTGAGGTTTCTCGCTAACAGAATCAAGTGGTAATAGTCATTATGGGCGAGTCCGCTGTCTTTCTTGGCATGTCGACTGCCCAACGCCATGTACGCTTCACACCCGATGATGGGCTTGACCCCTACCTCTTTCGCCTTACGATAAAACTCGACCGCGCCAAACATATTCCCATGGTCGGTCATCGCGACCGCCGGCTGATTGAAGGACTTGATTTGCCGGACCAGCGGTTCGATCTGATTTGCACCGTCGAGGAGGCTGAACTGGGTGTGGAGGTGAAGATGCACGAAGGATGAAGCCATGGCGGGATTCTAGGGAGACGAGGAGGGGAAGTCAAACGGCGCTTGATAAGGTTTGGTTATGTTTTTGATTACGGCTTCATCGAACGGCCACAGCCCTTACATGCGATCATTGTCAAACAGGATAGTTGGTTTAGAGGTACAAAAGACTAGTAAAGCTGGTCTGTGGATTCTCGGGATAACCCTAGTTGATTCGGATGATGCCCCAGACTCAGAATGCTGAACAATTTTTTATCACTGTGGAGACGCAGTCGGTTAAAGTTGAGGTGGATCTTCATGCCCACTGACTACAATCATTAACTCAGGGAGAATTATATGAAACGAGCAGGATCTGCAGTATGGCAAGGTGATTTGAAGACCGGCAAGGGCACCGTTTCCACGGAGAGCGGGGTCCTGTCACACACCCAGTACTCATTTTCCACACGGTTCGAGAACGGGAAAGGCACGAATCCCGAAGAACTCGTGGCCGCCGCTCATGCCGGGTGTTTTTCCATGGCGCTCTCGGCTCAGCTAGGCGAGGCCGGCTTGGCTCCGGATAAAGTGGAAACGACGGCTACCGTCACGTTCGATAAGACGGAGGCAGGATGGACCGTGACCGGCGTGCATCTGAACGTGAAAGGCAAAGTACCCAAGGCCGATGAAGCGGCCTGGAACAAAGCCACGCAAGCAGCCAAGGCCGGCTGTCCAATTTCTCGGCTGCTCAATACAACCATCACGATGGATGCCAAGTTGGAACGTTGAGCATCGTGACCGCCCGCTCTGATTCCGATGTGTTGGCGTTCCTGTTCGACCTCGATGGAACGCTGGTGGACAGTGTGTATCAGCACGTGTTGGCCTGGAGAGAAGCCACACAGGCAGTCGGGATCGAATTACCCGTATGGCGCATCCATCGCCAGATCGGGATGAGCGGCGGGCTGATGCTCCATGCCTTGCTCCGTGAAACCGGCCGGCCTGTCTCACAAGAGGACGCGCAGCAGATCCAGCTGGTTCACCGGGAAGCTTTTGCCAGGCAAGCCGCGTCCCTTCGTGTCTTGCCCGGAACGCATGATCTCCTCGCAACGCTGACCCGCCATCGAGTTCCGCATGCCATAGCCACGAGCGGCCGCCTCGAGAACGCTCGCCACGCCCTTCGCCTCCTGAATCTTTCCGATGATGTGCCGGTGATCACGAGAGACGATGTCCGGTTCGCGAAACCCGATCCCGATCTTTTTCTTACGGCAGGGGAGCGGCTGCATGTACCGATGAGTCGGTGTATCATTGTGGGTGACAGCGTCTGGGATTTATTGGCCGCGCGACGCGCGTCTGCGTTGTCGGTGGGCCTTCTGTCGGGAGGATATGGCGAAGATGAGCTGGAGCGGGCTGGTGCGTACCGCGTGTATCAGGACCCAGCCGATCTCCTCAAGCATCTCGATGAGATCGGTCTCCGGTTGGCATCTGAGAAGCTATAAGCGTATAACGATCCGGCAGAGCCGTTGGAACCTGGACGGACAGCGGAGCCATCCTTGATGGGCAAGGAAGCGCGGGGTGACAACGAGACATCGCATCACGCACCGACTTCTTCATCGTTGACACGGCGTCAGCTGCTGGTCGGTGGCGCGTCGTTCCTGGCGATCAACGCGTCGTCGTCGCTATCCGGCGCCCAAGCTGACGAGCGAAGTGAAGCGATCGATCCCATGCGCGTGCCGGGAGTCGTACCTCGCCCCTATGGGGAGCGTTCGCCTTTCGAAAGACAGACACGATCGATCACCGCTACCTCATCGACCACTCCGCTCCAAGACTTGCAAGGAATCATCACCCCTTCCTCCCTCCACTTTGAACGGCACCATAACGGTGTACCCGCGATCGACCCGGCCCGCCATCGTTTGCTGATACATGGTCTGGTGGATCGTCCCATGATCTTCACCATGGAGGAGTTCATGCGCTTCCCGTCCGCGTCGCGCATAGCCTTCGTGGAATGTTCGGGAAACAGTCGGGACGGGTGGGACGAGGCGCAAGATGCAACCGCGCAGGCCCTGCATGGTCTCACCAGCACCAGCGAATGGACCGGTGTCAAACTCGTTACATTGCTGGAAGCGGCGCGCGCGCAGCCGGAAGCAACTTGGATGTTGGCTGAGGGGGGCGATGCGGCTGCATTGGCGCGCAGTGTGCCGCTCACAGACGATGTCCTGAACGAAGCGATTGTCTGCTATGGCCAGAACGGCGAAGCCTTGAGGCCGGAACAGGGATATCCCCTGCGGTTGCTCTTGCCCGGCTTCGAGGGCAACATTAACGTGAAATGGCTAAGACGATTGAAGCTGGCAACGGCCCCATTCATGACGAGATGGGAGACGGCGAAATACACGGATCTGATGCCGGATGGGAAAGCCTATCAATTCACCCTCTTTATGGACGCGAAGTCCGTGATCACGAAACCTTCCGGACAGCAACAACTTCACCCGGGCTTCCACGAAATCCAGGGACTGGCCTGGAGCGGGCGAGGATGCATCACGACAGTCGAGGTCAGTGTTGACGCAGGTAGGACCTGGCGAGCGGCACGACTACAAGAACCGGTGTTACCCAAGTGTCATACCCGCTTTCGTCTGCCATGGAGATGGGACGGTCAAGAGACCATTATTCAGAGTCGCTGTACCGACGACACGGGATATCATCAGCCCACCCGCGAATCGCTCATCAAGGTCCGTGGAATCCAGTCGAGCTACCATTACAACGGAATTCAGAGCTGGAAGGTCGAACGGAGCGGGGCAGTGAAGAACGTCTATGCATAAATCTCTGCCGGTCTTTTCTGCCGTCTTCATGGGTTTCGCGTTCTTAATCACACCGGCGGTCTGGTCGGCTGACCAAGAAGAGGCGCCGCTTGGATTGGGTCGCTCCGCGACGGACAAGGACATCCAGCCATGGAATATCGATATTTCGCCGGACGGACAAGGCTTGCCCCCGGGACAGGGCTCAGTCAAACAGGGAGCGCAGATCTATGCGATGAAATGCGCCGGTTGCCACGGTCCGACGGGAAGAGAGGGACCACATGATACGTTGGTCGGTGGCCACGGAAGTTTGCAGACCGCCAAGCCCCGCAAGACCATCGGCAGCTATTGGCCCTATGCGACAACGGTCTACGACTATCTCCGTCGTGCGATGCCGTTCACCGCGCCGCAATCACTGACTCCTGATGAACTCTATGCGCTCGTCGCCTGGCTCCTGCACCAAAACGGGATTGTCGGTGAGGATTCGATCCTCGACGCCCGCAATCTTCCAAGAATCGACATGCCGAACCGAAACGGGTTCATTCCCGATCCTAGCCGGATGTGCCCTAAATCAGGCCAGACTCGTTGACGCACATGTATCTGCACATGCAATGTGTCAAAAGACTCAGACGTCGATGGCTCGTCAGTATGGCGAGGCTCCCCATGATGTATCCGTGTGTTTCCATGACAGCGGCGGTCACGGCCGATTCCACTGGATCTTAACAGTGTCATCCATGCCACGACTCAAGAACAAAGTCGCCATCGTCACGGGGAGTAGCAGCGGAATTGGAAAGGCGATTGCCCTGCGGTTCGGTCAGGAGGGAGCAAAGGTGGTCGTCGCCGCAAGACGGTTCTCATTGTGTGAGCAGACCGTTTCGCACATCCGGAAGCAGGGTGGGGAAGCATGGCCGATCCAGACTGATGTGGCCGATGAGCAACAGGTCGAGCGATTGATGGCCGACACGGTGACCCGTTACGGCCGGATCGATATTCTCGTCAACAATGCCGGTATCGGAGGGGGGAGTCGCTTAGCTGAGACGAGTACCCAGGCATTCGATATGGTCATGAACGTCAACCTACGAGGCACATTTTTTTGCTGTCGAGCGGGCTTCCGCCACATGAAGCAGCAGGGCGGCGGTGTCATTATCAACATGTCGAGTGTGGCCGGAGTGCAAGCGTGGGAAGGCACGGGGACCTACAGCGCTTCAAAACATGGGATCATGGCGCTCACCAAATCATTGGCCGACGAAGGTCGTGCCCACCACATCAAAGTCAGCGCCATCTGTCCCGGGGCCGTGGCGGACGAGTTGGTGAACGCGTCTCCTGAGGACATCGAGTGCAGCGAAAAGATCGATCCATTCGACGTCGCGGAAGCGGCGGTCTATCTCTCAACGCTCGGCAAATATGCAGTGATTCACCAGATTATCATCGATCGGTGGGGAGCTGAATGGTAATGCGCCTGGTTCAGTGGCGGTAGCTGTGGGCCCACGCTTGCGCGATGAGCCCGTCAAGAGAGCGGTAGGTACGAATCGTATTCGTCAGGCCGTTACAAATATACTTTCTTAGCGTCATCTTTTCGTCGGCGGAGATTCGTTCCGATACGAGTGCGTTCACTCTCGTAGCCGACAGCGGTGAAATAGAGGGCACGATCGAAGAATTGATTGAGGAGATGCATCAGTTCCAGCTCTCCATGTAGTTCCATGGCGCTTTCGGACAACCCTTCCCGCTGGACAAAGGCGCACATGTGCTCCTTGGTGGCGGTGATGGCCCAGAGAAAGTGGCTGTAGGCCACGCCTTGTCCCGCACGCCGCGCGCCCAGCTCCGTATAGCGCCGTTCGATTTCGGCCTCGGTCATGTCCATCAACCAGTTGTTCAGGTTCTGATAGATTTCACGAGTCCGGGCTCGGAGTTCGTCCGGCGGGACTTTGTGGAGATCGCTGCAGCGAGGAGAGTTCCAGACCTTTTCACTGAGCTCACGGGAAAGCTGTTCAGAGTTCTTCTCGATGAGCCGCACCAACCGGCCAGCCATCATAGCGCACCTCCATACATACAAAAGGTTATGTAACGGAATGCATGCTCCCCATAGTGGGCAAACGTTACCCGATTGGTGGCCTTAACGTCAATGACACGTTTGTCGGGGCGGCGGTGCCGGAAGTGCCATATCACCATTGAAACTCAGCGCTGAGGGAAGCGCCGGCTTCGGTTTCAATGAGTAGGCCGACACAGATGCAAAAGGCTCCGTTCCGCATATTGAGAGGGATGCACCCGTCACCTTGAACTTGCTCCATCCATTTGTTATTCTTCGCCGACTCTTCGTCGTCAACGTATCCATTTCATATCACATACGATTCTAAGGAGCATACACATGGCCGGCATCAAGCGGGCGCTGATCAGCGTTTCGGATAAGACCGGAGTCATCGACCTGGCCAAGGCACTTGAAGCGCTTGGCGCGGAGATTTTGTCCACCGGGGGTACGGCGAAAGCGCTGCGCGACGCCGGAGTCAAGGTGACGGATGTCGCCGCCTATACCGGTTCTCCAGAAATTCTTGATGGCCGGGTCAAGACATTACATCCAAAGATTCATGGAGGCTTGCTGGGCCGGCGCTCGCTCCCGGCGCATATCGAGCAGATGACCCAACATGGAATCGGCCCCATCGATGTCGTCGTCGTGAATCTCTACCCCTTTGAAGCAACGATTGCCAAACCTGATTGCCGCTTCGAGGATGCCATCGAAAACATCGACATCGGCGGACCTTCGATGTTGCGATCCGCGGCCAAGAACCATGAGGATGTGCTGGTGGTCGTCGATCCGTCGGATTATTCGCGAGTGTTGGATGCCGTAAAAGGGAATATGGTTACACAGGCGCTTCGCCAAGAGCTGGCGATGAAGGTCTTTCAACACACGGCGCGTTATGACGGACTGATCGCCGGATATTTGGAGAAACAGGTCCGGAGCGGAGAGGTCAAGTTCCCGAAAGTGTTGTCGCTGCAGTTCGAATTGGCGGAGACGCTGCGTTACGGAGAGAACCCTCACCAGCAAGGCGCCTTCTACCGTGAGTTGACGGGCAAAGAACCATCGGTCTCGCGAGGCGAGATTCTGCATGGGAAAGCGATGTCCTACAATAACTTTCTCGACGCCAACTCCGCGCTCGAGTTGGTCAAGGAGTATGACGAGACGGCCGTTGCCATCATCAAGCACAACAATCCGTGCGGCGCGGCGCTCGGGACAACGCCGGTGGAAGCCTACGTCAAGGCGAGGGAAACCGATCCGGTATCGGCCTTCGGCGGTGTGATTGCGTTCAACCGGCAGGTCGATCTGGCGGCGGCAAAGGAAATTACCTCCACGTTTGTTGAGGTCGTCATTGCCCCCGGGTTTGCCGAAGATGCGTTGGCTGAACTCAAGCGAAAAAAGGACCTACGCCTGTTGGACGTGGGATCCTTGACGAAGGTGAAACAGGAAGGGTTCGACCTGAAGAAGCTTGTCGGAGGACTGATCGTGCAAGATCGCGACCTCGGTGTCCTGACCGACCTTCGCGCGCTAGCCGTGCCGACGATTCGGAAACCCACGGATGAAGAATATGCCGCCTGTGCGTTTGCCTGGAAGGTCTGCAAACACGTCAAGTCCAACGCCATCATCTATGCCAAGCCGGGCCAGACCGTTGGAATCGGAGCGGGACAGATGAGCCGGGTGGATTCCGTGAAGCTGGCGGCGATGAAAGCGCAAATGCCGGTGAAGGGGTGTGTCATGGCCTCGGACGCATTCTTTCCGTTCCGTGACGGTCTTGACGCCGCTGCAGAAGTCGGCATTACGGCCGTGATTCAACCCGGCGGGTCAATCAGAGACGCCGAAGTGGTGAAGGCTGCCGATGAGCATGGAATGGCGATGATTCTGACGGGGATGCGCCATTTCCGCCATTGATCGGATGCTGAAACAGGTCTCTCGCGGCGTTCTCGGTCGTTCGTCCACCTCACCGTACACGAAACGTACGCCTCGGTGTCCGAGCTTCCTGCAGCCTTGCGACAGACCCTTTTGATCTGCCGCAAACAGTAGTCGAAGATCCAGATCCTTTGCAGATAACCCACGGAATTGTCGGCTTGTCATAATTCCACATGAAGATTCTTGTAGTCGGCAGCGGAGGGCGCGAGCACGCGATCGTATGGAAGCTTGCGCAGAGTCCGCGAAAGCCTATCCTCTATTGCGCCCCAGGCAACGCGGGTATTGCCTCATTAGCGACCTGCGTTCCCCTTAAGTCGGATGACATTGCCGGACTGAAAGACTTCGCACTTCACGAGCACATCGATCTGACGGTGGTCGGACCTGAAGTGCCGCTTGCGCTGGGCATGACCGACACCTTCCGCAAAGCCAAGCTCAGGATTTTCGGGCCGACCAGGAACGCGGCGCGCTTGGAGGCCAGCAAGATCTTTTCCAAAGATGTCATGGCGCAAGCCAAGATCCGAACGGCACGGGCCAAGAGTTTTGAGAAGGTCGCAGACGCGATGGCTTATGTCGACCAGCACGAATTGCCGGTCGTGATCAAGGCAGACGGGTTGGCTCAAGGGAAAGGGGTCATCATCGCGACGACCCACGAACAGGCTCGGCATGCGATCGTGGATTCGATGGAAAAGGCCGTCTTCGGCCAAGCCGGGAAGAACGTGCTGATCGAACAGTTTCTCGACGGGGAAGAACTGACGATCATGGCGTTTACGGACGGCAAGACGGTGGTGCCGATGCCGCCTGCGCAGGATCATAAGCGGGTCGGTGATGGCGATACCGGCTTGAACACCGGTGGTATGGGCGCATACTGCCCTGCGCCGCTTGGAACTGCCGAACTTCAAGATCGTGTTACTCGCGAAGTCTTGCAGCCGATGGTGGATGCCATGGCGCGTCTCGGTTCACCATTCCAGGGGGTTCTCTATGCGGGACTCATGGTGGTCAAGGGAACACCGTACGTGCTGGAATTCAATGCTCGTATGGGCGATCCGGAAACACAGGTGGTGCTGCCCCTGCTTAAAACGGATCTCCTCGAGGTCATCGAGGCTGTGGTCGAACATCGTCTTGACCAGCTCACGGTTGATTGGCATCCGGATGCGGCTGTCTGTGTCGTGATGGCGGCCGGAGGATATCCCGGCTCTTACCGACAAGGCACCCCAATCAGCGGCCTATCGTCGGCGGCTTCTTCGGAAAACTCTATGGTTTTTCATGCGGGAACAGCTCGACAAGAAAACGACATCGTAGCGACTGGAGGCCGTGTGCTCGGCGTTCTCGGTCGGGGATTGACCTTATCCGAAGCGCAACGCAATGCCTATCGAGTCGTCGGAACGATCTCCTTCGAAGGATGCCACTTTCGCACGGACATCGCGTACCGTGCGCTCAAGGCCTAGAACGGGTACCGTCAGCCATCTCAGCGAACCAGGATACTAAATAGGTCGATCGCACTTGAAGGCGCGTCCGTGTTACCGGTGTTGTGCAATCTCAAGAGCGAAGTGTAGATCCAAACAGCCTGAGCCGATCTTCTTCGATGAGAATTCAGCCTGATCTGCTAGAATGCCTTCACTCGACAGCCATCGGAGAACATGTTAGAGACAAGGCAGGAATTTCGTGAATCCGTCATGCGTGTCGACGACTTCCAATAAACAATGAAAAGGGGAACTGAGAATATGGTGATAAGCAGTCATCCGATGAAGGTCCTCGGCACGGTCTGCGGTCTCGGCCTGATGCTGAGCCTGGTGGGATGCGACTATTGGCCCCCGGCGTTGCAGGCCCAGATCGAACAGTTGCGCTCTGAAATACAAACGCTCACGATGGAGAAAACGCAGCTTCAGGCGCAGGTCTCCGACTTTTCGAAAACCAGGCAGGAACTCCAGGGGCAGGTGGACGAACTAAGCCGGATGAATCGAGAGAAAATGTCCATGATCACCGGTCTGCAAAACCAGTTGGACGCAACGCGTGCGAGAGCATTGAAGGCGATGTCTCCTAAAACACCGACTCACAAGGCGACGGCAAAATCCACTGCGAAGCCGGCCGCCAAATCGGCAACCAAAACCACTCCAAAAACGACGGTCACCAAGAAACCAGCCTCGAAAACTGCCGGGGTCCGATAGCCCGCTCGCCGAACGCCTTACGAAGAGGAGGAGGGTGTCGTGCCTGAGGCACTTGTCGATGAACCGGTTGATGCCGGTGCCGGCGCCGCTGCAGGGGCGGGAGATGCGGCGGTCGAGGGAGTCGCCGCTGCAGATTCCTTCTTCTCTCCCGTGCTCGTTCCACCGGTTTCCCCACCGGCGCTCGATGGGGGCTTGAGTTTATCCGAATAGTCGGTGACGTACCACCCACTCCCCTTAAACATGATCCCGGACGAAGAAATGAGTCGTCTGATCGCTTTTCCACACCGTTCACATGTCGAGAGCGGATCGTCCTTGATGCTTTGTTTCACTTCAAAGCGATACGAGCAGCTGTCACACTGATATTCATAGATCGGCACTTGTTCCCCCTAACTCTTTCCCATTCTTGGGACGAGCCGGCGCGGCTCACACGAGCTTGGCAAACGCCTGTCCGAGGCGTTCCAGCCCTCTGGTAATATTCGTCATACTGGTGGCATAGGAAAGCCGGAGATGCTCTTGGCTTCCAAACGGTTCGCCCGGCACAACCGCAATGCGGGCTTCGTTCAACAGGAAATGGGCCACGTCATTCGGTGTCTTCAGCATACCCGAGGGGCTCCGTTTTCCCAACAAGCCCTTGATATTGGGAAACGCGTAGAATGCTCCGCGTGGCATCCGGCAGGCTACGCCGGGGATCTTGTTTAGTCCGTCGACGATTGTGTTCCGGCGATGGGAAAATTCTTCCACCATCTTCACCGTGAACGGCTCCCCAAGGCGCAAAGCGGCGACTGCGGCTTTCTGTGAAATGGAGCAAGGATTGGACGTGCTCTGACTTTGAATATTGGCCATCGCAGTAATCAGGTCCTTCGGGCCGGCCGCGTAACCGATCCTCCACCCCGTCATGGCGTAGGCTTTTGAGACTCCGTTGATGATGACTGTTCGTGCCGCAATCTCCGGCCCGAGCGAAGCGATGCTGATGTGCGTGGTCCCATCGTAGAGAATCTTTTCATAAATCTCGTCGGAGATCACGATCAGATCATGCCGGACCGCCACCGAGGCGATCAGCTCGAGCGTCGCTCGATCATAGGTCGCTCCGGTCGGGTTGCACGGGCTGTTGACGATGATGGCCTTGGTTCGTGGAGTAATGAGTCGTTCCAACTCGGCAGCATGGACTGCGTAACCGTCTTCCTCCTTTGTCGAGAGCAGGATCGGGGTTGCGTCGTTCAAGAGCGCTTGATCCAAATAGGAAACCCAATAGGGGATCGGAATGATGATTTCGTCACCGGCCTCGAGTAAGGCTTCGGCCAGATTGTACAGCGAGTGCTTCGCACCACAGGAGACCAGGATTTGAGATTTCTCATACCGAAGCCCGAGTTCAACCTGAAGCTTGTCGACAATCGCTCCACGCAGCTCATCGATCCCTGACGCAGGCGTGTATTTGGTAAATCCCGCGCGAATGGCCGCTTCCGCCGCAGCCTTGACCGGTTCCGGTGTGTCGAAATCCGGCTCTCCAGCGGAAAAGTCGACGACATCCAGTCCCTGTGCGGCCATGGCCTTGGCGGTTGCAGCCATGGCGAGCGTCGGGGAGGGCGCGATGCGGCTGACACGAGCGGCGAGTTTCATGACTTCAGACTCCGGATACGATCTTGTAATCGGCGAGCCACTTCTGGGTGGAGAAACTCGGTCAAATTTCCACCGTGGTGCGCCACATCCTTGATGATCGTCGAAGACAGATACGAATATTCCTCGCTGGGCATCAAGAACACCGTCTCCACGTTCTTGGCAAGTTTTCGGTTGACCAGAGCCATCTGAAACTCGTGTTCAAAGTCTGAAATAGCGCGCAACCCACGGATAATGGCGTGCGCACCTGACCGCTCGACATAATCGACCAGCAATCCCTCGAATGCTGTGACATCGACTTGATGAAACTCTTTCATGACCAGTGTCACCATATCAAGACGCTCCGGCAAATTGAAGAGCGGATGTTTGGAGGGATTCGGCGCTACGGCCACGACCACTTTGTCGAACACACGAAGGCTACGGGTAATGATATCGGTATGACCATGAGTGATGGGATCAAATGTGCCGGGGTATATGCCGATTTTCATGGCTGTTGTGTACGAGGACAGGAATAGAGCGATATAGTGGTGTCACCGTAACGGTATTGCCGCAACAACTGAGTGTGCCCTAATGACATGGGGAATGTGGTCTTTGCGGCATGCTCGATGACCAGCCAAGCGTCAGCGGCGAACAGGTGATCGGTCCTTGGCTCCTGGAATAACGAGAGAAGTTCGTGTGACTGGGCGTAGGGTGGGTCGGCAAAGACGATATCATAAGGACCATTCCACTGATCGGGGCGGCTGAGAAACTGTTCGACCTTTTGGGCCTTAACCTCTAATTGCTGACCGATATGACAGAGCTTTACATTCTGCTGCAGAAGTTTCAAGACCTCCCTGTTCCATTCGACGGAGGTCACATGTTCAGCTCCGCGGCTGATGGCTTCGATCCCGACGGCCCCTGTCCCGGCGTACAGGTCTAAAAACCGACAATTCGTCAGCCGATTACCGAGAATCGAAAACAGAGCTTCTCGAACCCGGTCGGAGGTTGGCCGAAGAGCGAGTTCTCGCGGCCCATGGAGTCGCCGGCCTCGGTGGGTACCTGCGATGACACGCATACGAGACAGCATCGTCGTGCAAGGCCAGACTCTAACATAGCGTTTTTGCTATGGTCAAGAAATGCAACTGCGAGGGGAAGCACGTAGGCACGTGAGGAGGGGAGAGGAGATGAACCGCGAGCGACCTAGTAAAAGATCTTCAGTTCTTTTTTGACCGTCCTCCCGGAGAAGACTATAATGTGATCGTCGGTCTCGCACTCGAATGGAGCGCGCATGATCACCAGACAGTCCCGACGTAACCCTGACGGGCTCGGTTTCCGAGCCCGATCCATTGAAACTCACCGAGTGGCAACTGTCTGGGATTCTTTGGCAGCAAGGCTCTTTCTGCGGTTGTTGGAGATGGTGCGGTCGATAATCGCGCCACAATTGATGCATTTCCATGCGTAGAAGACGAGAAAGAAATCCGAGAAGCGCTCCAACATCATCATTCCCTTACACTTCGGACATTCCATTGCTCCCTCCCAGGGTGGCTACGTTCACAGCTGTTGGCGAAGGAAAGCAAGAGCTGCACCAATTTGTCATATGTCAGTATTTCAATAAGTTATGAATTACGTATTTGCCTTAGGCGGGTAATTCTTTCGTATTTGCTAGTACAAAAGAGTCCGGCCCGTCAATTTTTTGTCACCTGATGGGAATCATGGCGCCTAAAGGTCCGGGGAAGGGCATCGCGTACTGGCCCAAGACCGAGCGTCCTCGCGAGCGTCTCCTTGCGAAGGGCTCTGAGGCTCTTTCTGATGCCCATCTTCTCGCGATTCTGCTCAGAACCGGACGACGCGACTCTTCCGCGGTCCAAGTCGCGATCGAACTCCTTGACCGAATGGGAGGGCTTGGAGGATTGGCGGTGTGCGGCGTCGAAGAACTCTGTGCCGTCCCAGGCGTCGGTCCTGCAAAGGCCGCTCAACTCAGAGCTGCTCTGGAGTTGGGGAGACGTTCCCTCGCCGTTCCACTCTCGACCGGCACACGTATTTCCTCGAGCGCCGATCTTTTCAAACATTTCCATCCGGCGCTCCGGGATCTGAAACATGAAATCTTCAAAGTGGTGTTGCTCGACGCTAAAAATACCGTGGTCAAAGAGACTACCGTTTCTGAAGGAAGTCTGACGCTCAGCATCGTGCATCCACGCGAAGTCTTCGCCCTTGCCGTACGTGAATCGGCGGCTGCCGTCATCTTCCTTCACAACCATCCGAGCGGAGATCCTACTCCAAGCCAGGAGGATCGCCGATTGACCGAACGGTTGGTGGCCGCCGGCCACCTTCTAGGGATTCGTGTGTTGGACCATGTCATCGTCGGAGATGGCCGATATGTGAGTTTTGCCGATGAGGGATGGTTGACGGGGCAGCGCGACACCGACGACCGGTAAGGTGATATGCGCAATAATCCGGCATCCGAAATGTGAGGACAGGATGGTCTAAATCGCCATATTCAACCAAGGAGGGCATGCCATGGAAGCAGCCCGTGTGGAGCCCGTCAGAAATGTCGCGATCGTATCCAGCGCCGGTGCGGGCAAGACCTCTCTCAGCGAGGCCTTACTGTATGTCGGTGGAGTGATTCCTACGCTCGGTTCTGTAACGCAGGGGACCACCGTTTCGGACTTCGAGCCGGAAGAAATTCGTCATCGCAATTCGACCAGCACCAGCCTCCTCCAGTTCACGTGGAATCAAACCCATATCAATCTGATCGACCCACCAGGCGCGCTCGCGCTTCTTGGTGAACCCCTTGCCGCCTTACGAGCCATCGATGGGGTCATCCTTGTGGTAAGTGGAAGTATTGGGGTGAGGACAGAACTGGCGCGGCTTTGGACGAGAATCAAAGAGCTGGATCTCCCATGTCTTCTATTTGTCAATGGCCTGGACAAAGAGGGTTCATTGTTCGAGAGCGCTCTTGAGACCTGTCGCAAACAATTCGATTGTGCTCTGATCCCTTTGACGATACCGGTCAGGCAGGGGATGAATATGGATGGCGTGATTGACGTGCGATACGAGAAAGTTATCCGTTCTGGACCCGCCTCGCCCAAGATTGATCAGCTACCGATTCCAAGTGATTTTGATGGTATGTTCAGGGAAGCACACAAGCAGCTCGTGGAGGCGGTTGCAGAGACCGGAGACGCCCTACTGGAGACCTATCTCACCCAGGGTGATTTGAACCAAGAAGACCTTCTCCAGGGACTCAGACGCGATATTCACACGAGACAATTCCTTCCGGTGTATTGCGGATCTGCCGCTCAAAACGTGGGGGTGTGGTCGCTGCTCGACGCAATCGTTGCCGTATTACCTTCACCCAGCGAGCGTGGTGTGGACCATCCATGGCACGGCATCCAAGCGGAGACCGGCGAAGCCTGCGAGCGGAAGGGGAGCGGAGAAGAGCCGTTTTCTGCCTATGTGTTCAAGACCCTCATCGATCCTTTCGTGGGCCGGCTGTCCTATTGCCGTGTGCTATCGGGAACCGTCCAAGCGGACGCGACGGTGCTGAATGCGTCAAAACATGTGCGGGAAAAACTCGGCCATTTCTATAGGGTGCTGGGCAAACGTCACGTGGCCGTCGATTCAGCCAAGGCCGGGGACATCGTTGCCATCGGAAAACTCAAAGATACGCACACCGGTGACACGCTCTGTCACGAACATGACCCCATCTGCTATCCAGGGCTGAGTTTGCCGAAACCGATCTTGTCCTTCGCCATTGAAGCCAAATCGAAGGCGGAGATCGATAAGGTCAGTCTCGGCTTGCATAAACTCATCGAGGAAGATCCCACGCTGGAGTTCGCGCGCAATGCCGAGACCAAGGAGATGGTGCTCAGTGGTATGGGGCAGTTCCACATCGATTTGGCCCTCGAGAAACTCCACCGCAAATTCGGCGCCGACGTGACCTTGCACACACCGAAGATCCCTTACAGGGAGACGCTCAAGACAAAATCACAAGCACAAGGCAAATACAAGAAACAAACCGGCGGGCATGGACAATACGGAGATTGTTGGCTTGAAGTGACCCCGCTGCCGCGCGGCAATGGGTTTCTGTTCGAAAATCGTGTGATCGGGGGGGCGATTCCTCGCAATTTCATTCCCGCAGTGGAAAAGGGCGTGATCGAAGCCATGCACGGGGGGCCGCTAAGCGGCTTTCCTGTCGTCGATGTGCAGGTCACGGTCTATGATGGATCCTACCATGTCGTTGATTCCTCTGAAATGTCGTTCAAGATCGCGGGATCGATGGCGTTTAAAAAGGCGATGGAGACGGCCCACCCGGTGCTGCTGGAGCCGGTCATGACGGTTGAAATCGATACACCCACCGACGCGGTTGGGGCGGTCATGGGAGATTTGAACGCCCGTCGCGGGCGAATCGTGTCCGTCAATGCACAAGACCACGTGGAACAGATTAAGGCGACGGTGCCGCTGGCAGAGTTGCTCAGGTATGCCACCGCCCTCAATGCCATGACGGGTGGACGGGGAAGCTATGTCATGGAGTTCGCGCAGTACGACGAAGTTCCTCGAGAGCTGACGGCAAAGATCATCGAACGGCATAAGGCGGAGGGACAGGCCGTCGCGGCCCACTGAGATGTTCAATCGGAAGATTTGAGCACAACGAAAAATGCGCGGTTTTCCCGAAGCACGCGCAGCAACACGGTATCGCCGTGTCGGGATCGAGAGATCGCCGCTTTATATTCTGCGACGGAAGAGACCTCCGTACGGTTGACTTCCTTGATCAAATCACCTTCCCGGAGGCCTTCGGCTTGAGCCAAACTGTTGGGCTCGACCTTGGCGATCAAGACTCCTTTTGACTCGCGCAGTTTGAATTTCTCCGTCAGACCGGCCGTCAGCTCTTGAACGTCGAGGCCAAGTTTGACTTCCAACTTCTCCTCTTGAGGAACAGCTGCGGCGACGGCCGCCTCGCGTCGCTCCGTAAGTGGGACCTCCACCGTCAGGTACTTCAGATCGCGGACCACCTCGATCTTTGCGGCCGCGCCGGGGGTCAGTGATCCGATTAGGCGAGAGAGTTTGTTGGGTGAATCGACGACCGCTCCGTCGATTCGGACGATCACATCGCCCGGCTGTATCCCGGCGGCAGCAGCCGGATCCTTTTCGAAGACTTCATTCACGAGGACCCCTTCACCCTCAGCTACGCCGAATTTCTTGGCCAACTCGGCTGTAAGAGGTTGAATACCCACGCCGAGCCACCCGCGAACGACTTTGCCCTTGGCCAGTAGTTGCTCGATGACCTGCCTGGCCATGTTGGACGGAATCGCGAAGCCGATCCCTTGGGCAAAATTGATGATCGCGGTGTTGATGCCGATCACCTCGCCGCGGAGATTGAAGAGTGGGCCGCCGGAATTGCCTGGATTGATCGACGCATCGGTTTGAATGAAGTTTTCATACCGTGAGAGGTTGATGTTTTCACGGCCGATTCCGCTCACGACGCCAAGGGTCACCGTACGGTCCAGCCCGAACGGATTCCCCACCGCCAGCACCCATTGGCCGACTTTGACGCCGGTGGAATCCCCAAACCGTGCGCTCGGCAAAGGCCGATCCGCGGTCACTTTAAGCAGGGCCAAATCCGTGTCCGGATCTTTTCCGATCACATGAGCGATGAGTTTTGTTTTGTCTGAAAACCGGACTTCAATTTCAGCGGCGTCTCCGATGACATGATTGTTCGTCACAATATGACCGTCGCTGTCGACAATCAGCCCAGACCCTGAACCCGAAGCATTCGGTGTGCGCTCGCCGGAGCCTTCACGAGACCGACTTGCGCTGGTGATGGGGAAGAGATTGACGACTGAAGGCTTGGCTTGCTCGGCCAGCTCGGTAATGACGGCTTGTATCTCTTCCAACATACGAATGCCGGGAGAGTCGGCAGAGAGCGCTTCGGCACGGCTCATGCCTATCAGTGAAAACAGGATGACCAGGGGAAAAACCAGAACACGTGAAGAAAAGAATGCCATCGTTGCCATCGGTTGCTATTCTATCCGATCCACGTCGATGTGCCTACTATCCTAAGCCGATCTCGTGAGCGTAGTTGTGAGAAGGCGTTGGCCGGTGAACCACGAAGTGAGTCGGTCCAGTTCCGCCTGAGGACCGATCACAATCACAATGTCACCTGGGCGCAGGAGGAGATCGGTGGCTGGAGCCAGCAGAAATGGCCCTCGCAGAACCGTCACGATATGTGCTGAAGGGGCGTGAGGAAGCGCACTCAGTGGTTGTCTGGCCGCTGCAGCACCTCGCATGACCGTGAGCCGCTCAAGACCAGCTGAGCGAAGAGCCAAATCACGTTGAAGCGTCAGCAAGTCTTGGTGAATCGCTTCGAGCTTGAGTTCACGGATTTGGGCATCGACACGGGTCAATGACTGCTTGAACTCCTGAATATGAGTGAGGGCATCGGCGAGCGCCTCATCAATCACCCAGACCACCGAATCAGGAGGATAGTTCCGGTGTACCCGGTCGGAAACCTGCGTGACGATTTGCTGTCCGACCTTGGCCGTCACATCATCGATTCGCTGGAGCAAGGTGGACGCCTGCCAGTGCAGTCGAATGATCTGCACCTTCCGATTGACCAATTCCGACACGGCGAGAACCGTCTCATAGAAAGCATGTCCGGTGATCGAAAGTTCCTTATGGACGCGGCCAAGAAGTTCAAATGTCATGTTCTGATAAGCTGGATTATGTTAACTTATACTCCTGCCGACTTGATTTGGGAGCGATTGAGTTTATTCTGATTCCAATCTCACGCGCTCTCCCCTCCTTCATAGCGGATCGTGGCTCTGAGGTCAATTGCGTCTGAAGTTTCGTGACGGCCGACGACGGTTGTCAATTTGCAATTAACCTGACGTCGCTCGTATGATCGCGCCCATGAACTGTACGAAATGTAAGACCAAAGCCGTTATGCGGTTACCCCGCCACAATGCGGCGTTCTGCAAAGGCTGCTTCAATGGGTTCGTGCACGATCAGACCGTTAAGGCCATTCGGTCTCAGGAGATGTTCGTCAAGGACGATCGCATCCTCGTCGCCGTTTCTGGCGGCAAGGACAGTTTGGCCCTGTGGGACATTCTCCTCAAACTCGGGTATCGGACCGATGCGCTGTATGTGAACCTGGGGATTGGCGGGTATTCCGAGTCATCTCACGAAAAGGTTGTACATTTTTCAGAAACGGTGGCCGCTGCACACGGCTCGGTGCTGCATGTCCACACAGTCGAGCGTGAGGAAGGAGCTGGAATTCGTGAGCTTGCGATGCTGGTCCACCGTCCGACGTGTTCGACCTGCGGCACGATCAAACGCTATCAATTCAACCATGTCGCAATCCAGCATGACTATGATGTGATGGCTACAGGACATAACTTGGATGATGAAGCCGCCCGTCTGCTCGGCAATGTGCTGCACTGGCAAGATGAATATCTTGAGAAGCAAGGGCCCAGTCTTCCTGCCTCTGTAGAGGGTTTTGCCAAGAAAGTGAAGCCGCTCTACCGATTAACCGAACGTGAATTGGCGGCTTATTGCGTCCTGAATAAGATCGACTATGTCGTCGAGGAATGCCCTATGGCGCAGGGAGCGCGCACCCTCCTCTACAAGGAGGTCTTGAATCGCTTGGAAACCGAATCGCCCGGGACCAAGCAGATGTTCTACTGGGGCTTTCTCGAGAAGCACCGAACGACTGTAACGCCCATCGACATGGCGGAGAAAGACCGTTCGGCTTTGCACCCCTGCTCCCTCTGCGGTCAGCCGACCACCGCCGAGACCTGTTCGTACTGTAAGCTGATGGCCCGAGCGAAAACGTCGAGCCCTCATTGAACCATTCGGCCCTTGCAAACTGCTTCCACACTCCGTAAGCTGACCCCATTCACTTTTCCATTGCTTATTAATCGGACCTCGTATGGCGGCTGTCCCGCGCGATTACTATCAAATTCTCGGCATCCCTCGCACTGCCTCTCCGGATGACATCAAGAAGGCCTATCGCCGCCTGGCCCGGCAGTACCATCCGGATCTCCACGCGGGGGGCAAGAAGGCCGAGATGGAGAAGAAATTCAAGGAACTCAACGAAGCACAGGAAGTGCTCACCGACCCGGACAAACGCAAAAAGTACGATCAGTTTGGAACAGATTGGGAACAGGCACAGGCCTTCCAGAGGGCCCGCCAGCAGTCAGGAGGGCGAGGCGGGTTTGGAGGACCATGGGGGTTCGATGGAGAATCCGGCAGCCAAGGAAGTGGCGGTTCCGGAGGTGAGCAGTTTTCAGACTTTTTCGAGAGTATCTTTGGAAACCGCGGCCGTAGCGGAACTGGACGTAGTGGGTTCGCGATGCCGGGCGAAGACCTTGAATCCGAAGTCCAGTTGACACTGCGAGAAGTGCTGACCGGCGTGATCAAGCGCGTCAACCTGCGTGAACCCCAAACATGCTCGACCTGTCAGGGCAGTGGCTCCATACGAGGCCGATCGTGCGGCACCTGTCAGGGAACCGGCATGACCAGCGAGTATAAAACCATTGAGGTGCGGATTCCGGCCGGCGTCCAAGATGGAACGAGGGTCAGGGTTGCCGGAAAGGGCCAGCCTGGAGCGAACGGCGGCAAACGTGGCGATCTGTATTTTCACGTGGTGATCCCTCCAGATCCGATCTTTCGTCGACAAGGCTCGGACGTGCATGTCACGTTGCCGATCTATCCCTGGGAAGCCGCATTGGGAGCTGACGTGACGGCTCCTACCTTGGCAGAGCCGGTAAAAGTCAAAGTGCCACCGGGCAGCAAAGCCGATGGTAAACTACGACTGAAGGGCAAAGGGCTTCCCTCTGCGACCGGCTCACATGGTGATCTGTTCCTGACGCTCCAAATCGTGATGCCGACAACCGCAACCGAAGAAGAGCGGGTGTTATACGAACGTTTGAGCAAGCAGCGACATCCAGATCCCCGAATGGAGCTGCTCTATACCGCCCAGCGACGTTGATTTGAAGTGTGGTCGACTCCTGTACTTCGCTTTTGAGTCGACGTGCTTGCTTGCGTTGCGATGACTGCTATGGCAAGCTTTGAACCCAGATGTCTCAACCAAGGAGGAATTCATGAAGTCTGTAATGAGGGCCACCACTGCCTCTGCGGTCGCTTCGATCTGTCTGTTGGTGTTGGGCGTACCCAGCCTCTGGGCGAATGATCCGAGCTATGGCCATGCCGGAGGAGGACATGGCTATGGAAAAGGGATGATGCACAGCGGCACCGGGCATCTGATCCGGCATTTGCTCAAACACGAAAAGGATATCGGACTCACCGCCGACCAGGTCACCAAACTGAAAGACATTCAGCTGAATCTTGACAAAGCACGGATTAAGGCGGAAGCCGATATTCAAATCGCTGAACGTGAACTGAGAGCGCTGACGGAGAGTGAGAAGTCTGATCTCACCGCGATCGAAGCAAAGCTCAAGCAAAGCGAAGACCTGCAGGTCGGGCTGCGCATGACTTCCATCAAGACCCGCCGTGATGTGATGGGCTTGCTGACTCCGGAACAGCGTGCAAAGGAAACGTCTGAGCACGACAAAGTGATGGATCAGCACAAAGGCTCTGGATCGCCGCATGGAGGCGCAATGCCGTATGGCGGGAATCCTCATGGCGCCAATCCGCACGGCAAGAACCCTCATGAAGCCGTACCCCCTACACCACCGAGCAACATGTCCGTACAGTAATGCGGTCAGGAAGGCCTATGCACAAGGAACTGAAGTTACAGAGTCATGATCTTCTCGTCGGCGCCGGCCGGGCCCCGGCTCGAGCCATGTTAAAAGCCGTTGGGTTTACCGACGATGACCTGTCGAAACCTCTCGTCGGCGTTGCCAACACATGGATCGAGGTCATGCCCTGCAATTTCCATTTGCGGCGGCTTTCAGAGCGAGTGAAGGCCGGGATTCGAGCGGCCGGTGGAACTCCAATCGAATACAACACCATCGCAGTGTCCGACGGGATCTCGATGGGAACGGAAGGAATGAAAGCGTCGCTGATCAGCCGCGAGGTGATCGCAGATTCAATCGAGTTGGTGGCCCGCGGACATTTGTTTGATGCGGTGGTGGCTCTGTCGGGTTGTGACAAGACAATCCCTGGCACCGTCATGGCGCTCGCCCGTCTGAATCTCCCATCGATAATGCTCTATGGGGGATCGATCATGCCTGGCCGTTTCCAGGGCCATGACGTGACTATCCAGGACGTGTTTGAAGCAGTCGGTAAACATGCGTCGGGTAAGATGAGCGACGCCGAGCTGAAAGACTTGGAAGATCATGCCTGCCCGGGACCGGGTGCCTGTGGAGGTCAGTTCACCGCAAACACCATGGCCATTGCGTTCGAGTTTCTCGGTATTTCACCGATGGGCCGCAATGGCGTTCCGGCCATGGACGACCGAAAGGATGATGTAGCGTTTGAATGCGGCAAGATGGTGATGGATCTCATCAAGCAGGATCTGCGCCCTCGTCAGATCATTACCCGAAAGTCGTTGGAGAATGCCATCGCCGCAGTCGCCACGACGGGTGGATCGACCAATGCCGTTCTGCATCTGCTCGCCATTGCCCGTGAATCCGGGATCAAGTTGAGCATCGACGATTTTGACAAGATCAACCGCAAGGTTCCCCTACTTGCCGATCTCAAACCAGGGGGACGCTTTGCCGCGGCGGACCTCTACGCCGCTGGTGGAACGATCCTGGTTGCCAAACGATTACTCGATGCCGGACTCCTCCATAAGAGTCAGCCCACGGTCACAGGGCGAACCATCGGCGAAGAGGCATCGAACGCCCGTGAGACTCCTGGCCAACAAGTCCTGCGTCCCCTCTCCGATCCTATTAAACCGACAGGCGGTCTTGTGATTCTCAAGGGCAATCTGGCACCGGAAGGCTGTGTGGTCAAGGTGGCTGGACATTCCATGATGAAATTCCAGGGGCCGGCGAAGGTCTATGACCGGGAAGAAGATGCATTCGTGGCGGTCAATGCAGGCCAGATCAAGCCGGGCGATGTCGTCGTCATTCGGTATGAGGGTCCGGCCGGTGGACCAGGGATGCGTGAAATGTTGGGCGTGACGGCCGCAATCGTGGGGGCCGGACTTGGCGACTCTGTCGCCCTGCTGACCGACGGGCGTTTCTCCGGTGCGACACACGGATTGATGGCGGGCCATGTCGCCCCTGAAGCCGCCAAAGGCGGGCCCATCGCGTCCGTTAAAAACGGCGATATGATCACCTTCGATATTCCCAAACGCCGTCTGGACGTCGCGTTATCTCAGAAAGAAATAGTGTCTCGGCTGAAAAAGGTCAAACTACCCGTACCACGCTATACCTCGGGTGTGATGGGGAAATATGCCAGACATGTCTCATCCGCCTCAGAGGGCGCCATTACGAGCTGATCATCCCGACTCTATTGTGCTTGCTTACACTCACAGGAGCCCCACAGGCTGTTCAAAAAGGCCGCCGTCTTTACCCACCCAGCCCCAGCGCGCCAAGACGCGCTGTTCCACGAGCAAGGCCGCAACGAGCGAAGAGGTGAAGCGTACTCTTCCCGTATGGTGAATCTCTGAGCGATGTGAGAACGAAGCTGGAGGCGTTTTTCAACAGCGTGCTAGCGGAAATCTCGCCGTTGGAAAATGAGGGACGCGAGCATCAGAAGAAGGGTGGTATAGGCCAGTCCATAGGCCGCGATCAACAGCAAATCACCGGTCGGTACATCAAGTTGATGAGTCACGTGTCCTTTCAGATTGAATCGATCCAGGTTCGGCAGGATATAGTACATCCCCTCCAGTACGGTACGGCCTGCCCCTTCCATCTTTTGGCCGAACGCCTTTAGATCAGGCGTCAGGTGGCCGATCACATAAATCGCCAGGGTAAAGATCGCGCTGAGTGTCGCGCTCGAAAAGGTCGAGAAAAGCAGCGCGACTGCCGTGATCACCATGAATTCCAAGACAATCATCCCAAGCGCCTTAAACAGCACGGCATGAACAGGAACGTCTTGAAGGGAAAGCACCGCCAGTAACCCGGCTGCCATGACGGCCGTATTGATGACCAGCGTGAGACTGAGTCCCAAATATTTTCCCAACAGGAACTGAAACCGGGCCACCGGTTTGGAAACGATGGTGTAGATGGTTTTCTTCTCGATTTCCTTGCTGACCAGGCCGATACCGACGAAAATGGCGATCAGCACTCCGAAGAAATTGATGCTGCCGAGGCCGATATCCAAAATGAGACGATGAAACTCCCCAAGCGTCAACCGCATCAATATCAGCGAACTGCCGATCATGAGAAGCGCGAAGATCAATAGGTTGTAGAGCAGTTTGTCACGAAGGTTCTCACGAAACGTATTCAGTGCAATCGAGAGCACCTTCATCAGACTCGCGCCTCCACTGCTGGCTGTGTCCCTTTGGCTTCACGTATAAAAAGATCTTCGAGCGACGCCTTATGCGGGGTGAGCGAAACCAATTTGGCCTTGGCTGACCGAATGACATCGAGCGCCTGATCGACATCTTGCTGACTGGTCAATACGATCATGACTCGCTCTCCTTGCAGGACAATTTTAGCGGTCAGGGGTCTGATCCGTTCAAGCGCTTCCGGAAGCAGACGATCGATCACCGCTTCTACTTCATGAGTCGTGTTTCCCGCGACCAATTCCGACACATGCCCGCAGGCGACGAGCCGTCCCTTCATAATCATGGCGACCCGATCACAAAGTAACTCAGCATCATGGAGGATGTGCGAACTGAACATCACGGTCTTGCCGGACTCCTTGAGCCGCAGAATGAGATCGCGCACTTCCTTACGCCCGATCGGATCCAGGCCCGACATGGGCTCATCCAAGACGACCAGCTCTGGATCATTGATCAAGGCTTGCGCGATCCCCACCCGCTGGAGCATGCCCTTCGAAAACTTTCGTAATTGCAGATCGCGGGCATGTGTCATACCGACGAGCTCCAATAACTCGTCAATACGTTTTTCGAGCGCAGATCCCAACAGCCCAAACAGATGACCGTAGAATCGCAGGAATTCTCGACCCGTCAGATAATCATAAAAATACGGCGATTCAGGAAGGAACCCGACTTTGGCCTTGGCAACTGGATCGCCAACCGACCGTCCAAACAGTGTTGCAGTTCCCCCACTCGGATAGATGAGCCCCATAAGCATCTTAATCGTCGTCGTCTTCCCAGCACCGTTTGGTCCGAGAAAGCCAAAGACTTCTCCTCGCTGGACCTCAAACGACAATCCATCAACAGCCGTCACTCGTCGCCCCCAGAAGCCGACTTTGAAAATCTTATAAAGACGATCAATTTGAACGACCTTTTCGCTCCCCGCATCCATAGAATCCTCAGGCTAGACGCCCCCCTTTAGATCCAAACGAAATACCTTTAATCGAGTAGGATGGGTGCTGCTTCTGACCTCTCCCGTCTGAGCATCGAATAGGTAAGACCCGCCAAACGGTTCATGAGGAACTCGATCGAGATACCCTTCGGAAACGAGATCCACGAGTACTCTTGGAAAAACCTGATGCTTGATGCGATATTGTTCGATGGCCCGCTCGAGTATCCTCAGGTCACGCTCGATCATCACTTCTTTAGCTCGAGTCTCTAACTTCTCTCGTACGACGAGATCCGGGTTTTCTTTCCACAACGCTTCAAGAAATTGAAGGGCGACCTCAGGGTTCCCCGATTCTGCATGCATGCGTGTTGCCAACCCAGGAAGAAAGTCAGGAGCTCCTGGAGTGCGTGCGGCGCGCCCGATATACTCCGCTCCCGTTGTCGCGTCCCCAAGAGCGAAGTAATGATTGTAGCCAAGTAAAAATGGAAGATTCCATTCACCGGGATTTTCGCGATGCCCTTTTTCAAGAAGACGATTGCTTAAATCGGGTCGGTTCGCATAGTTTGTGAGCGCAACACCGCCGACGTAGTAGGCATACGCATATCGCGGGTCCAGCGTCGTGATTACGTCGAGAGCGTGATAAATCCATTCGTATTCGTTGTCGGTATTCTTTTTCTTGCCCCAGACTTGCAGTAGCCGCAGCCACAGAAGATCAGCGCCGAGGTGATGATAGCCCAATAGAGCAGGTTTGAGATGTTCTCCCCGTGGCAACTGCGCCAACTCTTCTATTCTGACTGTCGTTCGGTCAATGCGACGATCCAAGATCTGTTGTAGAAGGACAATGGAAGCCAAGAGACCGGCTGTCACCAAAGTAACAGCAATCCGCAGGATATGACTGGAATGCTGGGTGACACTATGAATCGGTATCTCGAGAGAGGAGTATCCTGGCATGGATGATCTCGCCTAGACGTGAGAAGTCCCGCCGACTGTTTCCAGTCGGCGGGACGCTCATTCTACACAGAACCTACTAACCTCTTAGAACACACCGGGTACGCAGTCACCTGCACCGGTGCTATCAGCAGAGGCCCAGACGGAAAGGACAGGGTCACCATCCAGGTTGCTCGCTGCTGTCGCCCTGAATCCAGCGGCAGTCGGGCCGACATCCGTAGCACCAGTTTCCGCAGTAATCAAGGCCGCTGGGGCCGCAGTCGGTCCTAGACAAGAGGTGTGCGAAACTGCGTAGGTCCCCGTCGCGTACTGATAAAGGACGTTACCGGTAGCCTGAAATCCAAGATTAGCAAATGTGCCTAAAGACACACCGGCGCCGCCACCACCGACACACCATCCAGTAGCGGCTGCGGGAGTGGGAGTGAGCCATGCCGAGCCGGCCGCGTTCCAATTCTGCGGCTGCATCTTGGTACCGGCTGCGGGCGCCACTGCCGGCGCCAGAGCAACCGTCAAGAAGCACCCACGTTCACCTTGCCATGACACTTCGGACGTCTTAATCGCACCAAGGTTCGTCTTCGCCTCCGACTGCCGAGACTTCATCTGATACTGCAGGAAGTTGGGGATGGCGATGGCCGCCAGGATCCCGATGATCGCCACGACGATCATCAACTCAATGAGGGTGAAACCCTCTTGTTTACGGAGCGACTTAAACATCGTACTGCCTCCTTGTTGATGGTTCACTGACGGCCCGGTTCGTAACCTGCGGCGCTCATGTTGCCGCCTACCTGTGCCTATAGCAGGTTTGGTGCCGATCAATGACAAGGCCTAGCGTACCATTGATCCCTGATGACGCAACAACTTACGAGAAATCAGCGCGCGGCAGGTCGGTAATAAGCCCCTTATCTTTCCGCAATCTGCTTCGGAGTGCCGAGAATTGGCACTTTATTGGGCTCGGGCCGGTACGGGATGTTTCGACGCCAATCCTGGTGCAGGAACTTCCTGAAGGCCGTCAGGAGAGCCGGAGGTATGGGGAAATAATCGTTGGAAGAGTTTAGGGCGTGGCTTGCTGAGTCTGAGTCTTCTCTGAAACGCGGCGTTTGGCCTGTTGAATTCTGTCTTCATATGCAGGATTGGCCATGCCCTGCTCGCGGAAGCGCTGGAGCAGCTTTTCGTTGGAGGGGTCGATTTCGAGCGAGTGGAGCCACGCTTCACGAGCATCAGCAGTTTTCTGCTGCTTCATATAGATTTCTCCTAGATGCTCGTAGATAACGGGATCATCACCGACAAGACTCACAGCCCGCTTGATTTCCGTGAGGGCTTCGGCCAGCATGCCCGATTTGTAGAACGCCCATCCAAGACTGTCCACGTAGTACCCGTTTTCCGGCTTGAGCGCCACGGCCCGTTTCGTGAGGGATAGCGCCTGATCGATCTTGATGCCCCGTTCCGCGTAACTGTAACCAAGATAGTTCAAGGCATCGGCGTGATGTGGATCGAGAGAAAGCGCGGTTTCCATGGCGCGTTCCACGTCATCAAACCGATTGAGTTTGTCGTACGCTGTTCCAAGGTTGAAATGCAGATCCGCGTTCTTCGGATTGTGCCGAATCCCCTCCTCGAAAGCCTGTGAAGCCTTGTCAAACTGCTCGCTCTGGAGATGGGCTAAGCCCAGCACGATGTGCGGTTCAGGCTGCTTCGGCATCAGCCGAACAGCTTCATTGAGATGTGTGACGGCTTCCGGAAACTGCTTGAGCCGGTAGAGGAGCACTCCCAAATGAATATGACTGTCGGCAAATCGCGGGTCCAGATGAATATTGTACCGATAGGTCTCCATAGCCTTGGGGAAGTCCTTCATCTCCTCGTACAAATATCCAAGATAATCTCTCACTTTAAGTTCAGCCGGTTTGGCCTTCAAAATGTCTGTTAATTGGCTGATCGCCTTCGCGAACTCTTTTTTCTCTCCATAGATGAGCGCCATGCGCAATTGTGCGTCGAGATCGCCGGGATTGTCCTCCAGCATCTTTTCCAATTCCGCGAGACCTGCGTCGTAGTCTTTCGTCGCGATATACAACTGGATCAAATGCTGACGAATATCTCTATTCCGAGGATTCACTTGAGAAAGATATCTTTTGAGGACCGCGACGGCTTTGCCCTTTTCTTGGCGTGATTCATAGACCGAAGCTTGAGCCAAATACGCCGGCTCGAAAGACGGGTTTACGGCGATGGCGCGCTCAAAGCTTGCCAAGGCTTGGTCGATATTTCCGGCTTCAACAGAAATGCGGCCCAAATAGTAGTACCCGACCGGCGAATCAGCCGTATAGTGCAAGCCTTTCTTCACAACTTGCTCGGCCTCGGCCAGTCGTTTTTGGTTCAATAAGATGAGCCCTTTAGGAAAGTAGGACTCTCCCCTTTCCGGAGCGCTCTCGATCGCCTTGTCCAATAACGCCAGCGCACGCTCGTGCTTGCCGGCGCTGGCAAGGATCCCGGCCATGTGCGTCAGCAATTGGGGATCTTGTCCGGTTCCTTGCCCGACTTCTTCTGCGTATTGCACCGCCTGAGTCAAATCGCCGAGGGCGAAATACAGCGCTGCCAATCGGGATTTGACTTCACGTGACTCGGGATCGGCCTTCAACGCTGCCTGATACTCCTTCAATGCAGTTTCGAAATCCTGGGCAAGTTCGGCTTGATGCCCCATCATGAAATGGAGCGTGGCATCAGACTCGGGGGTTGCCGGTGGAGGCTGTTGTACGGTGGCGATGGATGACACAGGTGTTTTGTGTGGTTGAGGTGCTGTGGTGCTGCAAGCCACGAGAGCACAGGGCAGGAACAGGAAGAACCACCTCGCTGCCGCCATAGGAAAACAACCCTCGCTTGACACTCGAGTGTCTACCATCATCGGGATTCTCACCTCGCCCTTCTTCGGAATGAACACACAGGAGGCAGGAAGATTATACCGAGTGCTGGAACGATGCGCAAACCGCTATGCTTCGCGGAGGTCAAGGCTCTCGAATTTGGCAAATCGGTCCTGAAAGAACAATTCTTTCTTGCCGATGGGTCCGTTCCGATGCTTACTGACGATGATGTCGGCAATCCCTTTGCGTTCAGAATTCTGATCGTAGACATCCTCTCGGTAAATAAACATGACCACATCGGCATCCTGTTCGATGGCCCCGCTCTCCCGTAGATCGGCCAGCATGGGAATAGGCGGCTTGCGCGCCTCTACGGCACGGCTCAACTGGGAGAGTGCCACCACGGGCACATTGAGTTCCTTGGCCAGAGCCTTCAATGATCGGGAAATATCGGAGATCTCTTGCTGACGGGACTCGGAGTCACTTCGCCCTTGCATGAGCTGGAGATAATCCACGATGAGAAGGTCGAGTCCCTTCTCCGCTTTGAGCCGGCGGGCTTTCCCGCGCATCTGCTGGACCGTGATACCGCCGGTGTCGTCGATGTAGATGGGCGCTTGTTCCAAGCGGCCGGCCGCCTCCGCCAATCGCCACCAATCTTCTTTTTGCAGCTTCCCCGTTCGTAGCGCGTGCGAATCGACCCGCGCTTCAGAACTCAGCATGCGGAGAACGATTTGCGGTTTGGACATCTCCAAGCTGAAGATGCCGACCACGGCATTGGCGTGAATCGCGGCATGAGTGGCAAATCCCAGTGCCAGGCTCGTTTTGCCCATACTCGGCCGCCCCGCCACGACCACGAGGTCCGAGGCTTGAAGCCCGGCCGTGATGTCGTCGAGGTCATAGTAGCCGGTCGGGACTCCGGTGATGTGTTCTTTTCGTTTGGAGAGCTTGTCGATGACATCCAAACTCTCTTTGATGACCTGACTGATCGGACTGAACGACCGTTCTAATTTGCCTTGAGCAATGCTGAACACCGATCGCTCGGCAAAATCGAGCAGATCGTCGATGGCGGATGTTCCCTCGTAACCCCTGGTCAGCACCTCCGTCGATGTGCTGATCAGGAGACGGGCCACGGCCTTGTCTCGGACGATCTTGCAGTGGTATCGAATGTTGGCTGAACTCGGAACGATCTGGACAAGTTCCGCCAGATAGGCGGCGCCCCCGATTGCTTCAAGTTCTCCTCGAGATTTTAGCCGTTCGGTCAGTGTGATTTGATCGATCACTTCGCCCGTGTCAGACAACTCCAGCATGGCTTGATAGACTTTTTTGTGGGCCGTTCGATAGAAATCTTCGTCCACCAGCAGTTCCATGGCCTTCGGCATGGCGGTGTTATCCAGGAGGATGGCCCCCAGTACCGACTGCTCCGCTTCCAGGTTCTGCGGAGGAAGCTTGGGTTGAGAGAGATCGACGGCGCCGACCGATTTCATGACATACCCCTGTGGTTGGCGCGTAGGCTTGTGACGAGGTCCCCCATAGACATCGCTTGCTTATCGAGATCGGATGGGTCAGTCGGTCCACCGGTCGGCTGTCGGGTATTCCGTCGCAGCACAATGACACGCCCAGGGCTGTCTGTGACGACCACAATAGTGGTATGGATGTCTGCTTCAAGGCCGGCTTTGGCTGCAATACCGATCACGCCTCGTCCCGATGCCGGAACGGCTCGTTGGACGACGCGCACGCCTACCTCACGCAACTGTCTCGCCACAGAAACGAGTTCCTTCGACAACCCAAGCGGTGCGACGACAAGCACCTCGGACTGCACCGGCGTTGTCGTGTCGGAAAGATTGAGTCCGCGGAAGAGTCGGTCGACGTTGAGCGCAAATCCGGTCGACGGGATGTCCCGACCGAACCGTCCGATCAAGTGGTCATACCGCCCGCCGCCGCCTAGCTCGACTCCTATGCCGGGAGTAAATACGTCGAAGATGACACCATCATAATAGTCGAATCCTCTAAACTCTCCTAAGTCCAGCAGCACGACATCCTGAAACCCAGTCGCGCAGAGCAACTGATAGACTGCCTCCAATCGGTCCAAAGCTTGTAGCAGCGGTTTCTCACCCCTGGCCAATATTCGCCCTTTCGAAAGCACCTCAGCTTGGCCACAAAGCTCAGGAGTTTCTAGGATGGCGCGAGCTGCATTCTTGCCGACCCGCTCGTGCCAGAGAATCTCTGCAAGCCGGGGCAAATCTTTTCTGGCTGCGGCCTGCTCGGCCCGCTTCTGACCGTCCGGCGACAGGCCGGCGCGAACAAGAAGCCCCTTGAAAAAACCGACGTGCCCCAGTGAAACCTTGAACGAATGCAATCCAACCTTTCGTAGAGATTCGATCATCAGCATGATGATCTCACAATCGGCGGAGGGATCATTAGCCCCGATCAGTTCGGCACCCACCTGAAAGATCTCTCGATCGCGACCGACGTGCTCAGGTTCATAACGAAAAACGGTCGCGCGATACGACAAGCGCAACGGCAAGTGAGCGCCCACCATGCCCATGGCTACAGTGCGGGCGATCTGCGCGGTCACGTCGGGCCGCAACAGCAGAATACGGCCGGTTGTTCGGTCAACGATCTTATAGCAGTTCTCCAACAGGGTGGGCTCAAGACCCGGGGCAAGTACGTCAAGATATTCGAACGTCGGCAGAATAATCTCATCATACCCATAACGATTGAAGTACGTGAGCAACTCGGATTCCAAATGTCTGACGTGGCGTGCAGCTTCCGGAAGGATCGTGGCCATCCCGACCGGAACCAGAGAATGCTCGCGCAAAGAAGGAAACTGCCCCGAAGTAGGGTTGAACATCGGAGGAGCAGAGGACATAGCAACCTGGTGGCGAGATTGATTACGAAAGGTTTGCGACCTTCACCGAGAGAATGTTCGAGCTGGACTTAATTTGGTCCAATACCGCAGTTGGGAATTCGGTATCGGAGCCGATGATCAACAGTGCATCCCCTCCCCGCTTCTCCAGCGCGCACTGCATTCGCACAATGTTGATCCCGTGATCTCCCAAGACGTTGCCCACCATGCCGATGACTCCGGGGCGATCGACATTGTGGATAAACAGCATATGCCCTTCGGGCACGACTTCGACCTTGAATTGGGCGATCTCCGTGATCCGGGCTTCTTTCTTGTGATACAGCGTTCCTGCGACTTGGTGTGAGATTTTCCCTGCCTCGACCCGTACCCGGATCAAACTCGTGAAGTCTCCGGCATCCGTACTCTTCACTTCTTTGACTTCGATGCCCCGCTCCTTCGCCACGATCGGCGCGTTCACGTAGTTCACCGGATGCTCCATGATCGGAGCGAGCAGGCCTTTCAACACGGCAATCGTCAACGGCGCAATCGACAGTGTGGTGACTTCTCCGCTGTACTCCACCGTGACTCGTTCGATTCCCCCTTGAACGAGTTGCGTCTGGAGCGAGCCGAGCTTTTCAGCCAGTGTGAGAAAAGGTTGTAGACGAGGCAATAATTCCGGAGCGACTGAAGGGATATTGACGGCGCCTTTCGCCACGCCCTTGGTGAAGTAGTCGACAATCTGCTCCGCAATCCCAATCGCGACGTTTTCCTGTGCCTCTGTCGTCTGGGCTCCGATATGCGGGGTGCAGATGAAATTGTCCAATGCCAGTAAGGGATTGTCTTGTTTGACCGGTTCTTCCTCAAACACATCGAAAGCGGCGGCGGCGACCCGTCTTGTTTTCAAGGCCTCGCACAAATCGCTCTCGTTGATGATGCCGCCGCGGGCGCAGTTGACGATCAACACGCCGGGCTTCATCGTGGCGATTGCCTGCGCATTGATGATCCCTCGTGTTTCCGGTGTAAGCGGCGTATGGACGGAAATGATATCTGCTCTTCGGAACAGTTCATCGAGATCCAGCATCGTCACGCCCATGCGTTCGGCCCGCTCAGGCGTCAAGTAGGGATCGAACGCGACGACGCTCATTCCAATCCCCTGCGCCATCTTTGTCAGATGACTGCCGATCTGTCCGGCGCCGATGATGCCGAGCACCTTGTTGTAGAGCTCGACGCCCATGAACTTGTCTTTCTCCCATTTGCCTGCTTTCACCGAGGCGGTGGCTTGCGGAATGCGACGGCTCATCGCGCAGATCATCGACATCGTATGTTCGGCGGTGGTGACCGTATTGCCGCCAGGCGTATTCATGACGACGATGCCTCGACGGGTCGCAGCGGGGGTATCGACGTTATCCAGGCCGGATCCGGCTCTTCCCACCACTTTGAGTTTCTCGGCTGCAGCAATGAGCTCCGCCGTCACCTTGGTGCCGGATCGCACGATCAGTCCATCGGCATCCTTGATCTCCCTGAACAGCTCATCTTTCGGCATCTTGGATTTCACCACGACGGTAAATCCGGCTTTCTCGAGCGCCTCGACGCCCTGTTTCGATAAGCTGTCGCTGATCAAGATTTTCATTCCCGCTGCTGCCATGTGCATCCTCGCGATGGTTACTTCGCCAATAAGATTTCTTGCGCTTTTCCGACACCCGTTCCTAGTTTTATGGGATGACCGAGTCCTTTCAGAACCATCTCGGTCGCGGCCAACGCGGCGATCACATCAAACGTATCCGCATACCCCATATGAGACAATCGGAATACTTTCCCCTTGAGGTGATCCTGTCCACCGGCAGCTGTCATACCGTATTGCACACGAAGATTCTTATAAATCGCCTGCCCGTCAATTCCATCCGGCGCACAGACCGCCGTCAAGGCATCGCTGGGCGATTCCTTTGGAAATAACGCCAGCCCGGCAGCCTTCACCCCTTCGCGCATGGCATGGGCCAACCGTCCCTGCCGTGCAAACATCTTCTCCAGTCCCTCTGCCCTCATCATTCTGAACGCCTCTTGAAGGCCGATCACAAGCGAAACGGCGGGTGTGAAGGCAGTCTGATTCTTGACCTGATTTTCGCGTTCCTTTTTGAAGTTGAAATAAAAGGCAGCATTTTTGGCTTTGTCGGCCAATGCCCATGCCTTGTCGCTGACACTCACAAATGCCATACCAGGGGGCAGCATCAGGGCCTTCTGGGAACCGGTGATCACGACATCGAGCCCCCATGCATCAGTCTTGATGTCAAATACACCCAAGGCTGTAATGGCATCGACCACCAAAATTGTATTGTCGTAGCTCTTAATGATCTCACCCAGCGCCTTGACATCATGAGCAACAGCCGTCGAGGTTTCGCTGGCTTGCACATACACCGCTTTGATCGAAGGATCTTTTTTGAGAGCATCGGCAACTTGCTGAGGATTGACCGCATGTCCCCATTCAACCTTGATCTCGGTTGCTTGTACTCCGAAGGTCTTGCAGAGTTTGCCCCAGCGCTCTCCAAATTTACCCCCGTTGACATAGAGGGCCTTATCGCCTGGAGACAAAAAGTTCGAGACCGAGCCTTCCATGCCGCCGGTGCCAGACGCCGCCAACATCAGCACGTCATTTCGTGTTTGATACAACCATTTCAGTCCTTCGCGCACCTCCGCGAATATCGGATCGAACTCAGGTGCGCGATGATGGATCATCGGGCGAGCCATCGCCAGTAACACCTCCGGGGGTACGGGCGTCGGGCCAGGTGCCAAGAGATACCGCTTCAACATTGATCGATCCTCCTTCACGATGCCAATATTGTGGGATGGGCGCTCGAAGAGGTGGTACGCTACCATCTGTGTCAGGAGGCTGTCAAGGAATTGAACGACGCAACTGAAGACGTCATCAGGATTTTCTCATCCATGAAGCGCTCGACACCGCGGCATAATCCGATGCAGCAATTGTCTTCATTTCGTGCCCTCTTTGCATGAGCGTATCAGCGCCTTACCTACTCAATTTCTTGACAAGTATGCGATGGATCGATAGGCTGGCTTCACGAATGCTACCGACGATGCTGAAACTGGCCAAACCATGGAGTGTTGAGGCGACGATTGTCGCGGTGTTGGTGATCAGCGCCGGCGCGCTCATGCTCCCGCGAGTGAGCTGGGCACAAGATGTTCTTCCTGCTGAATCAGAATCCCTCCAGGAAGAAGATGATGTGGACCCCAATCTGGTCCCGCTGGAGCCCGAGTTGACGGTCTCTCCTCCGGACCTCCCATCAGCCGAAGGCAAGATTGAGCAGCCTGAAGATGCAGTCGTTCAAGCGCCTCCGAACACGGCGAGCACCGATCCTCAGAGCACCACGTACAATATTCCTATCGTCATTGATCCGACAGTAGAAAGCCATATCCATTTCTTTAATACGTCAATTCGAAGCCGGTTTGAACAGTGGCTCCTGCGTCTCAACCGCTATCGTCCGCTGGTCGAACACATCTTTGCCGAATTCGACCTTCCCAGTGATCTCGTGAACCTTTCTCTCGTTGAAAGCGGCTTCAACCCCTACGCATATTCGCGGGCCAAAGCCACCGGGCCATGGCAGTTTATGAAAGGGACCGGGAAGTTGTATGGGTTACGTATCGACCACTATGTTGATGAACGACGTGATCCCATTAAATCTACGGTCGCGGCGGCTCGCTATCTGCGGGACTTATACGACTTATTCGGGGCATGGCCCTTGGCAATGGCCGCCTACAATGCCGGGGAAGGGAAAGTGTTACGGGCCCTGCATAAGGCCCAAGCGGAATCCTTTTCAGAGATCTCAAGAACAAAACTGATACGGCGGGAGACGAAACAATACGTTCCCCGGATCATGGCCGCCACGATCATCGTGCGAAACCCGGATCAATATGGGTTTAATCAGGATCCTGTCCCACTCCACCAGTTTGAGGAAGTCGTCGTGACCCGCCCGTTGCATTTCCGGGCTATCGCCAACGTGACGGGTATTCCGTACAGCGAGCTGCGGCTATTGAATCCGGAATTGCGGCGGGATGCCACACCTCCGGACGACTTGGCGTATCATCTGAAGGTTCCCATAGGCACGAGCGCCAAAGTCGTAGAACTCATCGACAGAGTCCCCACGTACAAGTTTCCTCCCCTGCGAGCCCAACCTCAGCATGTCAAAACGGATGCGGCGCGTAAGTACCGGGTTCGCATGGGTGATACGCTGGAAAAAGTCTCTCGACGGTTTCGTGTGCCCCTCAAGACCCTCAAAACACTCAACAATCTTTCCACTCCCACTATCAAGGCCGGCGAACTTCTGATTATTGCCCGGTAGCAAACGCCTGTACGTAGCGTAAGCGTTCCGCCACTCCGTCGGCAACGGACTGGTATGTCTACGGTTTGGATGGCTTTGAAGGAGCGACTGGAGCGGAAGCTGCGGCGGCTGGTGCGGGCTCCGGAGTTTTCTTGGCCTCGATGACTTTGACACGCATCGCAGCCTCGCCTGTCAGAGGGGAATTTGGGTACGTCTTGATCAGATCCTGATAATGCTTCAGAGCTTCATCCGGCTTGGATCGATTCTCTTCCAGTCTGGCGATTTCAAAGAGGGCAGAATCCCGGTTCATGGCTCCAGGGATTTCCAGTATCGTCGCATAGGTCTTGGCGGCTTGCTCAAGATCTCCCTTCAGAAGATACGCATAGCCCAGTTTTTGATGAACCAGTCCGAGAAGCGAGATATTAGATCCATACGTGGCAATGAACCGCTTGTAAGTTTCGATGGCTGAGTCTAGATCGTTCGACTGAAGGAATGCATTTCCAAGACTGAACTGGGCCAGAGGGGCTGTCGGGGTTCGCGGGTATTCCTCCAGTATCCTTTTGTACAGGGCAATCGCCTCCTTGAGATTGGCTGCTGCCTTCTGAGGATCGTTGGGCGGACGATTAAAGAAATGAAGGGTGGCTTCTCGTTCAAGCTCTTGAGCCTTACTGGCATTTTGCGCGTCATACCAGAAGACTCCCCAGAGACCGCCTGCCATGACGAGCAGAAGAACGAATCCAACCAGGAGTGACCATCGATAATTCTTCAGACCGAGCACCCAGTGCTCCAATCCACTCACAAGGTGCGCTTCATCGACCGGCAATGTTCGAGGCGGTACTTTAATTCGGTATGTCATCAGGGACCTTTACATGATTTCTCAACTAAGAACCGGCTTTCAGCTCCAGAACCGTTGCTTTATACTAAGGATGATTTCCCTTGTCAATGCGATCGATGAGACCGCATCGCAAGGGAGAACCACTGCGACGGCTTAAGGACTTTGCGACGCGGTATGTTTCGAACGAGACTCCAGCAGCTCGCGGACCAATCGTTATTGCGCAGCTTATCGCCATTGGAATCGGCCACGGGACCGACCGTCCGATATGCCGGACGTGAGATCATCTTGCTCTCCTCGAATGACTACCTCGGACTTTCAACACATCCGGAAGTGATACGCGCCGCAATCGAGGCCACCGAACAATATGGCACCGGGTCAGGAGCGTCGCGCCTGATCAGTGGAACGCTCCCCCCCCATGCGCGCCTGGAAGCCGCTCTCGCAACCTTCAAAGGAACCGAAGCCGCCCTCCTCTTTGGGGCCGGTTATTTGGCGAACCTCGGCGTCATCCCCAATCTCATCGCACGTGGAGGCCTCATTCTGGCGGATCGATTGTGTCATGCCAGTCTGATCGATGGCTGCCGGTTGAGCCATGCTGATTTCCGCGTATTCCGCCATCTCGACTGTGCTCATGTCGAGTCATTGCTTCGGCGACGAAGCACGAATCGCCCCACGCTCATCATCACGGAGGGGCTGTTCAGCATGGACGGCGACCTTGCGCCGTTACCCGACTTGGTGTCACTGGCCGAGCGATACGGCGCAATGTTGTATGTCGACGATGCCCATGGGACCGGCATCATAGGGCCGACCGGTCGAGGCACGATCGAACATTTCGGCCTGGAACAACGGATCCCCTTTCATATGGGGACGCTCAGTAAGGCGCTCGGCAACCACGGCGCCTACGTGGTCGGCCCCAACGACCTCATTCAGTATTTGATCAACACAACCCGTCCGTTCATTTTTACAACGGCTCTTCCGCCGGCCATCGCGGCGGCCGCGTCGGCTGCGTTGGATGTCATTCAACATGAGCCGGAACGTCGGGCGCGGCTCTGGTCGAATCGACAACGGTTGTTCAATGGACTGTTGCGCCTCGGTTTTCGTATGACTCAGACTGTCGGTCCCATACTGCCTGTTCTGGTGGGTGGTGCGGCCAATGCGTCCGCGCTAGCCGAACAGCTACTCTCTCACGGAATTTACGCCCCCGCCATTCGCCCCCCGACAGTGCCCGACGGAACCAGCCGGATACGATTCACGGTGACGTCGGAGCATACCGCCGATCAGATCGACGAAGCGCTTCGCGTGCTGGACATCACGGGCCGCGCGACAGGGCTCCTGTAGTCTTCATCTCAACCGGCTCGCACCTTCCGCCTATTTTCTTGCTTTCCGGGTTTGCTATGGCATGATGCACAAGAGATTTTTGTCGCGCGTTCTATCCATATCACTGAGGATTTCGGGCAATGGATATTTCCAAGCTCCTTACGTTTTCCGTCAAGGAGGGCGCCTCCGACTGCCATATCAGTGCCGGAGAACCTCCCATGATTCGTATTCACGGCGATCTGAAAAAGCTCGATCACCCTTCCCTCACCCCCGATGAAACGCATGCGCTGATCTACGACATGATGAACGATTCCCAGCGGAAGAACTTCGAAGAAAAGCGTGAATGTGACTTTTCCTTCGAACTCGGCGATATCGCCCGTTTCCGCGTCAACGTCTTCGTGCAACAACGTGGATTGGGCGCCGTGTTTCGGAACATTCCGACCACCATTCTTCCGCTGGAAAAACTGGGGATGCCGCCGATTCTTCGGCAACTCTGCGATAAGGAAAAGGGGTTGATATTAGTCACTGGACCGACGGGCTCCGGTAAGTCCACCACGCTTGCGGCAATGGTGGACTACTTAAACAACACGTTCGAAGGCCACATCATCACGATCGAAGATCCGATCGAATTCGTCCACAGGTCCAAGAAGTGCCTGGTCAACCAACGAGAACTCGGTGTCCACACCTTGTCCTTCGCCAACGCTCTGAAATCGGCGCTTCGTGAGGATCCCGACATCGTGTTGGTGGGCGAAATGCGGGATTTGGAGACCATTCAGCTGGCGTTGACTGCCGCGGAAACCGGACACTTGGTCTTCGGGACCCTCCACACATCGAGCGCGCCCAAGACGATCGACCGTATCATCGATGCCTTTCCACCGGCGCAGCAGGCACAAATCAGAACACAGCTTTCGGAGGCGCTGGAAGCCGTCATCACACAAACGCTGTTGAAGAAAAAAGCAGGCGGACGTGTCGCGGCGCTGGAGGTGATGGTGGCGACGACCGCAGTCCGGAATCTGATTCGTGAGGCCAAGCTGCACCAAATCCCCGGGATCATGCAGGCAAGCCAAAAAGACGGCATGCAGACGATGGACATGGCGTTGGTCGATCTCGCGACACGCGGCGTCGTGCACAAGGCCGAAGCTCAATCTCGCAGCATGAACCCCAATCTTTTCGGTCCGTCGGTTGCCGGAGCAGCGTAGAAGCCTGAACAAAGGCGACATCTCACCATGGAAGTTCGAAGCCTGTTAAAAGTGATGGTGGACCGGGAAGCGTCGGACTTGTATTTGACCGTCGACGCTTCGCCGATTTACCGGGTCCATGGGGCGACCCAGCCAACCGATGCGCCGCCTTTCAACAATGAGCAACTCGAAGCCTTGGCGTTGGCGCTGATGCGAGGTCAGCAACGGAGCGAATTCGAAGAAAAGATGGAGATGAATCTGGCGCTTTACTACAAGGATTTAGGCCGTTTTCGCGTCAACATCTTCAGGCAAAAGGGCAACGTCGGGCTCGTCTTCCGCCATATCAAAGCCGAGATCCAGACCGTTGAGCAGTTGCAGCTTCCTTCGATCATCAAAGATATCGCCATGACGAAGCGGGGTCTCGTGCTCGTCGTCGGCGCCACTGGTTCAGGGAAATCGACCTCACTGGCGGCCATGATCGACCACCGGAACTCGATTCACCCCGGCCATATCATCACGGTTGAGGATCCCATCGAGTTCGTGCACCAGCACAAAAAGTCGATCATCACCCAACGCGAAGTCGGGTTCGATACCCTGAACTTTCAGAACGCCCTAAAGAATACCCTGCGCCAGGCTCCCGACGTGATCCTCATCGGCGAGGTTCGGGATACGGAAACGATGGAAGCCGCGATTACGTTCGCAGAAACCGGGCATTTGTGCATCGGAACCCTGCACTCGAACAATGCCAACCAGGCGATCGAACGCATCATGAATTTCTTCCCTGTTGAGCGTCACGCCCAGATCTATCTGCAACTGTCCCTGAATTTGCGCGCGATCATCTCACAACGATTGATTCCATCGGTCGACGGCAAACGAGTCCCGGCATTGGAAATCATGCTCGACACGCCGCGCGTCAAAGACTTGATCAAGAAAGCCGAGGTCGATACGTTAAAAGAAGCCATGGAGCAAGGCGTCGACGAAGGCTGCCAGACGTTCGATCACGTATTGTTTCAACTGTACAAGGCCAATAAAATCAGCCTCGAACAGGCATTGATCAACGCCGACAGTGCGAACAACCTTCGCTTGAAAATCAAGCTCGAGGGGCTGAAAGGCGACGACGCGGTGAATGCCTTGCTGGATAAACAGATGGATAGCCACGCGACGGATGCCTTTAAGATCCAAGGGGGCGCTTCCGGAAACGTGACTCCGATTCGCAAACGGTAGCCCCACCGCTCACCTTCACGGGTTCGAACTCCCTTCAGTCTGACCTTCAAGATACGACGCCATCTTCTCCAGAGCCAGGGCACTCAGCCTGGATCCGTACCAGGTCGGCATCGTATGTTCGGGATAACCGCGCACCACAAATCGCTGGGGTTCGAGCACGGACTCAACGATATACTCGTGCACCGTCTTGGCGTCCCCATGATATTCAGGGTCGCTGATCCGTTGCTTGCCGGTGGTGCCTAGGATCAACGGCGGTCCGACTTGGCCATAGGCTCCGGGAATCCCAGGAATGATGTGGCAGACCGGGCAACCAGGACGTGTAAACATCTCGGTGAGAGGCTCGTCCCCCGTGACCACCGGAATGGCTTCCGGCTTGAGTGCAGCATCCATGGATTGGTCCGGTTGTCTGTGAGAGACGGAAGGATCACGAAGCGCCCAAAGCACCGATAGTAGAACCAGCACGATAGCTGTTAGAACTACGACCTGTTCGCGGGAGCGGGGCGCAGTGTTTCGGACGGGTACTGAAGACTTAGCGGAATCCCGTTCAGTGCTCAAAGATCACCCTGCCTATTGATGAGCAAGGAGTACGGACAAGAAGGGGGAGAGATTAGTTCCCAACATCCGCCGCGCATCGGAACCCGATTGTGCGATCCTCAAAATCCGGCTCAGCCGAAAACCGAGCAGTCACACGGAGCGCGATCGGCAAGTCAGCCCAGGACCCACCTCGCAGCACGCGCTTTTCTCCGGTTGGGGGACCGGTCGGATTCTTTTCTGGACTCCGAGGATAGTATTCACGATCATACCAATCACCCACCCACTCAGCCGCGTTCCCAGCCATGTGGGAGAGCCCATAGGGGCTCCTGCCGCCGCTCTTCAGTCCAAATCGTACGCTCATCCCCTCAAGCCCACTTCCGACCGGAACCAGGGTCACCGCGTCACTCACCCATACGCCTCGATTGTAATTCGCAATGTCGACGAATGGCTGCATATGCCCCCAAGGGTAGCGTCGGCCGTCAGTCCCTCGAGCAGCCTTTTCCCATTCTGCTTCCGAGGGCAGACGTCTCCCAGCCCACTTGCAGTATCTGGCCGCGTCAGTCCACGACATCCCAACAGCGGGAAGCTCCTTGAGGCTCTGATCGGCCCCATCGTCCCACATTGGAGGCAAGTTGCGGCTCGCCGATTCAACGAACTTCTGATAGCGGCTAGCTGTGATTTCAAATTGATCGATGTAATAGGCGTCGAGCGTCACGTGATGCTCCGGTTTTTCATTCGGCAGTCCATCGTTGCTTCCCATCAGAAATGCTCCGGCAGGAATACGGATCATCGGGGCTCCGTCCTTCCCCCTGATCGTCTCAGCAGGAGCGCCGGTTTGTTGTCCCTCGTCCGATATCGCGGCAACTGCAAGGCCTGCCCCATTGACTGACACAATCAGAAACAAGGCAGTGAGCCACGTGTATGCTCTGGTCAGCATAGGGAATTCTGGAAAGGGCGATGCAGAGTGCTCCTTCAGACAGACATCTTCCCTTGAACAAATTTGAGGAGCTGATCGAGGCCACCAGCTTCGATTTTGCCGTTTGGTGTCAACTTGTCGACTAGATCCGGCAGGAGGCCGGCAAGCTGCGAACTGGCCGCTCCAGACGAGAGCCCCGCTTTGGCGGCCACTTGTTTGAGGATATCGCTTCCAAGTCCTTGCTCAACCTGATTGGGCGTCACCGGAAGATTGTGCCCCGTGCTCACCCACGAATTCACGATCTCCCCGAGACCATTCTTTTGAAATGCTTGGACGAGGCCGCCTAGCCCACCGATGCCGCCATGTTGACTAAGCAGACCTATCAAAGCCTGAAGGAGAGGATTCTGGCCGTCTTGCCCGCCCATCATTCCACTTGCTGCTTGGCCCAATTGATCCATTAATCCCATGACGAACTCCTTCTGTGTATGGGCAGTCGAATATCAACAGGTATGTGAATCCGGTCATCTCTGGGATGAGGATGTACCACAGACACAAACGACAATCCAATGGACACTTTGGATGCATCCTGGCCCGAGTTGAAAAAACTAGCTTGCACATCGTGAATGGAGAAAGCTGAGGATCGGATTCATTGTGAGGGGTATAAAACCCTCAAACTTTTGGTATGATAATTTGCTGGTTAAAGGAGTCATGCGCATGCCAAAACTCAATTGGTCGATTGCTGGCTTGTTCCTTACAGGGATTTTGCTTGTTCCGCTCAATAGCCCGCCTCAAGCATCTGCAGAAATGTATGTCGCTGGATATGGGGGCGTAAACTTTGCGGACCGTATCAACAGTATTGCAGGGACGGGATCTCAAGCTGGAGTTCCGGGTCCGTTTGCCGATTTTGATCTTCAGAACTCGATCACCTACGGTGGCAAGGTCGGATACTTCCCCGGACACAGCTGGTACGGAATCGAGGGAGAAGTCTTTACTACCACTCCGCATATTAAGAGCGTGCCGGCCACCGCGGCTCTTCCTGCTGATCCGGGCATCCATTTTCGAGTCACCACCGTCGGTGTAAACTTTATCGCGCGTTATCCGGGGCGCACCTTCCAACCCTATGTCGGTGCCGGCGTAGGAGCAGGGATTGCCCACATCGGGGATACCGCGACCGTACGAGGCGACAGTGATGTGGCTGCGGCGTGGAATGTGTTGGCTGGTTTGCGCGCATTCGTCACACCCAAGATCGCCGTGTTTGGAGAATATAAGTACACCGGTGCGACGTTTGCGTTCGATCAGGCATTCGGTGACCTAGGAGGTTTCAGTGGCAATTACAGGGCACAGCATATCCTTGGTGGGCTGTCGTATCACTTCTAGCGGAGGAGAACTCATGTCTCGCATGCCCAGGTTCGCTCCCCTGATTGGTGCGGCACTCATGTTATCCGCCTGCGCAGAATCGATCCATCAGGTACAACGCGATACGGAGCTGCTCGGGGTTCCTCTTGGGCTGGAAAAGGAGATCGATGCCAGTGTCAGTTTTGCGGAGCTGAAGACAAGTCCAGGTGAGTATGTCGGTCGAACGGTCATGATCGGCGGGAAAGTCATTCGAGCCAAACGGACGCAGGCGGGAACCGAGTTGGAAGTCTTGCAGCTGCCGACAGCGAAGGAAGGGCCACAGACAGAAGATGGACTTCGATCAGAAGGAAGATTCTTGGCGATTCAAGAAGCGTTTCTCGATCCCGCCAGCCTCCCGGAAGGTACACCTATCACAGTAATTGGCACCGTCAAAGGTGAAACCACAAGACCGTTGGATGAGAGTGACTACACCTATCCTCTTCTTGAGGTCAAACACATTATCGATTGGAATAGTATCGCCGCACAAAACCCGAGGGGCAGACCCTATTATGACCCCTACTATCCGCCCTATGGTTGGAGTGGGTTTGCTCCCTATAGTGGGTTCGGTCCCTATGGTGGTTATTGGGGTCCATTTGGTGGCTTTGGTGGCTATTGGGGCGGGCGTGGATTCTATGGGGGCCCTCGCTTTTTTGGCCCACGCGGACCATCTCATTCCTCCCCACCGCCCCCTCCGCGAAGCGTTCACCCGCGACTCAGAGGCAGGTAGCAATCGACGGCATAAGATGCTGTCATATGGCGACGAAGGCCTGACCGAATGAACGAGAACGATGAGCACATCGGAAGACTTCTTTCTCGCCGTGAAGCACTTGTGGTGATGGGTGCGGCCGGCGCCGGCTTCCTGATGGGTAGTCGACCCCAAAAGTCACAGGCCGATTCCGGTACACCTCGATCCCTTTGCATTGTCCGACCCGAACAAACCGAAGGTCCGTATTTTGTGGACGAACGATTGCACCGATCCGACATCCGCACTGATCCGGTCAGCGGACAGGTGAAGCCTGGGACACCGTTGGCTTTGACCTTTCGGGTCATGCGCTTGAAGGCGGGAGCCTGCCAGCCGTTGCCCGACGCTCAGGTAGATATCTGGCACTGTGATGCCCAGGGAATCTACTCCGATGTACGTGATCCAAGCTTCAACACGCTCGGCCAGAAATTTTTGCGTGGACACCAAATGACCGATGCACAGGGAGAAGCGCGCTTCCTGACCATCTACCCAGGCTGGTATCCGATTCGAACGGTGCATGTTCATTTCAAGATTCGTACGGCGCCAGCGACCCAAAAGGCCTTTGAATTTACCTCGCAAGTGTATTTCCCTGATGAGTTCACCGATCGTGCCTATGCAAGCCTCCCCTACTCTTCAAATGGCCCACGCAAGGTAAGAAATCGGCATGATTTCATTTTTCGGCAGGGTGGCGAACAGTTGATACTGGAACCATCGGCCACAGATAGCGGCTATTCGAGCACCTTTGCGATTGCGCTGAAGCTTCCTTGAAGAACTCGTTCTCACCCTCTTGACTCCGGTGTCAAGCGGGAGCCAAACTAAACGAGATCAATGGTGGCAGCCATGGATCCGGGGTAGCCGCATTTTCCCCTACCTATCGAAGTGTCCCTCGTTGGACAGGGTCTGTAGTCATACCCTTCACGCATAACGTTTCTCTTTTCAATGCCAAGGAGGTTGGATCATGAAGACCTCGCTTATCTTTTTGACCCTCTGCATCGGTCTGTTGACCACAGAGTCGACGATTCTCGCCAACCCGGAAATGTTACCGAAACATCCCGGCTATCCTATGGGCAAGGCCGTCGACCCCGTCATGGGGCAATCGCTGGCGAATGACCCTGGCCAGGTCAATACCAATAGCGAAGAGGCACTTTCCCACGCGGCGATCATCGATGATAGTCACTCAAAACAGAGCCTCTTGTTTAATCAGAATGACGCGCGTCTGCTGGAAAAGCCCGGGGCAGGACTGCTCCCAAAGGTGGAAGGGCCGAATGTCAGGATCGAGCCGCCGGTCAAGAAAGCGACGGAGGCGAATGCGTCACCTCAGTGAGAACTGGAGCAAGAACAAACCCAAACCGCGTGGTGGGATCCTGAATGTATTTTCTTCGGGATGTGGTGGTTGAGTGTCGAGGCATTGACTGAGGACGCAACCACCCTTCCGTACCAGTTCGTTCTAACGCTGGGTGGACAGATCTGCGTTCTTGCTGCGCTCTTAGACTTCCTTCGGTTTAAAAACCGAGTTCTTTCTCAAGATCATCCTGACCCTTTTTGAACTGTTTCTTCTCCGCCGCGTCTTTTTTCTTGGTGAGCGCGTCCAGCTCCGCTTGCTTTTTCTTCATGGCCTCACGTTCGGCTTTATTCGCCAGCTCTTCCTTTTCCTCATCGAGCGAGGTTACTTGTGCCGTCTTGATGGCGGCATCTGGCACCGTAGTCCAGGCAAGTCGATACCCCGGCCACTTGAAAGCCAGCTCTTGATAGACGACGACGTAACGCGTGGGGTAATTGCGCTGGCCGATCCGACGTTCCTCCAAGACATAGACCGTCGGCGCGCCGTAGAGATTCGGCTGATACGTATCGAAGAAAATCCTGCCCGTACTTCCCTGCATGGACACCGATTGCAGTTTTTGCATGTGTGCCATGAACGCTTCCATGTTCGTTGTCGGATCGGGGGCCTTCTCGTTCTCTAGATGTTTTCCTGCCGCTTGTTGCAGTTGGTCGAGTGCTTCATCCTCGTCTTTCAGTTGGAAACGGTACTGCTCTTTGAATTGCTCCCATGTAAATGGACCCTTTTGGGCCTTGGCTCTAAAAAATCGAGCGGGGTCGGTGTTGCCTCTTGTGACATAGGAGAGACGACCCTTCGTCGCATCGCTCGAGTCGAAGAGATAAACGCTGTCCGGTGCGACCGGCAGCCCCAGCTTTGAAGCGTCCGCCGGTTTCTCCGGCGCTCGCCCCGTTCGCACCGGCATCGTGCGCTGTTTTAACAAGTCGATGGCGTTACCCTTCCCGTGCGAAAGCATATTCGAGACGGCCTGCCTGACATCCGGCACCGGATCGTTGGTCAAGATCGCCAGCATCTCCACATCGCTGTCTTGGGGTCCGATCATGCCGATCGAATCTGCTGTGGCGATACGTAATTCAATCTCCTCGCTTTTGAACATTCGGACAATATGAGGCAAATAGACGCGGTCCGCTGTGGAGCCCAGCGTTAGCAGATCTTCCTTCAGGATAGCGACTGCGCTCGCCCTCACTTTTTCGCAATCAACCGCTTGAGTAGGTTTGCGCAGGCAACTCACCATATATTTCTTCACGAGCTCCTTCATAGGATAGGACTCTTGAGCCACTCCCGACGGCGTGCCCTGAGTGGATGAGGAGGTCGCAGAAGCAAGAGGCGGAAACCCAACAATCGACAGTGCAAGCAGACCGGTGGTTATCGCAGGCACAGGCAGTTGAAATGATTTCATGGATTGTCCTCCTGACCGGTCATACTTTTTCATTATCTTTGTCCGCTATCTTCCAAGCTCGTTTCCGACTCCCGACACATTTGCGTCCGCGCTTCCGATTTTGTCTTTCTGCGCTTTGATCTCGTTCGCCATTCTGTCCATGCTTCCGGCGAGTTTAGGACAATCGCGCTTCGCCTCCATCAGCTTGTCGATAGTCGCCTGGTTCTTGGGCACTTTGCCTTGTAACCATTTATTCCAGAGGTCATCGCCGAGTTCATCGCACACGCTGGACATGCCGGGGATTGCAGGAATATTAGGCACCGGAGCGGGTCTTGCTGCCACATTGTAATCTTCAGGCGAGAATCCGTTGGCGGATGGCGTCCACAACGCAATCGCTCCTAACAACAGTCCACACATTGGTAACCGTGGAATGGTCATTATCTCCCCTTTCCCCTCTCGGTGTGATGCAGTATAACCACGCCGGTGAATGCCACGATTGGTTCCCTCAAGCTGTTCATCCTGCTCAGCGCATTGACGGGATCCGTGTATTTCGCGGCCTTCCAAGGCGGCTTTCACTATGACGACTCATGGACCATCCTCGAGAACCCTCATCTCGACCGATGGCGGACCTTTGTCGGCCATCTCGACCACATGGTCCGGCCTGTTCTGTATGGCACCTTTCTGCTGGATCGTTCGCTCTATAGGACGAACCCGGCCGGATATCATTTGCTGAATGTCCTCCTGCACCTTGGTTCCGGAATTCTGATCTATCTGATTCTGACCCGCGCGGTAACAGAACGACAATCTTCTGTCCCTTTCTGGACCGCGTTACTGTTCCTGATTCATCCCATCGCGACCGAAACCGTCACGTACCTTTCAGGGCGCACGTCGGGTTTGATGACCTTCTTTTATCTTTCTGCGTTCTTGCTCTACGTCAAAACCCTGGAGCCGTCTGGAACCGTCAAGCTGCGCCGGCTCTATCTGTCAGGAGCCGTCGCTTCCTTTGCGCTTTCGATCGGTTCCAAGGAAACAGCCGTCACGCTTCCGATCATGTTCCTGCTCTGGGATATGGTCATACGCGGCTTGAAAGGTCCGTCTCTGCAATCTGCCGTCCTCTCTCGCTACCTGCCTTTTGGGGTCGTGCTCTTGTTTGCCGTTGGATGGGCCTGGAGCCATCCTCGCTATGCCGGCCTCGCCCAATTCAGCCTGACTATCCGTCCCCTTTGGGACAACCTACTGAGCGAGTTGCACGCCTGGGCCTATGCGTTGGCTCTGTTCTTCACTCCTTGGAACCAGAACTTTGATCATGACCTCCCTGTATTCCACTCACTGACTCAATGGCCCCTTCCGCTCGATCTGCTCTTGCTCTCTGCAACGTTCGCTGCAGGCCTATTTTCGTGGCGACGATTCCCCTTGGCGGCCTTCGGTCTGGGCTGGTTTTTCATTCAGCTCCTGCCGACCAGTCTGATTCCCCGTAACGACCTATTGAGCGAACGGAACCTCTATCTGCCCTCGATCGGACTTCTGTTGGCCATCGTCACGCTAGGTTCCTATCTTGCCCAACGTCTCGCGATGATCGTTTCGAGACCCCGGCTCGTTCAGTTCGCCTCCATGAGTGTCGCGACAGCCTTCGTCATAGTCCTGTGCCTCTTCACGTTCCAACGAAACCAGCTCTACCAGAACAGGGTATCGTTCTGGTCCGACACGGTCCTGAAATCCCCGAACAAAGCGCGGCCGCACAATAACCTGGGCTATGCTTACGCTCTCGAAGGCGACTGGGACCGCGCGATCGAAGAATTTCGGACGGCTGCCAAGCTCGATCCTGATTTCATGATCGCTCAACAAAACCTCCGAGATGCCTACCTCCATCGCCTTGGGCGGCAATAGCAATCCGTCGGGCGCGTCTTTCAACTGTTCCCTTGCAACACAACCTGCCCGTAGCGGAGCAGCCGAGAGGCTTGTTCCCATTGGTCAGCCAGATTCAATGCGACAAGCAACAAGCGATGCCCATCCTTGAACATGCTGGCGATCAAGCAGCGTCCGGCTTTGCTCGTGTAACCGGTTTTCACGCCGTTCACATCCGGATCGACCAGCAACTCGTTCGTGGTGTGAATCGACATCTTCCTGGCTCCATCCACCGTGGAGATGTCACGGGTCAGCGTCCGGACCATCATGGAGATGACGGGCACCCGAAGCGCATGGTCTGCCAGGTGGGCTAAATCCGCTGCCGTCGAGTAATGTCCCGGAGCATCGAACCCGCAGGGATTGGCGAAGTGCGTGTCCTTTAGCCCCAGCATGCGAGCCCGCTCATTCATCCTCGCGACGAATCGCTTATCATCTCCTCCGATGTGCCAGGCAATGGCTTCACAGGCATCGTTCGCGCTTGACACCAGCATTGCCGTCATAAGGTCGCGCAGCAGAAACTCTTCTCCAGGCTGAAAATTGTAGGACGAGTGATGCACGATCGCTCGCCTGTCGATCTTCACCACCTCTTGGAGAGGAGCAGCGTCCAACGCCACCACGGCCGTCATGATTTTCGTGAGACTGGCCGGGGGAAGACGGCGGGTGGCGTCCTTCTCCAACAGGACCTTCCCTGATTGAAGCTCGACCATGTAGAGAGCGGACGCCTTAACAATCGGCGGCTCCTGCTGGCCAAGGGCATTCTGGACAGCCGAGATCCAAGTCAACGCCGCCGTGAGAGACAGCACCGCCACGGCGGCCGGTGATGATTGACGACACAGCCGCCTTTCCATAGCGATGATCCTATCGGCCGAATATACCCTTCATCAGGTTACCCGCCTTCTCTACGTCCGAGGGCTCCTCCTGCGCAGGCGGGGCATCGGGAATCGGTTCAGCCGGAACCGGCACCGTTCTTCCAGTTTGAGGCCTGGATTTCTGTGGCATGCCGCGCTGTCCCATACCCTCGCGTCCCATCATTCCTCCTCCCATCATGCCGGCCATATCAAATTTCGTGAAGCCGTCGGGGATCTCAAACAACGCGGGGTCTTGCTTGCCAATCTTGAGGTTACTGAGTTCGATCAACATCCTCTTCTTGTCATTGCCTTCCTTGTAGAGCAAATCTTGTTTGAGGTTGATGCCCTCCTTGGTCCGCCAGGAGAACCCTCCGTATTTTTTGCCGTCCGTGCTCGTGGCGATGGTCTTGTACTTGGTGACGTTGACACCGTTCAGCGTTTCGTCGCCTACGACGGTGTCTTCGTACGTCCATTGCGCGGGGTCATCGCGCTGGGTCTGACGTCCTGTCATGGAATGCTCCATATACATTTTCTCCGACGGCATCAGAATCCACATGACTTTCGTGTCGAACCGGAAGATTTGTACTCCCCCATCGCCGGCGCCGGTCAGCATTTCCTTTCGCTCCTTGGTCGGGGTGACAAAGATCTTCTGTTGCATTGCCCCAGTCTCTGTTTGGATCATGGAATCGGCCGAAAATTCCACCTTGGGTCGCTCCATGAGGGCCGCGCCGACCGGCTGGGAACCGAATAGACTGAAGAGAACAATCAGTGCCACAGAGAGGTACATCATGAGATGCTCCTTATATCTGCGTGAGATGAGTGGCTGTGTGGTTGGTCTGATGGCGTTCAAATTGTCCTCTGACCATTGAAGCCGGGCAGAGAGTATCGTGTGCGTAGACAGAAGTAAAGTGGCCTTCTTGCACGATGAAGTTCAACCGATACTGGATGATATTTCCGAGGTTTAGGGAGGCCGGGGCGGAAATCTAGTCCTTGGTGCGCCCATGAATTCAGGTGGCAGATACGTTGACAACCGGATATCCGGCGCGAGTATGTCGTGGCGGGCTCGCCAAGAGCCGATGGTGACGATATGGTCTTAGGCGACTAACCGGCTGGGGTTCTTGACAGGATCTGCACAGTCAGGCGGCCTCAACTCATACGCAGATGATGGGGCCTCGGGCGTCGATGGGTTGGAAGAGTGGAAAGACAGAGTCACTTCCGTCGTGGGTGAATTCGTCCCGTTTTCACTTGCTTGTGTCTTCTGCGTGTCTCCACTTCCGGTACATGCCACGACCAGTCGCTCGACCGCTGCAGAGACAGCCATCAGACCTTTCGCGGCCGAGGACTCAGGAGCGGCCTCGATGACGGGCAGAAACTTTCGAACGGCCTGGCTCACGGCCGAGTCGTCGGGGATTTCACCGAGCAGCGTCAGGTCACCGCCCACATATTCATGAAGAATCTTGCGAAGGTAGAGGACGTTGACTTGAGAGCGGCCGGTGACGCGATTGATGATAAGGCTGGGGCGGAACGATTGTAACGCTGAGGTGGCCGCGTCGCGCCCTTCGCTGTCGGCGGCGCCCGCAACCTCCATGACTTCCTCCACACTGGTGAAGTCCCGATTTGAGAGCGCCTCAGCCATGGAGCTGCGTGCGAGAAAACAGGCCAACACGCGGCGAATCGCAGCTAATTTGATGAATCGGTAGAGGTCCAGCACCGAAGTCGGCTCTGGAGTAGCCACAGCTAAATGGATGTCGGCCATCAGGAAGAAATCCAGGGAATGGTAGTTAGTGCCAGCCCCGATGTCGATAACGACCACATCAGCCTCGAGATCTTGGAAGTGTTTCATCAATCGCTTTTTACGGGCATACACCATATTGGCCGTTGCCAAGGTGTCGCCGGTACCGGCAATCAAGCGGAGGTTCGGGTGGAACGTAACGGGAATCGCAACCTCCTCCAGCCGGGCAACCCGCTTGTTCAGAAAATCCGTCAGCGTCACCGGTGGATTCAACTCCCCGAACATGATGTGGGCATCAGCCCCACCCACGTCGAGGTCTGCCAGGAGAACGTTGCGCCCGGTCTTTGCTAACGCCAGGGCAAGGTTGGTTGAAACGATGCTCTTGCCTACGCCGCCTTTGCCGGATGCCACTGAGATGAGGGTCGCCATGGTGTTTGCCGTTTCGTTAGTGGGAAGAGGGGCCCTTGGAGTCTCTCGGAATGCAGACTCTTGTGATGACGTCATTGTACGGGCTGAGGGCAAAAAGAAAAGGAAAATACGGGATTGTCGCAGCGATCTCCTTCCCATTCGCCTTACCCAACGGTGTCGTGCTCGTGTTGAGCAACATCGGACCGCATAGTGGTCAATGATAGAGGACGTCCTTGTAACCGACCTCCGCTAATAAGACATCCGATGAATGAATCTGTGGTATCCTCTCTCTTTCTTGGTGGGATCCAACGGAGGTGATGATCGGCGTGACTATGCGAAGAGCCAAGATCGTCTGCACCATCGGCCCGGCCAGCGAGTCGCCTGAAATCCTAGATCGGCTGATCGAGAGCGGGATGAATGCCGCCCGATTAAACTTCTCGCACGGAAGCCACGCCTCGCACGCCGTTGCCATCGCGGCGATTCGTCAGACGGCGGCACGCCGTGGTACGGCGGTGGCGATCATCCAAGATCTGCAAGGTCCCAGAATTCGAGTGGGGCTTCTCCAGAAGGATGGGATCGAGGTCACTTCCGGCCAGAAGGTGCACCTAGGTATACCGGTTCGGCCTGGTGAGCAAGGCCATGCTCAGAACGTCGCCCCCACTTCTGTTGCCGAAATTCCAGTGACATATCCGATGCTCGCGCGCGATCTTCATGTAGGCGCTCGAGTCTTGATCAATGATGGGCTGATCGAACTGCTCACTGATCGCATTATGGATGATGTTGTGGAGTGCACCGTCATGACCGGCGGCAAGATTACGTCGTACAAAGGCATCAATCTGCCGGATACCGCCGTCAGCGCCCCTACGCTGACCAAGAAAGATCGGGAAGACATTCTATTTGGCATAGAACAGCGTGTGGACTATCTGGCGCTCTCCTTTGTGCGTGGCCCACAGGACATCGATGAGGCTCGGACGCTATTGGCGGAGCACGGAAGCGGCATCCGGATCATCGCCAAAATCGAGAGACCCGAAGCCGTTGCTTCATTGGACGATATCTTGGAACGAGCAGACGGTGTCATGATCGCGCGTGGAGACTTAGGTGTGGAGATGGGTCCTGAAGCCGTGCCGGTCCTCCAGAAGCGAATCATTGCAGAAGCCAATCGCCGACGTCGCGTGGTCATCACCGCCACCCAGATGCTGGAGTCTATGACGAACGCCATGCGTCCGACCCGCGCGGAAGCCTCAGATGTTGCGAACGCTGTGTTCGACAGCAGTGACGCGCTCATGCTCTCGGCTGAAACAGCCATCGGTGCTCATCCGATCGAAACGGTCCAAGTCATGGATCGCATTATCCGAGCAGCAGAGCAGGAAGCCGAACCCAACCTGATCCTTAAACGCCAAACCGATCTGGAAAACCTGTCTTTTCCAGAAGCCATCTGTATCGCTGCTTTTTCCGCGGCCAAAGCGGTTGCCGCACGCGCGATCGTCGCCTTCAGCGAAGGCGGAGCCACCGCCCGATTGATTTCGAAACAACGTCCGTCCTCTCTCATCATCGCGTTCACGCCGTTTGAGCCGGTCAGACAACAGATGGCGCTCTATTGGGGCGTACGCCCCTACACGATGCCACAAATTGAGCAGACCGATGCGCGAGTGGAAGAAGCGGAACGACGAGCGAAATCGGAAGGGCTGGTCAAGACGGGGGAAAAGATCGTCATCTTGTCAGGAACCCGCGTAGGGCAAGTAGGGGGGACTAATCTGATCAAGCTGCATGAGGTGAGGTAGTGCTGTCCTGACGATCTCAACCGTCAATCATCCGAGTCTCCTGTCCATGCATGCGCGAAAAGATTTCCCAATCGAAGGGTTTGGAAGTCAGCGCGTGTAATGGAATGGTTTCAATCGAGCCCGGCTCGCGATACGCGACCATGCAGCCGACGATGTCGTCCGGCTGTTCCACCAAACGTCTCACGGTTTCGTACGCCAATTGTTGTGCGATGGCTTTGTCCTCGGGTGTCGGAGGGGCCCCACGGAGCGTATGTCCCAGAATTGTTGCTTTGGTGGCGGGAGTGAGCGGATAGTGGCCCGGCTGCGGACAGACCTGCGGCCATTTCGAAATTTCACGGGCCACATAGTCGGGTAATCCGTGGATGCCTCCATCAGGGTGATGTTGATGGGGGGTCCGCTCGGCGACAATGAACAAATGGCTCTTGTTGGGTACCCCCAGCGATCGCTTCAGGGTTCCAAGAATCACGTCATTGATGTAGGTATCAGGGTCCGGATGTTCGTTGACCAATACCCCTTCCGCTCTCGCCTGATAGGCGCATGCCAACGCAAGGTGACCGGACCCGGCACCCATCAATTCGACAAAAAAGATGCTGCCCATCGCGGAGCTCGTGGCCTTGAGCGATTCGATGGACTGATCCGCCAGCCGAAGGGCCGAGTGGAACCCCAACGAGACGGTCCCGCGAATGTTGTTGTCGATCGTACCTGGGATCCCTGCCACTTGGACGCCGAACATTTCATACATCGCACGCGCGCCGCGTAAACTTCCATCGCCTCCCAATACCACCAGTGCGCCATCTCGCAGATACGGCTCCAGATTGCGGACGGCTGCCTGCTGCACCTGTTGATCCTTGAAATCCTCGAACCGGCTGCTGCCGATCGGGCTGCTGGGACGGCTGCCCATCATGCGCGTGTCCTGTTCCGAGACCTTTTCAATCCAGTTGTTGGCCAACCCCAGAAACCCGTGCCGTACGAAATAGACCTCCAGGCCGAACCGGTTGCCGGTCACCCGCAACTCTTTCAATGCCGCCCCGCCGCCCGCAAAGTCTCCGCCCGAAACAAGCGCCACCAACCTCTTGATCTGTCTAGGCTTGAGTGTCACCCGATCCCGTCGTTCCTTCTCCACTGTCAGCCAGGCATCCCGTTCCGTCCGCTCGCGTTGCGACAACCCAACTGCCGTCGAGTAGCCGGACAACTGTCCGTGCTCATAGGTCAACAGCACGACATTGTCTTGCCCTTCCTTGTATTCGCCGAACTCGGCGAAAGCCTCACTGAACGGTCGGGGGTCGAGAAAAATCACCAGCGCCCGCAACGTCGAACTGTGCGTATAGAGACAGGCGACGGAGCCGTGATGGTCGTCTGCGAGCCGATGCACCCCGTCTACGACATTCACATACGTGTCGAAGAAGGAATTGCCGCCCGGATAACTGTAGAGCGGATGTTTGATCAGCTTCTTAGCCGTCGCCCCATCGACACCGAAGGCCTGTGCCGCTGCTTCCGCTTCCACCGATTTCTCGATGCCTGTCACCCATCCGAAATCTTGCGATTCGAGAGCATTCGCTTGTTGCGGCGCAGACGACTCCGAACCGCCGGGCGCGAGAGCTGCCACCACGCGGTGATACAGTTGGGTCGTGTTCGGGCTTCGGCTGACCAGGTGAATGAAGGTCCGCGGGTCCAGATAATTGTGGACTTGCAGATAGTCGAGCTGTTTGCCCACTACTCCGATGATCTTCGCCAAGGCCATCCCGACTGCGTCCGCCTTGACAATCCCTCGCTCCGGATCCAGACGATTGGCGAGCCGGCATCCGACACGATGCGTCTTGCTCTCTACCTGGGAGACACCGTGCCGCATGGTGAAAAGCAGAGTCCGCTGCCCCAGATCTCTCGGCAGCAGCCAAAAACGATCATCGCCGAGATCGAGGACGATCCGCCCCTCCGCCAGCTGTGGCGTCAGTTGTGTACGTGGAACGATCGCCACCGGCCGGCGGACCGTGGGCTTTTGACTGTGTCCGATCGCGGCACGAAGGAGCGGCGCGAGCTCTCCCGCCGCCAACAGTTTGTTCCATGCGGCATAGAAGACCAGTGCATCCCCGCCACAACTCTGATCGATCACCGTTTGTCGAGCCGCCTGATATTCAGTTGCATCGGCAAATCCCTTATGGGCGCGCTGGACCAACGACAGGATGGCCGACATAGCCGCTTCGGCCCGCTCGATTCGATCCGAACTCGCCGGGGCCGGAGGTGGAAGCGTGGGATCGCCGATGCGTGCTAACCGCATCAAGGCTTCTCCATACGCAACCAGCTTTTCAAGCGTGACAAAATTCAACGTGGCGGCGGAAGACGGCATAATCACCCAGGCGGCTGTGCGGATACAAAACGAACGTCTATCTTTCTTGAACTTTCCATAAGACGATGTCAAGCCGGAGCGGTCAGTCGAATGCGATCGAATACGAGCGTGTGAAATGCGGAAGCCCATGCGTGCGTGATTGAAGTGCTGCGGGGATCAATGTGTCTGGATGGTCCACCAAGAAAAGCACAAGAGAGGGACGGCAAGACCAAATAAGGTACAGGAAGTTGGACGATTCAATCAAGCACCTTTCCATGGTGGTGTTCAACACTGTTGATCTCCCATCTCCAACAGGCTACTCTCCGGCAAACACAGCGTATCTATTTCTTATGCGATTGACCGTCCCAGCCGTGAACAATCTTATCAATGTTGTCGGAAGCTAGGAATTTCCCGAGTCCTCTTTTATGAATTGGCTTGGTACAAGGACGCATGCAGGAGGCAAACCTTAACAAACCTTAGTCACAACTTCTGGAGGATGATGCTATGGGGCACTATAAGATCGGTCTCATTATTCCGCATCCCGAAGATCAGAAATGGGACTCGGTCTGGAAGTTGTTCCGCACACCCAATCTCAATCTCCCTACCCTCGCCGCGTTGATCCCGGAAGACGAATGGGACATTGAGATCCAAGACGAGATTGTCGGTCCCCTCGATTTTACCCGCGATTATGATTTGGTCTTTATCACCGTCACGACCGTCGTGGCCATTCGGGCTTACGAGGTCGCTCGACTCTTCCGTGACCGCGGCGCCAAGGTGGTGCTCGGCGGAATTCATCCGTCAACGATGCCGGATGAAGCGATCCAGCACGCCGACTCAGTCGTGATCGGCGAAGGAGAGTTGACTGTGCCGAGGCTGATCGAAGACTTCAAGAAAGGCAAGATGCAACCGCAGTACCGAATGCCATACATGGTTGAACAGTGGGATGCGAAGCCGCCCCGTTGGGATCTCCTGCCTCCCGGCTATATGTTCAGGGATGCACTGACGGCGACCAGAGGGTGTAATTACCGCTGCACCTTCTGCTCTATCCATTTGGCGTTAGGAGGCGGTCAGTATGGATTCCGGAAAAAACCACCGGCCGATGTTGTGAAGCTCGTCGAGAAGATGAACGGGCCGATGGTGATGTTTTGGGACGACGACTTGCTCTCCGATCCGGCCTATACACGAGAGCTCTGCCAGGCTATGAAGCCTCTCGGAAAGAAATGGATGAGCCAAATGAGCGCAACCTATGTCGCTCATCATCCCGAGTTGCTCAAGACATTGAAAGAGTCCGGTTGCTCGGCGATGTTCATGGGGATTGAATCCATCAACCAGGATTCGCTTAAGTCCGTCGACAAACAAAATCAGGCGAAGCTGTATGAGGAGATGATCAAGCGCATTCATGACCAGGGCATCGATATCCATGCAGGCTTTATCTGTGGCTTGGATCATGAGGATGTCTATGACTTCGAGCGCACGGCGGAATGGGCGACCAAGATGGGGTTGGCCGGGGCGCTTTGGCGTATCATGACTCCCTATCCTGGCACCAAGCAGTTCGCCGAGCTCAAGGCTGCCGGCCGCATTCTCACGGAGAACTGGACCGCCTACACCGGCGAGCACGTCGTGTACAAACCGGCCAAGATGACCGTCGAGCAACTGTACTGGGGGCACAAGTGGGCCAAGGGCCAGTTCTATTCGTTTCGTTCCATCGGACAGAGAGCCGTCCAGAGGGCATCTCAGAACGGCTTTGGCGAGCTCCTCAATATCACCGGATGCGGGTTGGGTTATCGCTCCATGTTTCACCTGGCGGCGGATTCTGCTCCCGTCAATGTGTACCGGGATATGGATCACTTGCCGCCTCAGGAGGAGCCGATCGCTTACCGGTTCCCCTATCCGCCAAAGAAACGGTTCAGCTTTATCACCGATCGCCTGGATCAGGTCCGCTCAAAGATCCAACCGCGACCGAGGGTCAATAAGTGTTGAGTGGGTATCAGCCGGGTCCTCTGCTCGCGAGGACGTGATCGTATATATGTCCCGGTCAGGTTTCTGGCTTGCCATTGTGATGCTCGCCTTGGTGCATCAACCCACAGAGGCCGGGTGGGTGGCAATCGATCGGCAATACCAATCACCAGGCCTACAAACCGTCTATGTCGATCCCGACAGCGTCCGTCGAGAAGGCAATCTCGTGACCCTCTCCGCACTGATTGATTGGACCTGGATGCAGGGAAACCGGTCTCCGACCCGATTTTATTCCACCAAGTTCACCAAGCAATTTGATTGTGCCGAGCAACAAGTTCGAACCCTGGCCGCCACAGATTTCTACGGCCATATGGGAACAGCGCACCCGGTTGGAGGTACCGGTCTATCCAGTGAAGGACACTGGTCCGCCATCCAGCCGGAAAGCGTCAATCAAGGCTTGTGGGAAGTCGCCTGTGGAAAGGGGTAAGCGTACGAATCCGATCTCTTATCTGGTGAAATGTTCACCGATCTCACGAGGTTTGAAGACGCCTCGCTCGGTGATGATCGCGGTAATGAGCTCGGCTGGTGTCACATCAAAGGCAGGGTTGTAGACAGCGACATCTTTGGGTGCGACCGGATGGCTGCCGTGAATCATGGTCACTTCGGATGGATTCCGCTGCTCGATCGGTATCTGCTCGCCGGATTTCGTCTTCAGATCGATGGTCGAATAGGGGGCCGCGACATAGAAGGGAATGTTGTGCGCTTTGGCCAACACCGCGACTGAATAGGTCCCGATCTTATTGGCCACATCGCCATTCGCCGCAATTCTATCGGCTCCGACCACACAGAGATGGATTCTCCCCTGCTTCATGAGTGTGCCGGCCATATTGTCGGTGATCAGTGTGACCGGTATCTGATCCTGCATAAGTTCCCAAGCTGTCAGTCTCGAACCTTGAAGTACAGGGCGAGTTTCATCGGCAATCACTTTGATTTTCTTACCTTGTTCCCATGCAGCACGGATCACCCCTAATGCGGTTCCATAGCCGGCCGTCGCAAGCGAACCGGCATTACAGTGAGTGAGAATCGTCTGCCCATCCAGAATAAGTTCGGCTCCGTGCCGACCCATGGCCTTGCAGAGCTCGATATCTTCTTCAAGTATAGCTTGAGCTTCACCAATCAGTGCGTGCTTTATGGATGCGATGGGATGAGCCTGTAATGACTCAAGCTTCCGTCTCATCCGTTCAATGGCCCAAAACAGATTCACCGCAGTCGGCCTCGTCGAAGCCAGATCATCGCAAATCCTGTGAACCTCCTGCGCGAAGGTAGGATAGTCGGTTGCGTCGATTGCTTGAGCACCGAGAGCGACGCCCAGGGCGGCCGTCACGCCGATGGCCGGCGCCCCACGGACCTTCAATGTGCGGATGGCATCCGCCACTGTCTGGTAATCACGGCAGTCGAGGAACTCCACCTGCTCTGGAAGCCGTGTCTGATCGAGCAAACGGACACTGCCATTTTTCCATTCAACGGTTGGAACCATAGAAGAATCTTCTAGCGGGAATGGAGAAGGAGTGCAAGCCCTTAGAGGCGGCGACCACTGACCTCCAGGACGGTGATCATCGCGGCAATCAACCCGGCTTGAATGAGCAGGACCACTGCCTCCATCGTGCCGGCGTGCCGAAGGGCCAGCGCAGCCAGCCCAAGACAGATCGTGAAGAGAAAAATCATGGCGACGCTGGCTTGGCGCGAGCCAAGAGCGCGCTCCAGGCGGTGGTGCAGATGGTCTTTCCCGACATAGTCCAGCCAATCCTTCACGGATTTGACCTTTCCGGTGACGATACGCTCCACGGTGATATGAATCATGTCGTAGATGAGCACGCCGAAGATCAGCAAGGGATTGCTGAAGGATACAATCGGGCTGGAATCGGCCCAGTTGCCCTTCACGGCCAAACAGGCCAATGTGAATCCGATGAAGGTCGATCCGCCGTCACCTAAGAAAATGACGGCCGGCTTTGCCCCTCGAAAATTGTACGGCAGAAACCCAAGACCTGCTCCGATCATGGCAATCGCGAGCCAACCCAGCCCTGCTTGGTTCGTCTCAAATGCGACGACGCCCATGAACCCGGCCATCAGAACGGCAAGGCCGGTGGCCAGTCCATCCATGCCGTCGAAGAAGTTGAACGCATTCGTAATGCCAACGATCCAGAGAAGCGTCAGGAAGATATTGGCCATATCACCCGGCAGTCCGGCAGGACAGAGCGTCAAGACTTTGCCTGAAGCAATGACGATTCCCGCAGCCAGCAATTGTCCAAGCAGTTTGACTGAAGCCGGCAGCTCTCGAATATCGTCGAGCACTCCGATGACGAGCAGCAGAGACCCAGCCGCCAGAATCGCCACCATCCAATCAGGCACGATGGAGTTGAGGAGTATCGATCCGACAAAGCCGGCATACAGAGCGAGCCCGCCAAGCCGCGGAGTCGGAACCACATGAATCTTTCGATTGGTTGGTTGATCGACAAGATTCCATCGATGGCCGATCCATACCATCAACGGCGTCAAGGCTCCGGTTCCAAGAAACGCGAACAGAAAAATATAGAGCCACCGGAGGCCTTCGAGTTGGAAGAGGTCTCGAACAGCGGGAATCGCCAGCGCGACGGTGCCCAGCGCCGCGCCGGAAATCAGCGGAGTAATCCAGCGCCAGGTGGTGGCTGTAAATGGAATTGCCAGGTCCGATTGGGTTGCCTTCATAACCACTCCGACCGTAATGCCACATGCACCTGGGCCACTTCCTCGTCGGTCATCGCCGGAAACAGTGGGATGGAGAGTGCGGTCCGTTCCGCCTCTTCTGCGGAGGGAAACCCATCCAACCCAAGATAGCGATGAAGCGACCGGAATACCGGCTTCCGACATTGGATGCCTTGGGCCTCAAATCGAGCGATCACCTTATTCAGTCCATCCACCTGCTCTGCCATCCCAGGCAGACGTACGACAAAGCGATAATAGGCATGAGTGTACCCGGTCGGTACGATCGGGGGAACCAATTCTGCGCTCGCCAGCGACGTTCGGTAATCGTGAGCCAGCCATTTCCGCCGCTCAAGGAAAGATCCTAACCGCCCCAGCTGCGCCAAACCGATCGCAGCCTGGAGATTCGTCATTTTTAAATTTGTCGAGCCGGGGCGGAGAGATGGTGTTTCGTCATACTCTCTGAGCCTGCGGGCTCGTTCCAACAAGCCTTCATCCCGCGATAACACCATGCCACCCTCGCCGGTGCAGAGCAACTTCGTGGCATAGAACGAACAGACCGTCAAAATCCCAACCGACCCTACGGATCTCCCCTGCTCCATTGCCCCCAGCGTTTGCGCACAGTCTTCAATGATAGGAATTCCCAACTCCTGGAGCGCCGTCAAATTGGCGGGCAGCCCGAACAGATGCGGCACAATCAACGCTTTGGTCTTCGAGCTCACGGCTTTACGCGCCGCCGACGGATCGATATTAAACGTATCCAGTTCGATGTCCACTAAGCGTGGCCTGGCTCCGACACGCTCGGTTGCCAACATCGGCGCAGCACAGACATAGCTTGGGAGGAGCACCTCATCGCCCGGGCCAATTCCCAATACTCGGAGGGCGACTTCCAATGCGGCCGTTCCGGAGGTCACCGCCACTCCACCGGACAGGCCGAAATACGCCGCCATCCCCCGCTCGAACTGCTCGACGACACCTCCTTGAGCGAGCTGGCGAGATTGAAGCACCTCAACCGCCGCACGAATGTCGTCCGCTTCAATGGAAGGTCGTGAATGTGGAATCATCGTTCTAACGTCAATCAGACCCCGATGTTGATAAACAATCGCAGAGGGAGAAATCCTTCCGCTGTCCGCACGCGGCCTTGGATACCGCGAAAATGCGCCGACGACCTGACCAGATCGGCGATGCTCAGCCCTTCGATGTTGGTCTTCTTCACCTGCGAGGCATGCGCTTCCAGCGATTGAATTTTGCGGTCCAACGCCTGCTGAATATCCACAAAGACCGTCGGCGCAAAATTTTGCGTGGTCGGTCCTTCATAAAACAGGACGTTCTTCGTGTATCGTGTGGCGGTAATCGTGCTCATCGCCAAATGCCGATGGTCTTGATGCGTATCATCATGGTAATGAACAAAAATAAAATGAGGTTCGATCTTTCGCACAATCTCCTCGACGGTTTGGATCAGTTCACGCCCGAGAGGAACTTCGGTATCCTCGTAGCCTCCCCAGAACACTTCTTCGGCTTGAAGCAATTTGGCCGCACGCTCTTGCTCCTGCTTGCGCACCGCCGTCTGACCACCGGCTCCACCTTGTGTCATAACCATGAGAAAAATGCGATGGCCATTCTCGGCATACTTGATCAATGTCCCGCCGCATCCTACTTCGATGTCGTCCGGATGGGCCCCCAGTGCGAGAATGCGCATCGGTTCTTTGACATCGGTGCTCCTCATGCCTGTCCCTCCTATGCGGTCATCATACAGCGAGACCTCGATCGCACACCGCGTACCGTCGCGAGTGCCTCAGCCCCTTGTATCAACAACAGATCAAGTGCGGACAGATTCGGTTCAAACGGCTCGTACATCTGGCGATAGATCGGGTGTTTGAACGCTTGCGTTTCAAGTCGAATGCCGGAAGCCTCAAATCGTGGTGTGTCCATGTAGTGCTCGGCCCCTGGCCCGGCGAGGTACTGCGTCGCACCCACCGCCCGACACAGATCGATCAGCCGATCCGTCGGCTCTTCACGGGACAGATGATCGGACGCGTTCTGCACCGGCGTGGTGATGCCGTACGCCTTGAGCAGCCATTGGACGATAGCCTTGTTGAGATCGCCGAGCTTGGTCCACGGCACCGAGTAGAGTTCCCGCAACTGGGATAGATAGTGATGGCGGTAGGGAGCCTTGGCGTAATGCATCTCCAGCGCTCGGAGGTGCTGAGCTTTCCATTCGGATGTCGGATTGATCAGGACATCGTCGATGCGTTGACCAAAATGGTGTAGTACGGGCACGGTCAGCCATTGCCATCCCTGGGAGGTGCGAATGCGGTTGCGATTTTGCCACTCGTTTTTCTTGAATTGCACAGTATCCAGCACAATAAAGAGGTCGGCTTGATCGATCTTGTCCAGGTACCCCAGCCAGGGCAAGAACTGTGGTTGATGAATGGTTACACGCATTCTCTCTCCAAACGGTCAGCCGAGGGCTTTCACGTTCTGATCAGCATTCTCCGAAGCGCCGGCCCCTAGCTCACGGCTGCTCTGGATTGCGCCGCGTGTCGGTGCGACATAGATCGGGTTGGTCAGCAATTCCCCGCTTTTGCCCACAACCTCCACACGATAGTTCAGCCCTGGTCCATACCGAGCCTCTCGATCCACGAGTTCCAGCTGTATGGGAGTCTGGCCCTCGACTTGTCTAATGACGGCTCCGGATCGAATGACACGGAGTGTAGCCGCGCTCGGCCTTTCATCGATGGTCGAAATCCCAACTCGGATAAGGATGCCATCACTCGTGCTTCCGTCAAGTATCTCGCCGATCTCCGCCGATTTGCCCCCGCTCGATACCTGAAACTCGTCAAGCCGAAGCAAGACGTTCTGTTCACCTCTTGCTACGGCATAGGCTCGACCGTTCCGGAGCGCGGCCACAATACCGGCGACGGTTCGCTCAGCGGGCTTGATCACGGTGTACACCCGGTCGAGGTCCTTTCCCGCATCGGTGGTTCCATGAAACGCGACTTCCCCTATCATGATAGGGAACTCTGTCCGGCCGGTTGCCATGTTCATTCCCAGCAACTGGTCCCACACCCCACCAGGGGCCACCACCCGCCTGGTGTCTTGGTAGAGTCCGCCGAATCCGGTATAGCCCTGCGTCAGGATCAATGCTTCGGGATGAGGCTCTGTCTGAATCGTGACTGTTCCTAATGGGCCGAACGAGTGCCGGCTGAAGTCTCGAGCCTCCGTCATCGACCAAAATACCAGCGCACCGCGCTCGACCGCTGTATCTATCAAGGCTTGATAAGGCCTATACCCGACCCCGCTCTCATAGGAACTATATGCAGGCACCCTGACGGGCCAAGCATTGGCCATCAGCACAAGACACACGGCCAGGAGGGTGCCGGCAAGAACGTGCCGACGGCTGGATTTGGGCTCTATCTCTTCAACGCATCTCCTGCTCTGCGGTTTCCACAACCACGCAACCGGAACCAATAGGAGAAGCGGGAGGCCATTGAGCACGCTCCGCCAGCTCCACACAAAAGAGAGTGAATTCCCTCGTGAAGGAAGATCCTCATAGTCTTCGACCCTTTCAAGGCCGATCACCAAGAGATTCCGCTGGGCGTTGTGCATGGTGAGGTCACCATGGAAAAGCGACCCAGTCCAATAATAATACGGAGCCACCTCGACTCCTGGGATAATGATCAGATTCGGATGGAGCCGTTGAACCGTGCGAACCTCATCAAGAAATCGTTGTAGCCCGTATTCCATGACGGATGGGAATGTCACGTGATAGCGCAGAAGTCCTTCCAACGGATGGAGACCATAGTCGTATCGCAGCGTAAAGTTCTCGGAGAGAATCAAGACATCCAACTGTTGTTGCTCGGCTCGTCTCGCCAATGATTCCAGGTTCAGCGATCCCGTGCTCATCGTACTATGCACGTGAATGGCCGCCCGTAGCGAGATCGGCGTCTGCGCCGGCCCGGCAGCAATACCTGCGACGGCTGCCGTCAAATGGATCGTCCCCATAAACAGCATGGTGGTGATCCAAGAGGTGGTTTTACGCATGACCGACCGCACCCTCTCTATAAATCGACTCGATGGCTTGGACCATAGCCGGGATGCCATGGCTTGCTCCAACACCTTTCATGGCCCTCGCTCCGAGTTCACCGGCCCGCATGGGATCATCGAGTACACGCCGTATCGCAACGGCCAATGCTGCACTATTTCCCGGCGGAACAAGGAGGCCGTTCCTCCCATCCTCAATGAGAGCGGGAATCCCGCCTACTCGGCAGGCAATCACGGGAAGCCCCGCCGCCATCGCTTCAATCAAGGCCCGCCCCATCCCTTCATTAAGCGACGGCAATACGAAGCAATCCATCCCCGCCAGACACATTTCGACTTCCTCTCGATAACCGACAAAATGCACACAGTGGCTGATTCCACGCTCCTGCGCCCGGTTCAACAACGCATCGTGTTGATCACCGCTGCCGACAATGACGAGATGCAGATGGGGATACTCTTGTTTCAAGAGGGCCACGGCATCGACTAAGAATCGATGCCCCTTGATATCGGTAAGCCAACCGACCGAACCGATGACCGTCGCGGCCGGTGGACAGCCGAACCAATCAGGCGCCAGTTTTCCTCCCATGCGAGCATTCTTGAAACGGTCGATGTCGATCCCGCTTGGAATCACGGCAAAGCGATCAGTTCGCCCAACACCTCGCTCAAGATGTTCACGTGTTTCCGCGGTGGTGAGCCCAATCAATTGATCGGTAATCCCGGCCAACACTCGTTCGATCTGAAGAAACACCCATGAGGACACCGGCCCAAAATGGCCATAGAACACGTGCCCGTGCGGAGTATGAACGACCAGCGGAACCCCCGTGATCCAAGCAGCCAATCGTCCCAATACTCCTGCTTTAGATGTGTGCGTGTGCACGACTTGGGGCCGTTCCTGTCGTAATAGGGACACAAGTTTCCATAGAGCGCTGAAATCAGACCCTGGGCTGATGTGACGAACCAGAGACGGCACTACGTAATAACGAATCGACTCCTTCTCTAAGAGACGGAGATTGTCCATGGTCGCCGCTGCTCCCCCCTGAGCGTCCCAAGCACGAGCGTCACCCGCGATCACAACCGGTTCGAACTGGGTGCGGTCTTGCCCCAAAACTGTCAGCATGGTGTTCCGAGCAGAACCCCCTTGATCAAGCCGAGTGATGATGTGAACGACCTTTTGAGCTGTCATCTGTCCTGTTCTATGCCGCCATCCGAAAGGCCATTGGGTTGTCCAACATTCTGACCAGCTCAGTGCAATGCTGGGTCCAATTGTAGCGATGCTCGATCAGAGCTCGACCCTTCTTAGCCAGCCGCACCGCCTCGCCTGGTTCCTGCAAACGTCTCAAGACCCGTTCAAGGGCCTCAGCGATCGAACGACCATCAACCCCTTGAGCAACCAAGATGGGGTCGACTTGATTCAAGACTTCAGGAATGGCGCCAACCGGCGTTCCCAGGACTGGTGTTCCACAGGCCAGCGCTTCAACCATCACCAGCCCAAATCCCTCCAATTGAAGGCTCGGCATCAGAACGAGATCGGCTGCCTGATAGTATTGGCGGAGTTGGGATTCGGGAATGAACCCTACGAGGCGTACGGCGTCATGCAACCTTTTCCGCCGAATGTCGGCTTGAAGCTGTTCGCGGAGCGGGCCTTCTCCGCCGATCACGAGCACGAATCGATGCGCGGTGGTATTCAGCATCTGTATGGCGCTGAGCAAATTTTCCAGCCCCATCCTCGGCACAAGATTTCGCACCGTGAAGAGGATCGTGTGGTTTTCCGGCAGGTTGAGCGCGGCTCTTGCGACGTGACGCTCTCCTGAAGGCATAAAGGCCTGCGGATCAACCGCTCCCGGGATCAGTCCTATGCGATCGACCGAGATCCCATGTGCTCCTATCACCCGCTGGCGCATGAACTGGCTGAGGACAACCACACGGTGGCATCGAGACAGGACGGCATGTTCCACCGAGCGCCTGGCTCGAAGGTTGGCATGTCGACGCAAGCTCGTGATGGTCGATCGAGCCGGGGCCTGTCTCGTCTCATACTCCTCGTGAGCAAGAGAGTGGCAAATATAGATCCAGCGTGACGCCGCATGACGGCGGGACAGAATCGGTCCGAGTCCGGCCATGGACTGATGCACGATCACGGCATCCAGCGGTTCGGTTGCGCGAAGACGATCGAAGTACTCGACCGATCGACGCACCGAGGACCAGAGAAACGCCGCTTCATGCTTCCGGCTGACGGGATAACGCCATTCCCGAAGACCATCCACCTCGATCACGCCTTCCGGCTCATTCTCCGGAGCTCGCGCGAGCAACTCCACCCGATGTCCGAGCGCTGCCAACCCCAAGGCTTGATTGCGAAGCACGCGCTCTGCCCCGCCGATCACCCGTTGTGCCGAGACTTCGGCCAGTAACAGTATGTTCATGCGCTCGTCACGACCTCCGTTCTGTCATGGGAACCGGCACGCAACTGTCGATGCCAGAGTTCCAGCACGATCAGCGCATAGAGTTGATCCGAACAGTTTCGACGGCCGGCGTCATGCTCTTCCCATAGCCATCGTACGTAGCGCGGTTTGACGTAGCCCCGTTTCCTGATCACATCATCCGACAATAGATCGTGTGCCATCTCACGAAGGTCCTCCCGAAGCCATCGAGCCATCGGCACCATGAACCCTTGTTTGGGTGCATGAAGAATCCGATCAGGCAAGATGCCTCGCAACATTCGGCGCATGAATCCCTTTAACCGCCAACCGGCAAACCGCATCGAAGAGGGAATCCGTAGCGCCGCGGTCAACAGTTGCTGGTCGCAAAACGGAACGCGCAGCTCGAGGGAATGCACCATGCTCATTCGATCTCCCATGCGCAGGAGATCATCAGGCAGATAGCTCTGGAGGTCTACGCCCATGGCACAGTTCATGGGATCGGTTGAGGCCCACTGGTTGAACAACTCGTGAGCAAGTCCTCGTGGCCTCTCACCGGCAAACATGGCCTCCAGTTGGTCTCCCCAGAGAGCGCCGTCCCATTCGGCAGGAATAAACGTCGTCCAACGGCAGTACTGCTCTGGAAGCGGGAGATGGCCACCGTGGAGAAATCGTTTCAGGCGGGCAACCTGATCGCGGCCATTTCCTCGTTCGCCGATGGATGTACTCCATTGGGCAATCCGTTCACGGAGCTTCTGTGGGAGGCGTTGATACTGTGCGGCGGTGCGCACGCCCAGATATCGAGGATACCCTCCGAAGAGTTCGTCTCCGCCGATTCCGGAGAGTGCAACCGTGACGGTTTGACGAGCGACTTCAGAAACCAAATAGGTGGGAATGGCCGATGAGTCGGCAAATGGCTCGCCCATCCCCTCGACCACCTTTTTGATGAGGGCAACCGCATCCGGTTTCAGAATCGTTTCGGTATGAGTCGTCCGGAAATGAGCCGCCAGAAAGCGAGCCGATGCCAGTTCACTGAACGATTGGTCAGCAGGATGCTCATATCCGATTGTGAAGGTCTTGATGGGGTCTGTCTGATATTTGGCCATGACAGCCAAGAGGGACGCGGAGTCGAGGCCGCCTGAGAGGAATAATCCCAAGGGCACATCGCTCACGAGATGAGCGTGCACGGTCTCCTCGAACGTACGTAAAACTTCCGGTACGGCCTCTTTGCTCGTCCACTGGTTGTCATGGTGAAGCTCATCCTCCAGGCGATAATAGCGCAGCAATTCCGTACGTCCATCCGATACCTTCAACGCCTCGCCGGGGCGCAGCTGATGCACGCCGGCGACAGCCGTGGCAGATCCTGGTATGTATAAATGCGTCAAATATTCGGCGATGCTTTCGGGATGGAGCTGCCAATCGGGTAAGGCCTCGAGTAGTGAGGGAATCTCCGATGAAAATACGACACATGTTTCCCCACCGGCTTCGGGGCGGCGGATCGCATAGTACAGCGGTTTGATACCAAGATGATCACGGATCAACCATGCGCAGCGACGCTCCTGATCCCACAAGGCAATGGCAAACATGCCTCTCAATCGGCGAAACGCATCAAACCCTTCATCTTCATACAAATGGACCAGGACTTCCGTATCGCACTGATTCGTCAGGTGGTGCCCTCTGTTCAACAGCTCTTTCCGCAATTCTCTGTAGTTATAGATCTCGCCATTCATGATGGCCCGCACGGTACGCGTCTCATTGCTGACCGGTTGCCGGCCACCTTCCGGATCGATCACTCGAAGTCTCCGCGCGCCAAGCGCAATTCCAGATTGCCGATAGACTCCTTCTTCATCCGGTCCGCGATGGACCAGTCTTCGAAGCATTGCGTGGACCGCCGTGCCGTCATTCTGCCCTATGACTCCGCAAATGCCGCACATGGAACTATTTCCCTTTGTCGAGCACGGCACGATCACGACGCTCCAACTCTTGCCGCTCGCGTTCGTGTTTTGGCGATACCGATTGCGGTGGAACGTCCACCGGCTCATATCGCGTATGCTTCGCGCTTCCGACTGATTCCAGGAGTGCGCGCACACCGAGCGCCGCCATGGCGCCGAGGAAGCACAACAACAAGATTGCACCCCATCCGCGTAGTGTCCGTTTCCAAGACCGCTTGTGCGCCAAATAGGCACTCATGGTCCATGTCCTGGTCGCTGGGCGACGATTTCAAACGAGGGAGCGCACAGGAGACGACCGCTCGTTGCGTAGTACACAGTCTGAGATAGCGGCCACAGTACTGTTCGGCTGACTGTCCATTTCAATCGGCTCACCCAGGGGTGCACGGGAGACAAGGGACCTCGGCTGGGCCTGGAATTGCGCAGGCTGATGATGCTGAGCCCGGCCTGTTCCATTAAGGTGGTCAGCGCCCTAGCGGTGTACAGATACCAATGGAAGGCTTGGTCATATTGGGAACCGATCCAGCGAGCGGGGTGTCGCATCGACAGATGGAACAGTCCGTTTGTCGCGCGCACCAGCATCAGTCCCTTCGGTGCGAGGAGGTTGCTCGCTTGCTGAAGCATGACTGACGGGTCGGCCACGGTTTCCAGCACGTTGATCAAGGTCACGACATCGAATCGCGGCACCTGTTCACCACCCTCAAGCGTGTGGGGCGGTAACATAGGGAACCCTTTCTGCGCGGCTCGAAGCGCGGCCTGTTTGGATAGTTCGATTCCCGAGCAGTTCCATCCGCCCTCTCGACAGAGCAACAGGAACCCTCCATCTCCACACCCGATATCAAGCAGGGTACCTGAGGGCGATCGATACGAAGACAGGTGCTTCAACACACTTCGAAACACCGGCTGACGATCATCTAAGGCTTCGACGGCTCCATAATCCCCATCGTAGCTTTCACGAAAATAGTCTTCGACTGACTCGCGTGCCGGGCGAGGAGAGCGAAACACGAGCTCACACGTGGGACACTGAACATACCGCCTGGTTGGAGTGTGAAATACCTCGGTCGGCGGTTCCAGAGTTCCGCAGGGACATTCGCTGGAAGCTTCTTGGAGAGCGCTTGCCGCGTTCATGCCGCTTCCTTCTGCACCTCTGGAGGTGCAACCGCGGATGAGCTGCGCAAGGCCGGCATAGCCTCTTCAAATACCTTGACCGTATCTTGAACCATTTTCCCTGCCGTAAACCGCGCTGCCACTTCTTGTTGCCCTGTCTTGCCCATTCGCGCGGCCCAAGTCGGATCCCGAAGCATACTCCGAATCGCCGCTTCCAAGGCATGGGAGCTCCTCGGGGGAACCAGTAGGCCGTTGCTGCCGTGGCGGACGATCTCCGGCACACCATTGACACTCGTTGCAACAACGGGCCGGCACATGGCCAACGCCTCTAGGACTACAAAGGGAAACCCTTCCGACAGGGAAGGCAACACGACCACATCTGCTGCGGCATACCAGTCTCCCACGTCGTCCCGAGCGCCCACAAACCGACAGGACTGCTCAACTCCCTTCTCTCTCGCCAAGGTCCTGAGGACTTCCCGACATTCACCTTCCCCAACAAACAAGCAGACAAGTGACGGCCATTCTGCCAGAAGACCGGGGAGAGCACCGATCAAAAACCGATGGCCCTTTTCCTCCGTGAGTCTCGCGACTGTGAGGAGCGCGAGCCCATTACCTACACACCATTCTCTCCTGATCTTGTTGCGATTTCCTGAGCCGGAGAACGAGGCCAGGTCAATCCCGTTCCGAACCGTCGTCGTTCTCGCAGCGGCGGCGGGGCAGTCGGCAAGGACATCCCGCTTGATGGCATCGGAGACACAAATCAGTCGATCGGCCTGTGGAAGCAGAGCCCGCAGGATCGCGATATAGAAAGACCGTTTGGCCGGGTTGATTTCGTAATCTCTGATGGAGTTGTGTATCGTCGCCACCACGCAAGGCACTCCGGCCAACCATGCTGCCAGGCGCCCATACACGTTCGCGCGCGCCCCATGCGTTTGGAGAACAGTCACCTTGTTCTGCTTGAGTACGTATGCCAGCCGCAGGAGCGCTAACGGATTGAAGAGCGGGGTCAGGGGGACGACGCTGGTCGGAACCTTCTTCGATATCATCTTCCCGACAAACGGACCCGGTTCCGGACAGATCAGGAGCGGACGAAAACGGGTGCGGTCCAATCGATCAAACAGCAGTTCCAGATACCGCTCACCTCCACCATACCCGGCTGAGCCGGCCAGTTGCGCCAGAACGACCGGCTTCATGGTTTCCTCCCGACGATCAACAGGCTGCCGCGCAAGTGAGGCACGACATAGAACGGCCATTTGGCCCAATCGATGCCATGTTGCTTGACGGACTGACGGCAGTCTTGCGTGTCTTCGCCGAGAAAATACCGGGATTCCGCGATGCAAAATCCGGTTTGGCGCAGCATGTCGGTCAATTCGTGCATGGCATACTCTCGGGCATGCGGCCGCCATTCATCATCGGGATTCTTGTATCCCGGTGGAGCAAGGCGATCGTTCAGGGTACGACCGATCAAGAGCTTGAAGATGTTCCCGATCCGAGTGACGTTCGGCGTCGTCAGCACCACATGACCGCCGGAACGAAGAATTCGAAATGCTTCCTCGAGCAAATGAAACGGCGAAGTCAGATGTTCGATGATTTCCAGCGCGAAGACCAGTTGAACCGAGTGATCCGGAAGAGGGACCTTATCGGAATATCCCTTTGCCTGAAAGTGACCGCCCAAGGGATCGAGGTCGACCGTCATGATGTCCGCATGGATGTCTCGCCGCATGAACTCTACGAAGTCCTCGGAGATCATCAGCCCGGCTCCGTACAACTGTGCCGCTTTCGTATAACCGATGCGACGGAGCAGCCTCAACAGGCTGCCGGGGAAAGGCCCTAAGTCAACGATCGACTGTGTCTCGGGCGGCAGCATACGCAAACCACTCCGCAATGCCACATGCAAACGGTCCCGGCATTTCATCGCATGATGCATGGGAATCTTGAACCGGTCATCTTTCTGCCCGAAGGACTCGTAGGCAGACGGCTGGTACGTTTTCAGGACGTCGAAAAAGTGATCTCTGGTCAATTCGTAAGCCATCACGCGCTTGTCATATGTGAATAAACCGGCCGCCTCTGGAGAATCGCTCGACGCATCCTAAAATGGGGAACTGCGGCGACTGATAGCATCATGAGACACGGTAATACGGGTAGTGCATAGCGACCGGCCTCCACAGTGAAGGGCACATACCCCGCCGTCAGGCCAATCGGGAACAGATAGAGAGGAAGAAGGGTCTTCCAGTGCTCTCGATGAACCCAGCCACTGAAGCAAGCCATGACAATGAGACCAGGAACAAGCAACAGCCGCTTGACCAGACTATACGTGGCCACGGCCAAACCCCTCTCCTTGAGATCCTTCTGCAGCCCATGCATGAACCCTTGTCCTTCATCTGACAAGTAGTACGCGTTGCCGACCCAGAAATCCCAAATCCTTCCACATGTCAGTGCCGCGTAATTCAATGGATCGGCCACGATTCGATCTATCCCCTTTTTACGAAGCAGTTGATCCGTCGACACGTCATACATTGCATACGCATAGGGCAGCGGGGTGATCCCGGCACTCTCCCATATGGCTTGTTCTCGTTCCTGCGGCATCGGCCAACTGCCTCGAGACGAGGGATCACTTCCCATCCACAGTCCTGCGCCCACACCGGCCGAAACCGGAATGATGTGATGAAAAGACATGTAGTTCCGCACGGACCACGGCAGCACGAGCACGAGACACGTCGCTCCGTACACCACTCCATACTTGACCCGTTGTGAGAGCTGATCTGTGTCTATCCATATGAATGCCATCAGACACATGGCCAACACCAAGACCACCGGTTTACACAGGATCGTCAGACCGGCAGCGAGCCCCATCAGGGTGAATTGACGGCTGGACGGGACCTGCGCAGATCTGACCACCGTCCAGAGCCAGACACTGATTAACAGTGTCAAAAGGGCTTCACTCCGGATCCTTGGGTCATAGGTCCAGTAGGCCGGATAGAGGAATACGATGGACGCGGTCCACGCCCCTACTCGGGAATCCCACAATGCAGTGCCAACTCTATAGAGGCTCCACGCGGCTCCGAGATCGAAGAGTATATGAAGCATCGGCACCCAGTCCGGTCGATGGCCGACCAAGAAATAGAAACTTGCGAGGACGGCCGGATAGAGAGGGGCCACATGGGCGGCAGGATCGACCCCATCCAGAGTGAACCGTCCCAGAGTCACCAGATTCCATGCCAGCGTATCAAACAGCTGATCAACGGCAAACGAATGCCCTGGCGCCGTCCAGATAACCCAGGCTCGCGCAAGCAGACCCAGACAGATTGCCGACAGGACAATCATTCCGGTATTGAACCTCAGTCTATTCGGGCGGCCGATCATTTAACGCAGACCCCGATCAAGTTGGTGTCTTCGGCAATCCCTTCGCCGTATTCAATATCCGCAGGAACGATCTCACTTAATGAAGGCCCCCCATGCCATCGACTGATCAGTCCACCGATCCAATGACGGATAGGCCGTGGAACACAATTACGGAGTCCTGATGGATCCCACTGACGGACGCGCTCCATCGATTGTTCGACCGTTTTCAACCGCAGACCTTGGCGCCGGCCGTACCAGCGAATAGTCGAAAAGTATGGCGCCAGGAGCGCTTTGAACTCATCCGCGGTGTATTCACGAACGTGGTAAGGATCACCTGGAATGACTCCCCTGCCCTTTCCGTGGGGCGTAAAAATGATCAGCATGCCTCGAGGTTTCAACACGCGAGTGAGCTCAGCTACGAAACCGTGGTCATCTTGGATGTGTTCAATGGTATCTTGTGAAACGATGCAGTCGAACGATTCATCTCGAAATCCGAGGGCACATCCATCCATCGCAAGAAAATCGACATTGCATCGAGGATAATCGGTTCGGCTCTTGGCGACAACGCTCGGAACGCAATCGATCCCGACGATCCGACCCGCCCTCGCGCCAAGGTAGTCGGCACCGTACCCGGTTCCGCAAGAGAGATCCAAAATTCGACGTTGTCCCAGTGAGCCGACTTGATGGGCCGCCCACACATATCCCGATAAGTTCACCATGTGCTGCGTATCGGTGGGATAGGCGGATCGTCGTTCCACGAATGTGTCCTTTATCCTTTACTCTGACTGGACCAGGCCAAGTCAGCCTGTGTCGGCCGTCCTCCGCTCCATAAACGACGAACGATCGACAGATAGGTGTCGAAAGATATGTCTGTCGCGGCCGACTGTGATCTGCCGAACGCCCCAATGAGGCGCACCATTGCTCCAACGGCGATCCAGCCTTTCATGATCCAACGTTTGAGCCATGAAAAGTGTTTTTCCACATACCTGATTCGGCTGAACTCCCATATGATGTTCAAACGAGCTCGATCATTCGTTCCACTGCGGCCGAGCAAATGTACGATATCTGCATCGGCCAGATGCCGAATTCGATACCCACGCCGCCGGATTTCTCGGCACAGATCGACATCCTCGAAATACATGAAATACCCTTCGTCCAACCCACCGCACGCCTTCATCAGCTCGCGGCGCACCAGGAGACACGCCCCATTGATCCAGTCCACATCCTGTGACTGCGAACAGTCGATGACCTGCCTGGCCGCCAGGGAACCCTGTAACCTAGGAGCCCATCGTCGGAAGACCTCGGCATAGGTCAGATGATCCCGAATCGATGGAAAGGGATAACAAGATTGGTACAGGAGGCCATCCCCGGTCCACTGTTTGCACCCCACGGCGCCGATCGTTGGTTCTTGATCAAGACAGGCCAGCATCCGATCCAATGTCTGCGGCCGTATACGTGTGTCGCTGTTCAACATGAGAAAATATCGCCCGCGGCTCACTGCGAACCCTTGGTTGACCGCTTTGGCAAATCCCAGATTCTCTTGATTCACGATAAGGTCGATCTTGGGATACGTCATTTGCACGGCGGGTACCGTCGCATCCTGCGAGTTGTTGTCTACGACGATGACTTCAAATCGAATCGCATCCGTAGATTCGAACACCGACTTGAGGCAATCGAGCAACAACGTTCGGGTGTTGTAGCTGACGATGGCGATCGACATGTCCACTAAACCCCCTGAATCTCCTGATGTCATGCTCTTGCACCCTGTGCTTGATAGTTCCAGAGCGCATTGAGGCGTGGACGCTCAATCCACCACAGGTACCCACCGAGCATTCCAGCAGCAAGCAGAGCAAGGATCTCGGGCGTCCAGGGAATCGCGACTTGATGCTCTCCCTGTATTGAGGAGAGAAGTACGCCCGCGATGAGACCAATGATCCCTGTTCGGCCGAGTGCCACGAAGGTGGCATGGCTGGATGAGCCCAGAAGTCGGTGTGTTTCCAACGCTTGCAGTACAACGCCGAGTATGAAGCTGATTGTCAGCGAGAGAGCGGCGCCGAGTACCCCCAACGAGCTCGTCATTGGAACAATGATGGCCAGATACAATGCACACTGCCCGACCCAACTCCTCATTTGAAGGTCGGGACGTCCCATTCCAAAGTGCAACGAGGCCATCACAGCGGCATATCCGCTACAAACGGTATATACACAAAGCACTTTCAGCGGGTCGACAATACCGATCCATTGCGGGCCAAACACGAAGGGCACAAGAATAGGCGCCAAGGTACCAATCATCACCGCCAGCGGAATGTAGGCGATACCCACAAGTCCCGCTTGGAGGTCGAAGACACGGGCAACCCCAAGCCGGTCCTGCTGCAATGAAGCATAAGTCGGTACACTGATTTGCTGCATGAGCGATGTGGCTCGAGCGCCCAACAGCAGCGGGATGGCGAGCGCCACCTGATAGAATCCGAGCGCTTCCGCTCCGAGTTCCCGACCGACGACCAGTTCTCCACCGGTCATGACCCCGAAGGCACACAGCGTCGTGATGTTGAGACGGCTGCCGTACCGGACAAAGTAGGATACTGATGAGCTTTTCAGGGACCACCGCGGAGTAAAAGGCGACACCAGAAAAGACAGCACACATCCAACCACCAGGCCGGCCAGCTGCCCGATGACGAGTGCCCAGACGGTCCGGTAGAAAACTGCAACGATTACGGTTACGGTTGCTTCCACAATTCGACGGACAACATCCAGTGTCACGCGACGCTTCAGGTCGAGTCGTTTCATCATCATGGCCAATGCCGGGCTTTGGACTCCCTGTACGATCAAAGCCAGGGCGTGCACACGCAACAGGGACTCAAGCACCGGCATACGCATCAGATCGCTGATTATCCCCGCCAAGACCCAGATTCCTGCCGCCATCACCAGCCCCCGGAGAGCCGACAGTGTCCATGCCGCGGCCAGATCTTCGTCAGTCACGTGTTCTTTCGCTATGAGAGCCGAATCAACCCCCAACTCACTGAGGGTCAACATCGCCAGTAACACGGCGGCCGACGCGGCCATGATTCCGAAATCCACCGGTGTCAGGATTCTTGCGAGGACAGCGAGTTGTCCCGCCGCAATCACTTTGTCGAGCAGAAATCCTCCACCAGCCCACCAGCCAGCGCGAAGGATCCGGTGACGGAAACGCGTCGGTCCCGATTCATCATCCTGCATAGACATGGTTAGTCGACTGTCACTTTGCTTGTTATTCAGTCGCGCCGTTCATGCCGCAAGCGCTGTTTTAGCGATGACCTGATGACAGACCTGCTCGAGTTGCGCGGCCCGTGCCGACCAGGTATGGGATCTCATCACGGCAGCCCTCCCGCGCTCTCCCATGCTTCGTCGGAGAGGATGGTCGCCCAGGAGCGTAATGAGTTGCCGAGCAAGATCGTCTGGATCGTCGGCTGCGGTCGGCAAACCGCAGCGCAGCTCAGATACTGTGTCTCCGTAGCCGGACCCTGCCGTTGCGACGACCGGTCGCCCACAGGCCAAATATTCCCATAGCTTCATTGAATCCCCGGGATAAGAGCGAGTCTGTCGATGGAGAACCACACAGACATCGCAGGCCGCAATCCATTGGGGCACGGCATCGAAGCCGACACGCCCGGTGAAACGGATGTAGGGAGAAAGTTGGAGGCGATCAACCCGTTGTTCTAGTGCGGCCTTTGTTTGCCCGTCTCCGACCAAAAGGCATTGAACCGTTGGAAATGATTTCGCAACGACGGCCATCGCATCGACCAAGGTATCCAGACCATGCCACGGGAAAAAGCCTCCGACAAATCCGATGTACGGTCCTGAGCTACCAAGCCTCAATTCCTGTCTGGCTCGTTCATGCGATCGGGGACAAAACCGATCTGGGTCAACCCCATTCCTAATGACGAAGCATTTCTTGGAATCGACCGGCTCAAGGCTTTTGAGACCAACCAACACCTCGGGGCATACACTCACGACAGCCTTCGCTCTCCTTGCTGCATGGCGAAGGCCATACGTTAACAGATCAAGAAGCGGTCCAAGTCGCCACAGGCCTCGTACTTCCTCAGCGGGAAGTCCGTTGACAAAGTATACGACAGGACAGGAAGCGTTTCGCAGAGCCCAGAGCGGGGCCATCTGACCGGGTGAATCGAACCACAGCAACAGATCCGGTCGGGTTGTGCATAAAAGTCTTTCGAGTGTACGGATCGAGTTCACGAGAAATGAAATAGGACGCATTCTTCCCCACCTGACCACAGGAACCCACTGCATGTGGATCTTGGCCGGTACTGAAAAGCCGGGTTCGTTTTGATGAAACTCCGGAGCCACCACGGTGATGTCATGCCCTCGTAATGACAATGCTTGGGCAAGTTCCAATACCTGCCGCGAACCACCAGCCGCCACCCCGAGATCTTCGTCACAGTACGTGAGAATGTGCATGATGCGAGGCGGTGATATCTTCATCGAGCCATCGGCGAAGTTGTCCCACGATGGCCATCCAAGAAAATCTGCTTTCTACGAAGCGGCGACCCTGCGCACCCATGACTCCGCATTGCGCCGAGTCATTCAAGAGTGCGCCGATCGCATCCGCGAGCGGGTGCGCCTCATCCGGCGGCACTAATTGCACGCCGCTATCAGCCGTGAATATCGAGACGACGGACGGGATGGCGCTCGCCACCACCGGCCGGCCACAAGCGAGATAGTCAAAAATCTTCACGGGTGAGGTCTCACCTCGATCGCCGCGAAACGGAGCCACACAGACACTCATGGCACTGATCCAAACCGGCACCTCCCAGTATGGAATACGGCCCGTCCATGTAATGCTGTCCTCCAGACCCAGTTGCGCTGCCTGTTGCTTGAGTGCTTCAGTCGCCTCCCCATCGCCCACCAAAATGAGCTGTGCCGTCGGATGCACCTTCCTGACCACCATCATGGAATTCAGCAGAGCATCCAAACCCTGATAACGATAGAAGCTTCCGACAAATCCAACGTACGGGCGGGAAGGCGAGAGACCCAGCTCCAATCGAGCAGCCACCGCGTCACGCGGGACAAACAATTGCACATCCGTTCCGCTGGGAAGTATTGCCATGCGATCAAGCGGAACGTCATAGCGCTCATGGAGCAACGACCGCAATCCTTCCGTCAGCACGACGATGCGGTCACAATGCCGCAATGCCAGTCGGGCCAAGAGCCGCTTGAGACTTTGTACGACTCGCGTTCGATCATCGAGCCATTCGGGAACCGGCTCCCCGTTCACCTCGCAGACACACGGCACGCCAAGAAGCTTTGCCAGAACCAATGCGTGTGGACTGTCCATCCATCGGTAGTATACGACATCCGGCCTGCCGAGCATGGCTCGCATCAGCCCCTGTATGAACGAAAACAGTGCATACGAAATCGGGCGGAGCCACCGCAGGTGGATGAGCCGAATGGGAACGACGGTGCAGACACGCCGTCTCAGCGCGGACCGATACCGCGGGGGAAAGAGCGTGACTCTATCTCCAACCCTGGTGAGCGCGTCCGCCAAGGTCCACATTCGGACCAATCCAACCGGATCACGAGGAGCATCCGGCTCATACCAATAGCAAAAGAGAAACCAAGTCACACAGCCTCCTGGGGCCTGACCGGCGACTCAATCTGAGCCGACAGAGTCGGCAATAACATGACGAGCCCGGCACAAAGCCAAAATGGCTCCATAATGCGGATGATGATGAAGGTATTGGCCCCGATCCCGTGGGCAAGCAAGGCGAGCAGGCCCAAAAGCAATCCATGGGCCAACCCTTTTGCAAAAGGATCGGTTTGAGACAGAAACGACTCACGGGCACAGCGCCAGAGTCGATAGATGATGAATCCGAAGGCGACGAGCCCCGCAAGGCCCGTCTCGCCGAGGATCTTGACGTATTGGGCATCCGCCCAAGCATATCCCGTGATTCCACGCCCTAAGATCGGATCGTGAACCCAGTCTTTCAAGACGTACGCCCATGACTTCAGGCGTTCAGTCGTCGAAAGATCCAGTCCCACCTTGCCGACCTTGATTTCTCCCCCATACTGGCGCCCGAAAAACGTTTCATTCACTCGTTGTTTCACATTCGCAGGTGCCAGCAGTGGGATCAGCATCATGATGACGAGCAGGAGCGTGACGACACGCGGCCGCCGCCACTGGGTCAACCCTACCGCCATGAGCAGGACGGCGCCGGCGAGGTAGGACGAACGCGACAACGTAGCCATGAGCGCCAGGATCGCAAAGCCGCTAAGCACCAGCAATGCAATGCGGATCGGGCCGATCTGAATATGCAACAAGAGACCCGTCATGATGGCCAGCAGAAACACTAGGTAACCGCCGAGCGTATTCGGTTCACCGCTTTCTCCCTCGAAGGGAGCGGATGCGCGTTGGCCGCTTGGGATTTGATAAATCGCATACAAGCTCACGATCAGACCCACGACAAGCAGAGCCGACACAAGTCCTACGACCTGCTCCTGTGACCGCACATGGTTGACGACCATGAAAAACACGAAGAAATATTCGAAGTATTTCAGGACGAAGAAAAAACCTGTCATAGGTCTGACGTGGCCATTTAAGATGCCCAATAGAGTGGAGACCACACAGATCACCATGTACACGGCGATCGGTCGGTTAAGTGGCGTCTCGCGAAAGAGGGCCAACTCCCGATAGATGATATTCTTGACCAACCAGCTCGCTCCGATGATGACCAGGAGGATATCGTCCATTCGAAACGACAGTTCCCGTCCACCTACGCCGCGGCCCTCGACCCGTCCGACCGCAATTTCCGGCGACAACAGCATCGACGCGATCAGGAGATAGAGCGCAGCAGACACGGAGGTAAAGGCCGTCAGAACGATCAAAAAGCCGACGACGGCTTGCATACCGATGGCGGGTGTTGTCAGGGTCAGGCCGAGTGCGATGGCGACCGCAAGAACCGAAATAACGAGGCTGTCTTGTGCACTGACGGCCGTGTGCTGCATGATGCGGACGCTCCTGGAATCACGTTAACGATACTCGTAGCGATAGAGCCCGTACTCCGGCGTGACTTCCGATTTCACGTTGGTCAGGACCACTCCAAGAACATTCGCCTGTGCATGGTCGAGCAAGAACTTTGCGCGTTTAAGCGCATTGCGCCCGATCCGACCGACCTGGTACACGAGAATGGCTCCATCCACGCGGGAGCTAAAGGCGACCGCATCCGTGACCGGCAGAATCGGCGGAGTATCGATCAACACGATGTCGTACTCTTCTTGCATTTCGGATGTCAGCGTTTTGATCTTATTGATGTTCAAGAACTCGTTCGGATTTCGGGATTCTGACCCGCTGGTGAGCACATGGAGATTGTCCAGCCCCGGGGTATTCATCAACCGATCAACACCGACCGTCCCAAGCATCAGATCCGTCGCCGAGCGAACATAGGATCGCCATGAGGTCGCCCCCAGCAAGGCATCGACCAGTCCTGGCTCGCGCTCTAAACCCAATCGTTGATGCACGATCGGCTTGCGGAGGTCGGCATCGACCAACAGCACCTTCATCCCCTCTTGCGCCATGGTGATTGCCAGATTGATGACGCAGGTACTCTTGCCTTCACCCAGAGCGGCACTCGTGAAAATGATCGATTTGACTCTCCGATCCATGCTGGCGAACTGGATATTCGTTCGAAGCGACCGAAGGCTTTCTGACAAGACAGACTTGGGATCGAGCAGGCACACCAGCTTCGACAAACTGTCGGCTACGGAAGGAGGTGTATCCGGAGGCAACACTTCCACGGCCATGTCTTTGAGGACGTTTTGATCGAACTGTGGAATGATTCCCAGGACGGGCACTTTGAGAAACTCTTCGACTCCTTCGATCGTACCGATCGAGGTGTCGAACGATTCACGGCCAAACGCAAGCACAATGCCGAGGAAGCATCCCATCAACGCCCCGATCATCAGATTCAATGTGACGTTTGATGCATTGATGGGACTCCTGGGAGTCATGGCTGGGGCGATCATCGTTACTTCCTCGATCCGCTCCGCTCCCTTGATCAACAACTCCTGATGCTTTCCTTTCAGCGTTGCGAGGAGATCCGTATTCACTTTCACCTCGCGCTCCAATCGGCTCATTTGAATCGCGGCGCGAGGGTATCCGAGGTAGCGCTTCCGATAGTGATCCCGTTGTTCTTGCAGTGCCTCTTCGCGATTCATCAGCGTGGCAACTTTGGACTTTAACTCTCGGATCATTTCAGATTTGACATTGTCTATCTTCTTTTGCTGTTCCGTCACTTGAGGGTGATCAGGCGTGTAATTGATGAGTAAGGTGTCTCTCTCCTGGATCAAATCCAGCAACCGTTGGTTCAGGATCGTGAGAAGAGCATTTTGTTCCTCGGTAAAGATCCGGCCCGTCTGATTCCCGATGATCGCATCCGATCGTTTCAGCACGGCGATCTGGCGTTCGCCTTCAGCGCGCTTGCGCAAGACTTCGTTGTACTGTTCTTCCAGTTTGGTAAAGGTATCCAGCGCGGCTCTCGCTTCGTCCGACAGAAATACCCGGCCTTCATTTTCCTTAAAGCCGCGCAACGCTTCCTCGGAATCATTGAGACTCTTTTCCAAGTATCCCAACTGTTCTTCCACGAACCGTCGCGATTCGTTGACGAGGCGATTCCGCGCAGCGATATTTTCAACCCGATAGGCAGACGCCGTGGAATTGGCCATCCGTTCCGCTTGCTCGGGCGCGGCGGATGTGGCTGAAATACGAATGATGTTGGTATCTCCCTCTCGCTGCGCCGTAATCTCTTGGCCCAAGTTGTAGATGATGTTCAGGTAGGCAGCTGATCGTTTCTCCTCCTCGGATGCATCTCGGGCGACGCGCTCGAGATCCATGGCCACCCGTTCCATGACCGGAAAGCTCCGAATAAACTCGATCTGTGTGCCAAGATCGTTGACATTGGAGTATGAGAGGGACTCCAGGAGTTGTTGAGCCATCGTCGTACTACGTTCGAACTTCACACGCGCGGAGGCTTCGTAAATCGGGTTGGGTTTGAGGAACTCGGAAAACAGGAATGTAAAGATGACCACCATGACGGCGGAAAGCAGGATCAGGTACTTGCGCTTCTTGAGAATGAGCCAGTAATCGATGACGTTCAGTTCGTACTGTGCCATGAGCAATCCTGGTTTTAAACCATCGGTCTAGGGCCTGGTCGTAAATGCCGGAATCAGATACGCCGGATAAATCGGCATGATTGCAACCTGAATAATCGGCATAATCTTCTTTGCCGCCTCGGTCGCATCCCCCAGGTGTTCGCGCGGGACAAAGACGACATCGTTCTCTTCAAGCGAGATATTTCGTGAGAGGTCTCCATATGTAAACAGGCGCGCCACATCGGCGGTCAGAATACGCGGTTTTGTGAAATCCCCTCCCCGCACCACTCGAATCTCTTCCAAAAGCGCGGTCTCCTGAAAGTTGTCGGCAGCGGCCAACGCCTGCAAGACCGTCATGTTGCGCGCCATGGGAACGACCCCTGGTTTTCTGACATCTCCGAACACGAACACCCGCTTGACCTTGAGCAGTTTTTTCTTGAGCGCGATCTGAACGCGCGGGTCCCGCATGAAAGGCTTGGCCGCTTCCTGAACACGCTGCTCGGCCTCAGCCACGGTGAGGCCGCCGACGGCCACTTCCATGAACCCTACGGATACGGACCCGTTTTCTCGTATCAAACTGCTGAACTTTTCTTCTCCCGCACCTCTCCGGATAACAACTTCCAACGTATCTCCTGTTTCGATCGGCGTCTCCGCGGTTGGAACCGTTTCATCGGCATACACATCACCTTTCGGCAACGGAGGAAGCGAATAGGGAATAGTGCCTACCGCCGAAGGAGGCAATGTGGATTGCCCAGGGTTTCGACAGCCTGTTAGAAGCAGCACGACCCCCATCGCCACGACACCGATCGCGACCGGTTCTCTTCTGAGCCACCGCATACAGTCTCTCCTACGATGCCGCCATGGGTTGCAGGACCTCCGCGATATGCGACGACATACCTTGGGACAAATCCAATTCGGTCATTGCTCCGAACTTGGAGAGCGCGACCACTGGACGCAGCGGATACCGCGGATTGACCCTGCTCACGGTTCCGATCTCTCCTGTACTGAGACGTATCCTTGTTCCAACCGGATAGAGAGTGATCTGATCCCCCACCGCCTTTAAAACACGGAGCGAAAATGTCGTCTTGGCGTGGAGCAGCAGGTCTCGGATTGCCTGGTGAGGTGTGAGGCTTTTTCGATAGGGCCTCGCCGTTGCCATAGCATCCAGTGCATCGACAATGCCGATAATCTGCGCCGGCTCCGTGATCTGGTTGCCCTTTAAACGGCATGGATATCCATTGCCGTCCCACCGTTCATGCTCCTGCGCGCTTATCGTTGAAACCCATTCAAACACGCTGCCATGCCCGGCCAGAATCCGCCGACCTCGTTCAGGGTGAGTACGAAGAAGATCTCGCTCGTCGTCTGAGAGGGATTCACTCTTCTCGACGAGTGATGCGGGCAGGGTCCACATACCGATGTCGTGCAGCAGCCCCGCCAACGCCAATCGCTCCAAGTCTTCCTCGGAGTACTGCAACCCCATCCCCACCTTGGCCCCCAACACGGCGACATGCAGTGCATTGTCTACGAGATAATCCTCGGTATGACCGTCCAAGACCCATCCGATGAGCTCGTCGCTGCGCCGGAGTAGTTGCACCAAACGACTGGCCAGATCAGTGCATCCTTTGAGCGGCGGCGCTTTGTTCGAACGAACCGCCTCTCTGACCCGCTGTAGCTCCTGCCTCGCCGAAATATACCAACAGCGATCGGCATCGAGGGATAAAGCCGCGGCCTGAGGCCGAGGAGGCTCGCCCCTTTTTGGATCAGAAGTCTGCTCCCGGATCAGATCAGACAGCCGTGCCACCCTTGCGCTTCCTCCTGTGGGTTGCGACTCTCAACAACCTCATTTGTGCACGACCTTTCTCGTAGTGGAGTCCGGCCGTGGATCGAGCTTGTTAAGCTCCCGTTCCAATGTGGCACGAATGAACCCACTCGTCGTGTATCCCTGCTGCTTCAGGGCGTCGAGCTTCTCCTTGAGCTCGACCGGAAGTTGAATAACGATGCGAACGAGCCTAGGCATGATTGTGACTCCCTTTAGACAGAGTGCTGGTCTGGCAAGGGGCTTCTGCACGTGCTATGCCTTGCTAGCATTTCGTTAAAAGTGAGAAAATACTGATACTTCTGCTGTGGTCTCTCAGCATTTCTGCAAAAAAGCGCCAAAAACTGTCACTCCTTACCGATCTTGTACAGTCAGGTGACAGCGCAGCGGATTCCGTGAGAAAGCGGTCGGCCCGATAAGTGTCGGCCGATCAGGACAATTGGAGGAAGAGCCGGCGCCAATTCTGGTATTCACAGCGCCAGAGACAGTTGGGAAGATCGACCGGTTGCACGAGAAGATCTCTCATGCGGGTCACGGTCAATTCGGGACTCGTCAAACGTCCTGTCACCCAGATCGCTCCATCACGATCCGTACGATAGACAGTCACATGCTCATCTTCATAGGCTTGGAGCACTGATTCAACCGGGTGTCCATAAGGGTTGGTTGCGCCAACCGAGACGACTGCATACTGTGGGTGGAGTTGCCGGAGCCAGTCCCGATCCAGTGAGCTGCGCGCTCCGTGATGCGGCACTTTCAGTATGGTGACCGGCCTTCGTCCCTCTTCTGTCAATCGACTCACCGCGCCGGTCTCGATGTCGGCGGCAAAGAGAATGGAATGAACTCCGCACTGTAATCGCGAAACAATGGATCCATTATTCAATGATGATCCACTGTGGAATCGGGCCATCTCAGATATACTGGTCGACTCAGGCGGATTAAGAATGCTCAACTGACAGGGGCCGGACGGTAACAAGTCTTTCCCGCGCACGGCGGTTTGTTCATCGATGTGCCGATGGCGCAGGGCTGCGTTGAGGTCTTCGACGAATCGCTCAGACCGCTCCGTTCCCACTCCCCAATACTGACCGACTGACATGTGTCGGAGCACCCAAATCAACCCGCCGACGTGATCCAGTTGCAAATGTGTGCCGACGACATGATCAATATGATGGATTCCCCTATTCCAGAGAAATGGCGCCACCACCCCACGCCCCATATCAAACCGCTCATATCGAGATCCACCATCGATAAGCACCGTCCGACCATCCGGCAGTTCGACAACGGCACTATCCCCTTGTCCGACATCGAGGAACGTGACGCGCCAGTGATCACCATCCCTCGGCAATCCTGGAACGACAAGCCACCAACTGATCAACACCATCGCCATACCGGCGCTCGCAACCCGGACGCGCAGCGGCAGTGCATGAATACATGCCACGATCAGCCCTGAATAAAATAGCGCCATCATCGGTATTGACGGCGCAGCCACATGCCATTCCCCTCCTGGAAGGCCTGCACACCATCGAAGCGCAAGAATCATCCACTCGAACAAGCGCTCCAAAGCTGAGCCGTAGATCAAGGAATCAGCGCCGGACATGATCGTCCACAGAGCGGCGAGTAGCCCCAGCGGAACTAGGACGATACCCGTAAACGGGATGGCAACGAGATTGGTGACAACTCCCATCCATGGAACCTGATTGAAATAGAATGCGACGATGGGGAAAGTGGCCAACGTCACAGCCCCGCTCATTGACAAGGCCTTGAGCCCATGGTTCACGAGGCGGGATCTCAGCCCTCCGTCAGCATGTTCCTCTTGCTGGTTCCATGATTGTGCAAACGAGATCATGTTGATCATCACGAGTACGGACAGAAACGAGAGCTGAAAGGAAATATCAAAGATCGCCCGAGGATCGTGTAAGACGATCGCCAAGAGAGCCGTCGCCATCATGTGACCGAGATGGCGTTCGTGCCCAAGCCAGACCGCAACCATGGCCAGCGTAATCATGACAAGCGAACGCATGGTCGCTAATTCAGCTCCCGCCAGCAACGCATACAGCGCGACAGCCGGCCATGTGAGAAGAATCGCGACCTTCGAAGGCGTGAGCCGTCGAGAAAGGGCCAACAAGAGGTTGGTGGGAAGCCGCAAGATGCCTTGTCTTATCACCCAAAACACGGCCACGGCGACAAGCCCGAGGTGTGAGCCGGAGATCGAGAGCAGATGAACGGTTCCGGTGACCATGAACCACTCTTGGAGATCTTGCTCGAGGTATCCACGCTCCCCAATGATCATGCCGAGAAATACTCCCAGGGCTGGCTGGCTCAACGTGCGGATCGCGGCATCCCGTATACCCGCCCTCCAACGATCGATGTGATTCGACCAACTCCATAGTCCACTATGGGGCTTCTCCAACAGCGTCACCGCCTGAGTACCGCTAATAGTGGCGACAAGATCGATGCCTTGCTGCTCTAAATATGCGGCATAATTGAATCCTCCGGGGTTCAACGATCCGTTCGGACGGTGAACGTGTCCGTGAAATAGGATACGGTCGCCATTGTGAAGCGTGACACCCGGATCACGCCACACGAGTCGTATGCGCCTTGATTGTGAAGCCGCGTCTTCAGTTTGAACAAGAAGTGTCTGGCGCCCTATACTATGCTGAACAGGTGCCACAACCCGAGCCGTGAACGTGGCTTGAGTAGTGTCATGCAGCGCCGGTAAAGAAGCGCGATCCTGTGGCGGTGGAGCTGTGACGGTCCAATAGACTACCCCGGAAAGAACACTGACATACAAGAGCAGCGTGGACCGTGCGTCTAAATAGCCGGCTCGTTCGAGGGCACTGAATCCAATGGCGACGCCGACCAGCAAACCAATGAGAGAAAGCGGGAAAAAAGAGAGTTTCGATCCACACAGAAGACCGAGGAGAAACGCTGCCGTAAGGGAGGGGAGCATGCGCGTCACTTATGCGCGAGAAGGAACACTCAGCCGATATGTTCTCGTACGACCCTGGCCAGATCTTCAGCCACTTCTTTCACGACAGTAGACTGCTCGCCTTCCACCATGATCCGCAATAACGGTTCAGTCCCTGAGTATCGAATCACCACTCGACCGCTTCCGTTGAGGCGACGCTCATTCTCTTGTATCGCCCGATCGATATCGGGAATCGACTCCAAGACCGGCTTTCGCTTGACTTGAATATTGACTAATACCTGTGGCACAGCGGTCATCGCCTTCGCCAACTCGGATAAGGGTTTTTTGGTTCGTTTGATTAATGACAGCATTTGCAGAGCTGAAATGAGGCCGTCTCCGGTCGTGTTATGGTCGAGAAATATAAAATGTCCCGATTGTTCGCCGCCGAAATTAAAGCCCTCCGCCAACATGCGTTCGAGCAAGTACCGATCACCCACCGGTGTTCGAATCAGTTTGATACCTGCTTTGGCCATCGACAACTCAAGTCCGAAATTGCTCATGACGGTTCCAACCAAGGTTTGCTTGGCGAGCAGGCCATTGTGATGGAGATCGAGACCCAGCGCGGCCATGACATGGTCTCCATCGATGATCATCCCCTGTTCGCAGACAAAGACCGCTCGATCGGCGTCGCCATCCAAGGCGATCCCGATGTCCGCTTTGTGGCGTCGCACCGCCTCCTGAAGGATTTCGGGGTGAACGGCGCCGCACCCTGAATTGATGTTCATGCCGTCAGGTTTGTTGGCGATGACCTCAACTGTCGCTCCCAATTCCTTGAGAACAGTCGGCGCCACTTTGTATGCTGCCCCATTGGCGCAGTCTACGACGAGCTTGATCCCTTGGAAATCCAGGTCCTTGGGCAACGACCGCTTGGCAAATTCGATGTAGCGTCCTTCCGCATCGTCGATACGGTAGGCTTTGCCGATAAGATCCGCTGTCGGTCTGAGATGCCGAATCTCATCCGACACGATCAGCTCTTCAATACGGGCTTCCACGTCGTCCGGCAGCTTGAAGCCATCGCTTGAAAAGAATTTAATTCCGTTGTCTTGGTAAGGATTGTGCGACGCCGAGATGACGACCCCTGCATCTGCGCGGAGACTCCGAGTCAAGAAGGCAATGGCCGGCGTCGGCATCGGTCCGACTAACAACACATCGACGCCCATTGAACAGATTCCCGCCAATAAGGCAGACTCCAGCATATAGCCTGAAATCCGGGTATCTTTACCGATCACGATCTGATGGCGCCCTGCCCGTCGCATGAAGATATGCGCGGCTGCTCGCCCTAACTGCATCGCCATCTCGCTGGTCATGGGGTCGAGATTCGCGACGCCTCGGACACCGTCCGTGCCGAATAACTTACGCATCATACTCCTGTCCGCAAGACGACCAACGAGGGCTCAACGCCGCGGCCATCTTGACTACATCGATCATCATGGCAACATCATGAACCCGCACGATGTGCGCGCCTCGGTCGACAGCCAATGCAACAGCCGCTGCCGTTCCCCATTCACGTTGGTCAACAGGCCTGTCGACAATGTGCCCGATGAAACCTTTCCGCGATAGACCGACGAGCAAGGGACACTCCAGCATGGCCAAAGATGTCAGTCCTCTAAGAAGCTCAAGATTATGCAACAACAGCTTACCAAAACCGAATCCAGGATCAAGAATGATGTTGGTTCGAGGTATCCCAGCGAGAAGGGCGGTTTCTACACGTTCCTCAAAAAACTCCAACACTTCGGCTCCGACATCCGAGTAATGCGGCGCGAGTTGCATCGTTTGGGGAGTTCCTTGCATGTGCATCAGGACGACGGCCGCGCCTGATTTGGCGATCACGGAAGCCATTGCCGGATCTTGCCGCAGCGCACTCACATCATTAATAATCGATGCTCCAATATCCAGCGCAAGCCGAGCCACTTGTGACTTCGTAGTATCGATCGAGATGGGGATTGTCACACGGTGGACTAATCCTTCAACCACCGGGAGAATGCGAGCCAGTTCATCTTCTTCACTGACTGGACTTGAACCAGGCCTCGTCGACTCTCCTCCGATGTCGATGATGTCCGCACCTTGCTCGACGAGTTCCAATGCATGCGCGATCGCCCGTTCGGGCACCACATATCGTCCTCCGTCATAGAAGGAATCAGCCGTGACGTTGACGACGCCCATGATGAGCGGACGCGTCGTCCACCAAATCCTGCGTCCCTTGGCTGAAAACCAATTTCGGATGGGAATCTCCTGTGAGGTGACGTGTCTCAACTCTTGCACCAAGGCATTCGATATCTCATACGCAGATCGCTACTGTAGAATTGCACGCCACTGATCCACCAGTAGCATCCATGGGGTTCGGTAATATGGATATGGCGGCTCCTATCTTTATAGGAGCCGCCACGACACTCTCATTCTAGGCAGGAACTGTTTGAGAGGAAGATTGCAACAGAATCTGATCGATTTCCGGCGCGTCCAGCACTTCTTTTTCAAGCAGCGCTTCCGCCAATGCCTTCAGACTTGTCATCTGTTCAGTCAGCACGCGCTTGGCACGTTCATAGTTTTCCGTCACAAAGCGCTTGATTTCAAGATCGATCTCAAGTGCAACTTGGTCACTGACATCCCGTTTGGTGGTGAAGTCCCGACCAAGAAATACGGAATCTTCTTTTTGTCCGAATGTCAGAGGACCCAGCTTCTCGCTCATTCCCCATTCACAGACCATTTTTCGGGCAAGGTCCGTGGCACGTTCCAGATCGTTGCCGGCCCCGGTCGTGACATGCTTAAACACAAGTTCTTCTGCGACACGTCCACCCATGAGAATTGCCAAGGTGTTATAAAGGAACTCCTTGGAGTAATTATGCCTATCATCGGTGGGCAACTGCATCGTCACACCGAGAGCCCGACCTCTAGGAATAATCGTCACTTTGTGGACCGGATCGGTTCCAGGAAGAAGCTTGGCCATCAAGGCGTGGCCGGCTTCGTGATACGCCGTGACCCGCTTTTCCTCCTCGGTGAGAATCATGCTCTTTCGTTCGGCACCCATCATGACCTTATCCTTGGCCATTTCAAAGTCGATGCTTTCAACTTCCTTCTTGTTCTGGCGAGCCGCCCACAGCGCCGCCTCGTTCACGAGGTTCTCCAGATCAGCTCCTGAAAATCCAGGAGTTCCTCTGGCGATCTTTTCCAGCTCCACATTAGCGGCTACAGGAACCTTTTTTGTGTGAACTTTCAAGATCTCAGAGCGTCCTCGAAGATCCGGGCGGTTGACGACCACCTGGCGGTCAAACCGACCGGGCCTCAGCAAGGCCGGATCGAGCACGTCAGGACGGTTTGTCGCTGCAACCAATATCACACCCTCGGTGGTGTCGAACCCGTCCATTTCGACCAGCAACTGATTGAGCGTTTGTTCTCGCTCATCATGGCCACCGCCGAGGCCTGCGCCTCGCAATCGGCCAACCGCATCGATCTCATCGATAAAAATAATACAGGGGGCATGTTTCTTCCCCTGCTCAAACAAATCACGAACCCGCGAGGCTCCCACGCCGACAAACATCTCGACGAAATCAGACCCGCTGATGCTGAAGAACGGCACCCCGGCTTCTCCGGCAATGGCTTTGGCCAGAAGAGTCTTCCCGGTTCCAGGAGGCCCGACCACCAGGACACCTTTGGGGATGCGCCCGCCGAGCTTTTGAAATTTCCGAGGGTCTTTCAAGAATTCAATAATTTCAAGGACTTCTTCTTTCGCCTCATCGACACCGGCCACATCGGAAAATGTGACCTTTTTTCTTTCCTCTGTCAGCATACGGGCCCGGCTCTTTCCAAAAGACAGAGCTTTATTCCCACCAATTTGCATCTGGCGCATCAGGAAAAACCAGAGACCGAGGAAGAGGATAAACGGCCCCCACGTGACGAGGAACGTGATATACCAAGGACTTTCGTCCGGTGGCTTGACCTCGATCTGAACGTCCTTTTCGCGAAGAACTTTGACCAGGTCAGGGTAGTCGGCTGAATAGGTACGGATGCGAGTCTTATCCTTCAAGACCCCGCTGATGTGATTGCCTTTTATAATGACCTTCTCAAAGTCTCCCTTATCGAGCTTCGCCATAAAATCGCTGAATATCACTTCTTCTTCAGGCGCATGTGTCGGCACACTGAACAAATTAAATAGGAGAATCATGAACAAGCCGACGACCACCCAGAAGAGCAAGTTCTTGACCCGGGAATTCATCCAGTTCTCCTTCGCGATAACGTTGAACGGAACGTACTCATAAATCGAGGTGATGTTAACACAGCCTGGCGCACCTTGACAACAGCTCCTTACAAAACTCTACTCATCTTGTTGCGCACTCAACTGGTCCAGAACCGCCAGGTAAGGAAGGTTACGATACTTCTGTTGATAGTCAAGTCCATACCCGACAACATACTGGTTCGGTATTTTGAAACCGATGTACTGTACCTGTACATTGATGACCCGGCGCTCCGGCTTACTCAGCAACGTGCAGACCTTGATGCTTCTCGGCTTCTGTTTTGCCAACGCCTTCGTCAGATAGTGAACCGTCAATCCCGAATCGACAATGTCCTCGACAAGCAGGACATCCTTGCCCTTGATCTTTTCGGTCAATTCGGTCACGAGTTTCACGGTCCCGGAGGTCCTGGCCCGTGTTCCATAACTCGTCACGACGATAAAATCTACCCGCACTGGAATTCGGATGGCTCGTGCCAGATCGGCAAAAAACGCAAACGCCCCCTTTAACACTCCGACAAGGACAAGATCCTTGCCGGCATAGTCGGCGCTGATCTGTCTTCCCAACTCGCGGATACGGCTCCGCATTTGTTCCTGGGTAACGATCGGTCGTCCAAACATGCGTTCCATCTCATCCAGTTCCTTCCCTTAAGAGAGCCCATCCACGGTCAAGACCAAACAGCGTTCTGTGGTAGCAGTCGGCATCCAGCGTTGATCCTGTCGATAGCCGACGATCCACACGATCCCCTCGGGCGCTGCCACCACTGGAATACGGGAGCGCGCGGCGACCGGTATTTTGAGATCCGTGAAAAAGTCTTGCAGTTTTTTCGAATGACCTTTCATACCAGACGGGTGAAATCGGTCGCCTGGTGACCAGGGCCGCACCAGCAGCGGCTGAGAAACTCGATCGGCATCCACGACGATCCGATATTTTCCCAGAGGCGCAGCAACCTGGTCGCGCGCCACACGTTGTACCTGAAGTTGTTGACCGGTGCTAGGCCACACGAGCGTACCGGGCACAGTCAGCCGCTCTGGAGGTATGACGTGCCCTTGTCGGTCAGGAGCAATCACCTGTGTTTTTAGTGAAATAAACCGTACCTCGTCGCGGCCGACAATGATGCGCCCTCTTGCCACATCAAGGCTTGAAACGCGTCCCCGCTTCGAAACCAGACGAATGACTCGATCAATGGTCCGCAGACCGGAGGAGCGATGTTGGGCATGATTCTGACGGAGGAGGCCGCGGATGATACGCCGTTGCAGAGCAGACGGAAGGTCCAGGAGAACACCACGATCGATCACCCAGCCCCCGGCAGATTCCCATTTCACAGTGGAAGAGGACAAGGCCGTAGCCTGCTGCTCCAGATAGCGATCATCCTCCCTGCAAATATCGGCAAGCCTGCAGAGCGCATCCGTGCTCGAAGGCACCAGCCGATTCAGAATCGGAACGATTTCCTGCCTGATTCGGTTCCGCAAGTAGAGCGGCTTGGCATTGCTCGAGTCTTCGCGAAAGGATATTCCTGCCTTGCGAAGATACGTCGAGATCTCCCGCCTGCTGGCCTCATACAGCGGCCGAATAACCTTGTCGTCTCGGAAAGCCGGCATGCCGGAAAGACCGGTGAGTCCCGACCCACGGAGCAACCACAACAACACTGTCTCCGCCTGATCATCGGCTGTATGGCCTACGGCGATCCGGTCCGCTCCGCATTCTTCAGCAATCTCGTTGAAGGCCCGATAACGAAGATCGCGAGCCACCGCTTGCAGAGATGAATACCGCGGACTATCGTGAAGCTGGAACCTTCGAACATGGAGGGGGATATTCCGTTCTTTGCACCGAGCCCTTGCGAACTCTTGATCATCGTCCGACTCCGATCCGCGCAATCCATAATTGCAGTGAACAGCCGTCAGCGTCAGCGACCAGCTCGAGCGAAGACAATCCAGAAGCGACAGCAAGGCTATGGAATCAGCACCGCCGGAAACGGCGACCAATAGGTGCTGTCCTGGTTGGAAGAGATTCCTCGATCGAACCGTACGGACAACCCGATGCAGCAGAGAAGGCCACGCCGTTTTGCCGAGAGATTTTTTCATGACCGGGTGCAATGAGTCATCGACCTCCGATTGTTAGATGATGTCGACGCAGCATGCTCCTTGCCGACTCCGTGTCGGACGCGATCTGCCGGCTCAGAGCGTCTTCTCCGTCGAATCGAACGTCACCTCGAATACGCCCGATGAACTCAACAGTGAGCAATCGTCCGTACAACTCGTGCGTTCCGTCTAGGATCGATACTTCCAATCGGCGCTCTCCTCCATCAAAGGTCGGTCTTGTCCCAATATACGCGACCGAATCGTGCCGCTCCTGATCGATGATCGTGATGGAGGCATAGATTCCGTCGGCAGGTGCCACGCGCTCAGAAGGTAGTCGCAGGTTTGCCGTTGGCCATCCCAGGGTCCGCCCCCTCCCCTCGCCGGTCGATACGACACCGTTGAGCGCATACTGGCGGCCAAGCAAAACAGCCGCTTGATCAACCTGTCCTTTAATAACGAGCTGTCTGATTCTTGTCGAGCTGACGACTCCTCCATCGATGGTCACAGGAGGCATGGGATGGACGAGGAAATCAAACCGTTCGCCGAGCGTGATCAAATCACTGATTTTCCCCGCTCGCTTGTGTCCGAAGGCAAAGTGTTGTCCGACGAAAATCTCCTTCAGCCCAAGGCCCTTGGATAGAATCCGTTCGGCAAACTCCTCCGGAGAAAGTGCGGCAAATGTTTCGGTAAACTCCAGGAAGACCACCTCATCGATTCCTGCTCGTTCAAAACGAGCGAGCTTCTCCTCCTTATCGGTCAAAAACCGTAGGTCAACATGAGGAGCCAGGATTTTCGCCGGGTGAGGATCGAAGGTCAGCACTACCGCCGTGCCCTGGGCTCGGCGCGCCGAATCGACCACCTGTTTCAAGAGGGTATGATGCCCGATGTGATGCCCATCGAAGTTCCCGATGGTTCCCACGGGATACGGCCGCACGGTCTCGTCCGAATATCCACGGGTGACTTTCATTTTCGATCAATGAAGCAGCCTGACGGCGTCCTTCGCGAAATAAGACAGGATCAGGTCAGCTCCCGCCCGCTTGATCGCCAGCAACGACTCCATCATCGCGCGCGCTTCGTCGAGCCAACCCGCCCTCGCGGCCGCTTTGATCATGCTGTACTCGCCGCTCACTTGATAGGCGGCGATCGGACGGAGCGTACGCGCGCGCGCGGCCGCGATGATGTCCAGATAGGGCAACGCCGGCTTGACCATGACAATATCGGCTCCCTCTTCGACGTCGAGGTCAATCTCGAGCATCGCCTCGCGCGCGTTTGCCGGGTCCATTTGATACGATTGCCGGTCTCCGAATTGAGGGCTGGAGAAGGCCGCGTCACGAAACGGGGCATAAAAACATGAGGAGAATTTGGCGGCATAGGCCATGATCGGCGTATCGGAGAATCCCGACTGATCCAATTCGCGCCTGATTGCGGCAACACGACCATCCATCATATCCGATGGCGCAACCATGTCGGCTCCGGCTTCGGCATGCGTACGGGCCATGGTGGTGAGACATTCGAGAGTCTCGTCGTTGAGAATTTTCCCTTCCCTGACGATCCCGCAGTGCCCATGGTTCGTATATTCATCAATGCACACATCGGTAATGACCATCAATCCCGGCACCGCATGCTTGACCGCCCTGATCGCCCGCTGCACGATCCCGTCAGCGTCCCATCCCGAGCTGCCGCGCTCGTCTTTGTGCGCCGGAATACCGAACAAAATAATCGCCGGAATCCCCAAGGCGTGAATGTCGCCGGCTTCTTTGACCAGCAAATCGATCGACAGCCGGAATTGACCCGGCATCGACGCGATTTCCTCGCGGCGATCCTGGCCTTCGACCACAAACAGCGGATAGATGAAGTTTGCGGGAGAAAGCGTCGTCTCACGCACCATTCGCCGCAGCGATTCATGTTGTCTCAGCCGCCGAAGTCGCTGAATAGGAAACGCCATATCTCGCCTTACTTTCGCGGGAGGTTCGTCAAGAAGACGACGAGATCGCGAACAGAAATGATCCCGACCATCTTCCCGTCGCGCGTGACGCCGAGATGGCGGAGATGGGATTGTGCCATCAAATCGTTGGCATCGAGCAGCGTCTTGCTCTCTTCAATGGTCATGATCGGCGCCGACATGATTTGCTCGACCGTCGTCTTGGTGGCATCCGCTCCAGCTGCAACCACCCGGCGCATCATGTCCGTATCCGTTATGATTCCGATAATCTCGCGATCGTTGGTCACGAACAAACTGCCGATCCCGCGGTCGCGCATGATGCGGGCGGCCGTCTGTGTATCCGTATCACGCGGCACCGTCACAAACTTTTCTCGGGGAATCATAAAGGATTTTACAGGAACCATTTCACCGTCCTCCTTTCACATGACAACCATACACGCCGCATCCTCATCACTGCTGCAGCGCTCCCATGGGGGCTTCCTCGCGGCTACCGTAATGGTGGGCGATCGCGTCCACCAGAGCCGGAATCGTATTTTCTCTCGGCATGATCGAGACCGTCAAACCATATTCTTCCACTGTCTTGGCCGTGATGGGTCCGATACATGCGATCGCGACGGATCGCAAGAGCGGTTGGACGGTTTCGATACCGCCCAGCATCGCGACAAAATTGCGAACCGTGGAAGAGCTCGTGAACGTGACAATATGGATCCGGCGATCCATGAGCTCTTGGCGCCACCCTTCGGCATCCTGGGTGGGGATGAGTGTTCGATACACAGGGACCACATCGACTTGCGCGCCACAGTGACGAAGCTCGTCCGGCAAGAGTTCTCTGGCCACCTCCGCACGTGGAATCAGGACGCGGACTCTCGACAGGTCTTGCTGCTTCAGGACTTCCAGGACGCCTTCGGCCTGATAGTCCGTCGGAACCACATCAGCTCTGAGACCGAACCGCTCCAGTTCCTGAGCCGTGCGGGGTCCGATACAGCAGAGCCGGCGGCCGGCCAAGCAGCGTGAGTCCAGCCCTTGAGCCAACAGCCGAGTCATGAAACGGTCCACTCCATTCACGCTGGTAAAAATAACCCAATCGTACGTGCCGATCTCGGAGATGGCGCGATCGACCGCAGTCCATTCTGCAGGGCGGGCAATCGTGATGGTCGGAGCCTCGACCGGTTCTGCTCCATAGCCGGCCAATCGGCCAGCTAAGTCACCGGCCTGTTCTTTTGCCCGCGTCATCAAGACTCGTTTTCCGAACAGTGGCCGCTGCTCGAACCAGTTCAACTGCGGCCTGAGCCGGACCACTTCACCCACCACGATGACGGTCGGCGGTTCCATCCGTGCCGCTTCAGCTTTCTCTGTGATGTCCGCCAACGTGCCGACGACAGTGTGCTGTGCGGCTCTCGTTCCCCAGCGAATGATCGCGACGGGCGTGCATGCCGGCCGCCCTTCCGCCATCAAGTTGGTCACGATCGCAGAAAGATTTTTCATCCCCATGAGAAAGACCAGTGTGCCTTGGCTCGTCGCGAGTCGTGGCCATTCCAAAGCCGTCGACGGTTTCTCGGGATCTTCGTGCCCGGTGACGATCGTCAGTGTGGAAGCCAAGGTCCGGTGCGTGACGGGAATGCCGGCATAGGCAGGCACTGCGACCGCGGCGGTGACCCCTGGGACGACTTCAAATTCAACTCCCGCTGACGCCAGGACTTCCGCTTCCTCCCCTCCCCGTCCGAAGACAAACGGATCCCCTCCTTTCAATCGCACGACCACGTTCCCGGCCCGTGCCCGTTCAATTAGGAGGCGATTGATGGATTCTTGTTCCGGATATTTCCCTTTGCCGCGCCGGCCGACATACACTCGTTCGGCGTGATCCGGGACGTGCGCCAGCAGCGCGGGATTCGCAAGATAATCGTACAGAACCACGTCGGCTTGCTCAAGACACTCTTTTCCACGAAGCGTCAAGAGCCCCGGATCCCCGGGACCTGCGCCGACCAAATAGACCTTGCCTTTGGTTCGCTGCATCGTGCTCACGCCGACCCGTAAATTTCACGGAGGATCTTGTCTCCCCCCCGCGTCAACAGTCGTTCGGCCAAGCGCACGCCCAGAGCATGGGCCTGCTGGCGCACGCCTTCGATTTGTTCGCGAATGATCGTCTTGCCGTCGACACTGGCGACAAGTCCATCCAATACCAGTCGTTCACCGGACAACATAGCATGCGCTGCGATCGGCACCTGACAGCCCCCCTCTAGACGATGCAGAAAGGCCCGCTCAGCCGTCACGGTCGTATGGGTGGTCTCATCATTGAGCCGCAACAAAATGGAGCGAACGAATTGATCATTGGTCCGACCTTCGATCCCCAGCGCTCCTTGTCCGATCGCCGGTAAACTGAGGATGGGTGGAAGATATTCCGTGATGCTCTGAGACCACGCCAACCGATGCAGACCCGCGGCCGCCAACACGATGGCGTCGAATTGTCCCTCTTTGAGTTTTCTCAGTCGTGTATCCAGGTTGCCGCGCAGCATCGCAATCTTCAGATCCGGCCTGGCGTGTAACAACTGGGCTTGGCGCCGGAGGCTCGCTGTTCCGACCGTTGCTCCCAAGGGAAGATTACTGAATGAGTGCCCTTCTCGGCTGATCAAGGCATCGCGCGCATCTTCGCGTGGAGGGACGCAGAGAATCTCGAGCCCGTCGGGCAGTTGCGCGGGAACGTCTTTCATGCTGTGAACGGCGAAATCGATTTCACCGGTGAGCAACGCATCTTCGATTTCTTTGACGAACAGGCCCTTCCCCCCGATTTTCGCCAATGGCACATCGACGATCTTGTCACCGGACGTCTGAATCTTTCGCAGCATGACACGGATTTCCGGCGCGACCTCCTGAATCTTGGATTGAAACCATTCGCTTTGACATAGCGCCAACTTGCTCCCGCGCGTTCCAAGAACCAGGGTTGAGCGTTGACCGTTCTCCGTCGACACCAGAGGCTCCTTTTCCTTTCACCCGCAGATCAGCGGGCTCGCTTATGAATGGTCGTTTCCCGAGCCGGATCCTCGGCTTCCAATTCTGCTGGATTTTCGGTGAGGCAACGCGACGGCTCCGTATAGTTTTCGGGTTGCGGGAGGGAAGAGGTAGGCCTGTCGAGGTGAAAAAATCGGCGTGCGGCCTCCACGAATGCGGGCCCGTTCGAAGAATTCACTTCGGTCTTGAGCGTCACCATCGTGCGATGGATCAATTTGTTCACGATCGACGAGGCCAAACCTTCGACCAGTTCGCGGTCTTGGGGCGAGAGATGACCCAACCGGCCCAGCGCCTTTTCAACTTCCACCCGCTTGATATCCTCGACCCGATTCCGGAGCGCGACGATCGTCGGCGTGACCTCCAAGGATTTCATCCAGTCAAGCATGGTGGTCACTTCTTCGAGCACCATTCGCTCGGCCTTCTCGGCCTCCTTGACCCGTTCGGATCGGTTCTGTTCCACTCGATGTTTGAGGTCGTCGATGTCGAAGAGAAACGCATTGTCGACATGGCGAACGGACGGATCGATGTTCCGAGGGACTGAAATATCGATCAGAAACATGGGCCGGTTCATTCGTTCGTTGACCGCCCGTTGAACGTCCTCGGCGCCGACAATATAGTGCGCCGCGCCGGTTGAGACCAAGACGATGTCGGCCGAAGCCATGTCGTCCTTGAACTGATCAAACGGAACCGGCGTTCCGCCGAATTTGGCGGCGAGATCGACGGCATGTTGCGCGGTCCTCGTCGTGATGCGTACATGCCCCACTCCATTGGCGATCAAATGCCGAGCCGCCAATTTGGCCATTTCACCCGCGCCGACCAGCAACACCGTCTTCTCGTGAAGGTCCGAGAAAATTTTCTTCGCCAACTCGACTGCCGCATAGCTGACTGAAACCGCCATTTCAGAAATCTTGGTCTCGGTCCGCACACGCTTGGCGACCGAGATGGCCTTCTTGACGACCTTATTCATGATCACGCCGGTCGTCTTGTGCGCCAGCGCGACTTCAAATGCATCCTTGAGTTGTCCCAAGATTTGTGACTCTCCGATAATCATCGAATCGAGACTGGCGGCCACCCTGAACATATGGGCAATCGCCCGGTCTCCGGTGTGCCAGTACAGATGGGGCGTCAGTTGTTCGGATGAAAGAGAGAGATGCGTGTCGGCAAGAAACTCTTGGATGCGCCCATATCCGGCTTCGATGTCGTCGACAACCGAATAGACCTCCACTCGATTGCAGGTCGAGAGCAGGACGCCCTCTTTTACCCCGGGATACGAACAGAGTCTGGTGAGGGCTTCGCCGAGACGACTTTCTGGAACAGCCAGTCGCTCGCGAATCTCGACCGGGGCCGTCTTGTGGCTCAACCCAACGACGATCAGATGCATAGGACCATCAACCGCATGTTACGACAAGGCACCATGCCCCTTCAGCACCACGCCCACCAATGTGAGAATTACGCAGGCAAATCCGATGACCGTGAGATAGGCCGCGCGTTTGGCTCTCCACCCTATCGTCAACCGCCCCAGCAACACGACAAAATAAAAGAGCCATGTGACGAGCGCCCAGGTTTGTTCAGGATTCCAACTGACGTAGGACCCACGCGCAAAGTCGGCTGAGATCGCTCCCGTCACGATGCCCAATGTGAGTAGCGGAAAGCCCAATACAATGGACTGTTGATTGAGATGATCGAGAAAATCGAGCGCAGGGAGCTTGCTGTAGAGGACATTGAACCGTTTCGACTTGAGGAGCCGATCCTGAATCAGGTACATCACACCCGCAACAAATGCGACGGTAAAGCCCACCGTGCCCAACATGCTGAGCGTGACATGGAACCATAAGGTTTTGAGTACAGGCTGAAGTGTGGGCACCGATTCAGGAAGAGCCGCGGCGGAAATCAAGGAGACGAGGGCAAAGGGCACCATGAAGGACCCAAGTACATGAATTTGATGTCGAAACTCGACGACCAACAATACAAGAATGATCATCCAAGAGAAGAAAGAAAGGGCGTCCGAGAAGCTAGGGGGCGACGATGATGAGACGCCCACCATTCGAATGATGAGGGCGATCGTATGGAAACCGAAACCGGCGGCCGTCACACTCAACGACACTTTTGACAACGCTTCTGAGCGCCGCAACGAATAAGAAAGAAACGACACCGTGCCCACGATGTACAGGACGATGGTGATCATGAAGCAAACGGCTGCCATCGGGGATTTCCCTATGGGACGCGGAATGTGACTGCCAACGAGATAAGTTTGAAATTATATCGATGCAGACCAAACGGAGTCAACAAAACGTAGGAGCTGCAATGACTTCGGATGCTCAGCCGCAACGGCGTGGCACGCTCTATGTCGTGGCCGTCCCCATCGGACATCCCGATGATGTGACCGTGCGTGCCATTCAGATTCTTGGAGAGGTAGACGTGATCGCCTCTGAAGACCCGAAAACAACACAACGATTCCTCACGCATCACGATATTCAGGCCACTGTGACCAGCTACGGACCCAGCAATCTCAAAGAGAAAGTGGGGGTTCTTCTGCAACGATTACAAGGAGGTATGGATATTGCCATTGTCTCGGATTGTGGATCTCCCATCATTGCTGACCCTGGACATCTCCTTGTGGCGGCGGCCCATGCACATCGAATCCCTGTGGTCCCCGTTCCCGGTCCTTCCGTCATTGTTGCGGCACTCACGATCGCAGGCTTCCCCTGCGACTCATTTCATTTCCTCGGGCATTTTCCTAGGACAGCCTCACATATTCGTCAATGCCTCATCGATTCCTTGAAGAGAAAGGTTCCCATGGTCGCGTTCGGTACCGTGACCTCGGTCGCACGTGCACTGGAGACACTGAACACCATCGCTCCTCGACGCCTGGTGGTTGTCGCATGCGACTTGACGAGACCGAGCGAGCTCATCATTCGCGGCACGGCGCTTCAGGTTCATCGGGAGCTGCGCCGGATCAGCGGGAGAGAGATCACGCTCGTGCTTGCCGGAAGCGGTGGGAGAAAACCGAATGACTGACGCCTGTCGTGAATTCAGTCGTTATCTTCTCGACGGATCAACACTCGATACGCCTGGTCGACTCGTTCTTTCGATAAGACGGTATGGCCTTCATTCTCGACGCTACGAGGCACGTTGCGGATAGGGTCTCCATCGTCGAGAAGAACCGACAGCACCTGCCCTTCCTTCATGGTCTCAAGTTTGAGCTTCGTCTTCACAAAATTATAGGGACAAATCACCCCGCGAAGATCCAGTTCAACGTCGGAGCTCTCGGACGGAGGCTGATGCTCGGTCATATGTATTTCAACTCCGTGTTATCAGGTTCACGTACATTCGCATGGCCATCAGGAGTGAAATTCTAGCACACGGCGAAGTTCAAAAAAAAAGGGGCAGCCTTGGCTGCCCCTTTCGCAAAATCGAATCTTAAAACCTCAGTTGAATCCCTTCACCAAATTCGGCTTGGCCGCATCCGTCCCGTAATCGGACTTGTTCGGGACCTTGGTTTCCGGCGCCACGGTCTGATATCCCCATCCCGGTTGGGGTTCGCAATTCCAACAAGGAGCCGAACCGGTGAACTCGCCGATCGTGGTGTCTATGGTTCCGGTGATCTTGCCGGGCAACACGGATCCCGCCACTCCACCGGTCGTACTGCCGCTGCTGGTCTCGATCCCCCGTTCAGTCGAAGGATTCGGGCGCTGACCCAATCCGCCGAATCCTGCGAGCTTTTCATTACCACGCAGCAAGTAGACCTCGCGGACGATCTTTCGGCCGATGCCATACTGCTGATTGGGCGTGACCGCTTCTACTACCTGGAGAGAGATATCATCGCCGCTGTTCAAGACCTTGAGCTGGTCCATGCTGGTTCTCTCATCGAAGTACACCGTCATGGAGCTCATGGTTCCTGACCCGGCACGGCCTTCGTCATGAGAGCTTCCGCCGGTTTCCAGGAGCAGTTTCCCTGAAGGAAAATCAACGGCCAGGACGCGTCCGTAGATCGTCTCTGGGAGAGACAGGCGATCGAGGAATGCATTGCGATCATAGGCCTGGACACGATTGGCGTTTCCGGACACATCGCCAACCCCGGTACCCACACCCATTGCAGACCCACCGGATTGCTGTAGTCGCTCTTGAGCCACTGCAACATTCATAGAGCCGACACAAAGTATCGCGGCCACTAGTGCCAACACTTTACGCATGTGCTGCCTCCTTAATGATTTGGACAGGTGACGCTGTTGGAAGATTTCGAACGATCATGTTTTAGAATTTGGACATATCTTGGCTGATCGCGGTCTATCACTTCTGGTTCAGTTATACACCATTGAGAAATATAGGAGAAATTAGGCTAATAGCGCGGCGCTGTCAAGGGGTGTTTGCATCGTAAAGTTTGAAGCTCGACCACTGCCTCGCCGATCAAGACCCGATGGCATCGTTCAAGCCATGGGCCACGTCGGCTTGACGTGGAATTGGTGCCCAGAGGGAGGGTCGAACTCCCACTCTCTTGCGAGAACCGGATTTTGAGTCCGGCGCGTCTGCCAGTTCCGCCATCCGGGCAAAGCCATCCACGGGTCGGCTTGTGGAGCGCATTTCTAGCATGTCGTCAGGACAGGGTCAATTGCGTGACCCTGTCTTTCTTTGGTTCGAACATTTCTGTTAGAATAAAAATTCGCTTAGTGATGGTTGAATCGTAATTTGACAAAGGAGTACGGTAGTTATGGCAGAGTTATCGTGTGTGACTTGCGGGCAAACCGGCGAGGCGATTACGGCTCCCCTATTTCTCGGCAAGCTTGAGTCAGAGGTGAAGAGCAAGGTCTGCGTGAACTGCTGGAAAAAGTGGGAAGGCATGCGCGTGATGGTCATCAATGAATATCAAGTCAACCTCGGTGATGAGAGTGGTCGTGAGCTCGTTCGCAAGCAGATGAAAGCCTTCTTGAAGCTGGGGGAGCAGGTAGACTCATCAAAGGTCGCAGAGAATTATCGCCCGCCAAGTAACTGAGTAGACGATCCTCTCAAGAAGCGAGCTGGGAGACTAACCTGGAAGTTTCCTCTGCATTGTCGCTGAGTTCGTTGACATCCTGAATTCGAAAGTGTTACGGTGGGCTGCTATCCGTTAAGTAGAAATGTGTGGTGAAGCAGGTGGGCAGATGATTACGCAGATGCAGGTCAAGGGGCTCATGTTTGACCCCTACAATAATGCGTATATCGTCATTCTTCGGGACGATGAGCAAGCGGAAATGCTTCCTATCTGGGTTGGAAAATCGGAGGCCAGTTCGATCAGCCTGGCGCTTGAAAATGTCGCTCCGCCTCGCCCGATGACCCATGACTTCATGAAGTCGTATCTGGACGCATTTAACGCCAAGATCATCAGTGTGGTCATTACGGATCTGAGCGAGAACACGTACTTTGCCAAAGTGCATTTGACCTATGCGGATTCCGAATATACCGTCGATTCCCGTCCAAGTGACGCCATCGCCCTTGCGCTCAGGACCCAAGCTCCCATTTTTGCGAGCGAGTCCGTGATTCGAAAACAGAGTTCGGAAGAACTCGATCAGTGGTTGGAGAATCTAAAACCTGAGGACTTTGGAAAGCTGGATTCTTGACGGATTGTCTGGTTTTATGGAAGAACAATCGCCTCAATCGCCGGAACCGTTAATTCAGCTCACCGTCAATCGCGTCGTTGAAGACTCGAATACGGACACGAGGATCGTCGTGTTGGCCCGAACGGACGGTGGATCGGAACAGTTCATGGTGTGGGTCGGAGCATCCGAGGGTGAAGCGATCAGACGCGCCTTGGATACGTCGATGACCCCACGACCCATGAGCCACGATTTAATCAAGAGTTTCGGAGAACATCTGGGCATCAAGACGGAGCGAGTGGTTCTGACGGATGTGAAGAGTAGCACCTACTATGCGACCGTCTTCCTCGAAAACAAAGGAGTGGCACGAACGATCGACTCTCGGCCGAGTGATGCCATCGCCTTGGCTCTTCGATGCCAAGCACCTATTTATGTCACTCAGGATGTGTGGAAACGGCGAAGCGGCCAAAATCTCGATGCCTGGTTGTCGAGGCTGGAAACGAAGAATATCGGTGCTGGGGAAGTCTAACTCCTTCTTAATGTTGCAACGTTAACGCAGTGGAGAAGAAAACGATGATGACGTACTTGGAAAAACCGACAGAGGTGAAAGAAACGTGGCATCTTGTGGATGCCGACGGGAAAACCCTGGGCCGGCTGGCCGCAAGGGTGGCGAGTGTCTTACGGGGGAAGCATCGGCCGACATTCACCCCGAATGTCGATCTGGGTGATCATGTGGTCATCGTGAATGCGGAGAAGATCCAGTTGACCGGCGGAAAGATGGAAACCAAACTCTACCGGCGTCACACGGGATATCCGGGGGGTCTTAAGACGGCTTCCGCCGAGCACCTGTTTCGTAAAGACCCTACACAACTCCTGACCAAAGCGATCAAGGGTATGCTTCCCAAAACGCCGCTTGGCAATGGTATGGCGCGAAAACTCCGTGTCTATGTCGGACCTGACCATCCGCATCAGGCGCAGCGTCCTGAGCCTATTGCTCTCTAGAGATTCATTTCATAACAGAAGGAGACGAGTCGTATGGCAGTGGTGACACAGTACGCAACAGGACGGAGAAAATGCGCAATCGCCAGAGCCTGGGTAACGGGAACCGCGGGCGACATCACCGTGAACGAGAAGCCGTTGGAAAAGGCGTTTCCTCGTCTTACCCTTCGGCAAATCATCCAGCTGCCGCTTGAAATGGCCGGTCTCATGGGCAAATACTCGATCAGCGCCACAGTCTATGGAGGCGGACCGACCGGACAAGCCGGTGCGCTCCGTCATGCCATCGCGCGAGCACTCGTTGCGATGACCCCCTCGACACGCAGCCCATTGAAAAAGGAAGGGCTGCTCACTCGTGACTCACGGGTGAAGGAACGCAAGAAGTACGGGCAGAAAGGCGCCCGAAAGCGATTCCAGTACTCCAAGCGCTAGGCACAGGAGCCAACGTTCCAAAAGGGGAAGGCTCCATGCCTTCCCCTTTTTTGTGTCTTCGTCAGATGGGTGGGCGTCGGTTCTCGCTGGATTCTAACTGATGACCAAGAAATTCCGAATCGCCATTGCGGGTGCCAGTGGATATGCCGGCGCAGAGCTTGTTCGGCTCGCTGCAGGCCATCCCTATTTTACGATCACCGCAGTAACCTCTGAAAAGTCGGCGGGACAGTTGATCTCCTCGGTCTTCCCCAGCCTGAAGGGAATCGTGGAGCATCGATTCGAAGCCATGGAGCCGGCAGCGTTGGCGGAGCGAGCGGACGCCATTTTTCTGGCGCTTCCGCATACCAAATCTCAGGACGCCGTGGCGATCTGTCTCAAGGCCGGCAAACTGGTCGTTGACCTCAGCGCGGACTATCGGCTGAAGGACGTCGGCACCTATGAAAAATGGTATCAGGCTTCGCATGCGCATCCGCAGCTGTTGCAAGAAGCAGTGTATGGCTTGCCGGAACTCCATCGCGCCGCAATCGCCAAGGCGAAGTTGGTCGCCTCACCGGGATGTTATCCCACGGCGGCGGTCCTACAATTGGCCCCTCTCTTTGCTAAAGGACTCGTACAGCCCGGGACGGTTGTGATCGATGCAAAGTCCGGCGTGTCGGGCGCCGGTCGGAGTCCAGCTCTTGCCTATCATTTCCCCGAAGCGCATGAATCCTTGGAACCCTATAAAATTGGGCAACATCGTCATATTCCTGAAATCGAACAAGAACTTTCCGGATTCATGGATACAGCCGAACCCGTAACCGTGACATTCACGCCTCATCTTGTGCCGATGAATCGAGGCATCCTGAGTACGGCCTATTGCAAGTTGACGGAGCCGGTCGACCTTTCAGATCTTCGGAATCTGTACCGAGAGTTTTATAAGGGCGAACGGTTCGTCCGGTTCTACGAAGAGGGTGTTCCCAATCCTCGCTATATCAAGGGGACGAACTACTGCGACCTCGGTGTCTACACGGACGTGCGGACCGGACGGGTCGTAACCGTCGCTGCCGTCGACAATCTGGTTAAAGGAGCCGCCGGTCAAGCTATTCAAGCCATGAATCTGATGCTGGGTATTCCTGAAGATACCGGCCTTACGGCGCCGGGCAGTTATCCCTAGTCACAAGGCCCCGACGATCGCCGCCCTTAGCCCGCAACTCTAACCAAGAAATTATGATGAGACAAAAGCGCGTGGGTGTTACAGCACCGCTGGGATTCCGAGCAGCCGGTATGCATTGCGGGATCAAAAAGCCGGAGCTTCTCGATCTCGCCCTGTGCGTGTCCGATGTCAGCGGACCGATCGCCGGAGTCTTTACGAAGAATCGAGTCGCTGCCGCCCCGGTTCTCGTGGACCGACGCCATCTTCGGTCTCATCATGGACGGGCTATCATCGTCAACAGCGGCAATGCCAATGCTTGCACAGGAGAACAAGGACTGGTCGCGGCACAAGCCATGGCCGCAGCGGTGGCGCAGCAGCTTCGCACTCCGATTCAGCAGGTGTTTGTGGGGTCAACCGGCGTCATCGGTCGAGCGCTGCCGATTGATCGCATCACGGCGGCTATTCCGACCCTGATTTCACGCCTCAGTGTTCAGGGAGGCGGCCAAGCAGCTCAAGCGATTCTGACCACGGACCTGCGACCGAAAACGGTCGCTCTCCAATCCAAAATAGGCGGTCGCGTGATCACCATCGGGGGCATGGCCAAAGGTTCTGGAATGATCCATCCGAATATGGCGACCATGCTCGCGTATCTGACAACCGATGCAGCCATTGCTCCGCTCGCACTCCAGCGGGTGCTGAAATCCGCCGTCGATCAATCGTTCAACTGCATTACCGTGGACGGTGATACCAGCACGAACGACACCGTCCTCTGTCTAGCGAACGGTCTCGCCGAGAATCGGGCTCTCCAACAAGGCACCCGACCCTATCGCGACTTCGAACGCCTCTTAACCGAAGCCGCACAGACGTTGGCTCTCATGATTTGCCGTGATGGAGAAGGGGTCACCAAAGTCGTGAAGATTCTGGTCGAAGGGGCCTCGACGGCGGCGGCGGCGAAACGGGTGGCCGAAACCGTCGCGACATCCAATCTGGTCAAAACGGCCATGTTCGGCGAGGACGCGAATTGGGGAAGAGTCATGGCGGCCCTCGGCCGATCCGGTATTGCAATCGATCCGGGCAAAGTCACGGTACGCTTTGACGATGTCGTGATGGTGAAACGAGGGGTCGGACTGGGGCTTGAAGCCGAGAGCAAGATCGCTCAAGTCTTCAAGCGGAAAGAGTTTACCGTCGCCGTCCATCTCGGGCAGGGCGCGGCCTGCGCGCACATGTGGACCACGGATCTCTCGTATGATTATGTCCGCATTAATGCAAGTTATCGATCGTAGGTCGCAAGCCGCTTTGCAGCTTGAAACCTCCGCGGGACTATGGTAGCGTTCCCGGTCTGGGTCTGACAGGGGCCGATTCGCGGTAAATGGAACCGGTCCATTTCAATAAAATCACTATCAGCGTTAGGCACGCTGCACAGCTTGAGAATAAGGGAAGCGATTCCCTCGCCCTGATATTGGGCGCTCTGCAAGCTTGAAGGGAGGTGAAGGCATGGGAGTGGTGGCAATCAAAGAATTGTTGGAAGCCGGCGTTCATTTCGGGCACCAGACGAACCGCTGGAATCCCAAGATGAAAAAGTTTCTGTTCGGCGAGCGGAACGGGATCTATATCATCGACCTGCAACAAACCCTCGCACGGATGGAGCAAACCTATGCCTTCGTCCGAGATCTTGTCACAGCCGGAGAATCGATCCTGTTCGTCGGGACGAAGCGGCAGGCGGCGGAAATACTCGAAGAAGAAGCCAAGCGAGCCAATATGTTTTTCGTCAACCAGCGATGGCTGGGTGGGATGTTGACCAACTTCCAGACCATTCGACGCAGTATCGATAAGATGAAGAAGATGGAGACCACCCTCCTCAACCCCAGCGAGCACGGTCTCAAGAAGAAAGAGATCCTTCTTATGCAGAAGGATATCGCCAAGCTCCAAAAGTACTTGTCCGGCATCAAGAACATGCGCGGCCTTCCGGGAGCGGTGTTCATTCTCGATACGAGAATCGAGAAAATTGCCGTTCAGGAAGCGAAACGGCTCGATATCCCGGTCATCGCCATCTTGGACAGCAATTGCGACCCTGATGACATCACCTACCCGATTCCCGGAAATGACGACGCTATTCGCTCGATCAAGCTGATTACGTCCAAGATCGCGGATGCGTGCATTGAAGGCGCGCATGTGAGAGTCCAGCGTGAAGAAGCCGAGTTTCAATCGGCTCCCGCCGGCGGGGAAAAGAAACCAGGGATGCGCGTCGAAAGCGTTCCGGTTTCGTAAGGTAGTACGATCGATTCCATCAATGGCCCATCCTCATCGAACGTGTGAAGGAATAACGAATCATGGCAGGATCCAGTCAGCTCGTGAAAGAACTTCGGGAAAAGACAGGGGCAGGCATTCTGGATTGTCAGAAGGCCCTCACGGAGAACGGTGATGACGTCGAAAAAGCGGTCGACTATCTGCGGCAGAAAGGACTCGCGGCGGCGGCCAAGAAAGCCGGGCGCGAAACCAATCAAGGGCTGATTCATTCCTACATTCACATGGGTGGAAAGATCGGCGTCTTGGTCGAGGTCAATTGTGAGACCGACTTCGTCGCGCGCAACGAAGAGTTCAAAGCCTTCGTCAACGATCTCGCTCTTCAGATCGCCGCCGCAAAGCCTTCATTCGTCAAGCGCGAAGATGTTTCGCCTGCGGTCGTCGAGAAGGAGAAATCGATCTACGAGGGGCAGGCTAAGGAAATGGGCAAGCCTCCCGCCGCATGGCCCAAAATCATCGAAGGGAAACTCGAAAAGTTCTACCAGGAAAACTGCCTGCTGGAGCAGTCGTTCATCAAGGATCCGGCCGTCACCATCAAGGATTTGCTCGCCCAAAAGATCGCCAAGATCGGCGAGAACATGATTATCCGTCGGTTCACCCGCTATCAGTTAGGCGAAGCATGAGCTCAGCGAAATACCGCCGCCTCCTTCTGAAGGTCAGTGGGGAGATGTTGGCCGGTGAGCAGGGCTACGGCATCCAACCGTCTATTCTTGAAAACCTTGCCGAAGAAATCGCCTCCGTAGTCGCCCTTGAAATTCAAGTCGCCATCGTCATCGGCGGCGGCAATATTTTTCGAGGGATCGCAGCAAGCGCCGCCGGGATGGAACGGGCGTCTGCCGACTATATGGGAATGCTGGCGACCGTGCTCAACGCCCTGGCCCTCCAAAATGCGCTGGAACGGGCCGGGATCATAACCCGTGTTCAATCCGCCATCGAGATGCGCCAACTGGCCGAGGGGTACATCCGCCGAAGAGCCATCCGTCATCTTGAAAAGAACCGTGTGGTCATCTTTGCCGGCGGGACGGGAAACCCCTATTTTTCAACCGACACCGCCGCCGTGCTGCGCGCCATGGAGATCAGCGCTCAAGTGATCATGAAGGGCACGAAGGTGGATGGGATCTATGACGCCGATCCCGTCAACAACCCGTCGGCGAAGAAGTATGAGAAGATTTCTTTCTTGTCCATCCTGAATCAGAATCTCAAGGTCATGGATTCTACCGCCATCAGTCTGTGTATGGATAATAAATTGCCTCTTACCGTGTTCAATTTGAAAGTGAAAGGCAACTTTAAACGTGTGGCTATGGGCGAGCCGATCGGCACGTTGGTGACGCTCGGCGATCACTGACCCTAACACGAGGTGCTCTCATGTCCAATGCAGCCCCGGTTCGACAATCATTCATCGCCCGCATGGATCAGGCTCTCGAGCACCTGCGCAGAGATTTATCCGGCCTTCGCACCGGAAGAGCTTCCGTGGCCCTCTTCGACGGAGTCCGCGTCGACTATTATGGAACCATGACCCCGCTGAAGCAGGTTGCCAACATCGCCACCCCGGAAGCACGGCTGGTCACCATTCAACCCTGGGAACCGAAACTGATCAAAGAAATCGAGAAGGCCATATCCTCTTCCGGATTGGGTGTCACGCCGTCAAACGACGGGAAGTTGATTCGCGTCCCACTCCCACCGCTGACGGAAGAGCGCCGCAAAGAGTTGACCAAGGTGTGCAAGAAGCACGGCGAAGAAACGAAGGTACAGATTCGGAGCTTCCGGCGGGAAGCGAACGAAGAGTTGAAGAAACTCCAAAAGGATGCGAAGCTTACCGAGGATGAACTGCGCAAAGCCGAGCAGGACACTCAAAAGCTGATCGAGCAATACGGGCAAAAGATCGACGACGTGATCAAGAAAAAGGAACAGGAAATCATGGAAGTCTGAGTCCGGCTTCCTGATTCTCTCTTCATCGCGTGCCGATTCCTTCCACTTTCCAACCGACCGTTGCCACCATCGATCTGACGGCACTGGCCTATAACCTTTCTCAATTTCGGCGGATTCTTTCTCCTGGATGCAATGTCCTGGCGGTCGTCAAGGCTAACGCCTATGGCCATGGGGCGATTGAAGCGGCACACACGTTGATTCGGCATGGTGTCACTCGCCTTGCGGTCTTCTCGACCGACGAGGGAATCGAGCTTCGGCAGGCCGGCATCAATGTGTCGATTGTCGTTCTAGGCCCGGTTTTTAAAGAGCAATTTGGGGATCTCTTTACCCATCAACTCACTCCGGTGGTGAGCGATCTTTCCATGCTCTTGGCATTAGGCCAAGCTGCGGCTGCACGTGCCGTCCCCTACCCGATCCATCTCAAGATCGAGACCGGCATGGGTCGGTTGGGGCTGACGCAGGACGAACTGGAGACACTGGTCAACGCCCGTCAGTTCCCCGCTGCTCTACAGTTGGAAGGACTGATGTCTCATCTGGCCGATAGCGACGGTCTCGCCCCGGATGCGACCGAGGAACAGATCAACCGCTTCAGCCGAGCTCTGAAGGTCGTGGTTGGGGCAGGGTTCCGCGTTCCCCTCATTCACGTCTCCAATAGCTGTGGAGCCGTCCGTTTTCCTTCCGCCCACTTCACCCTCGTTCGTCCCGGTATCATGCTCTATGGATACCATACTCTTCCCCGTTCCGTTCAAGCTCCCGACCTCAAACCCGTTCTCTCACTCAGAACATGTATCGCGCAGATCCGAACCGTCCAGCCGGGAGGAACGGTCAGTTACAATCGGACCTTCACTGCAAAGAGCGTCACTCGAGTGGCCGTCCTTCCCATTGGGTACGCCGACGGGATCAGCCGACATCTCTCGAATCGAGGCCATGTGCTTATCCGAGGACAGCGGGCGCCCATCGTGGGATTGGTCTGCATGGATATGGTGATGGTGGATGTCACGACCATTCCGAGCGCCGCCGTCGGGGATGAAGTGGTGCTGATCGGGCAACAGGAGAACGAGCGGATCACAGCCAGTGATATTGCGGAATGGACCGGAACCATCTCTTACGAAGTGCTGTGCGCGATGAGTCCGAAGATTCCCAGACTCTACCTTTCCTCGTAAATACTTTTCTCACAACTCTTACGGTGTTTCGCGAAAACAAGTAGGAATTTAAGCGCGTAGGTTGGAAGCGTCACGGCTAGAAACTGACGCGGACGGAGAACCCGCCGGCGTGCAGCGTCGTATTGTACAATCCGTTCACCGCAGCGCGAAGCCCCGTATTCCCTGAAATCGTCCGCGGCTCATAGAGGAACGCCTGATACGAGAGGTCCACGCCGATAAGTTTTGCTTTGACCGATCCTATTCCCAAACCACCACAGGAGAATAATCCCAAGAACGACCCATTGCCTTTGCACTGCAGTCCAATGCCTGTTGAAATAACATGGAGATCGGCCGATGGCACTCCCGGATTGAAATTGAGATCCGGCACCTGTGCTTGCTGATTCGTATAGCCGCCCCGCACGGCTATCTCCCAGCCGGGCAACCGATCGACTTTGAGCCACCGATACTCGGTCCCGGCCAAAATGGCATACGTGCTTTTCCAGTTTTGCGGCTGAGGGATGATCATTCCGTTGGCCAGTCGGATATCCAGGTTTCGCACCGACTTCCAACCGACGTAATCCACATTCAACTCGAGCTTCCATTCGCGTTCCGTATCTCGAATCGGCCACAAGGCGATCCCGCCGGTAATGACCTGCGGCAACACCAGCGTTGTGGTGGCATCTTGGATTTTGACGCCATTGGCCATCAACGCTCCATCCAAATGAAGTGTCGCCTGGCTTCTATACACCACGGCCAGATTCGCAACCGGTTGTCCATCTCCATTTCGCAATGCCGTATACAACGCGCTGACGTTGAACCCGGGAGCCGTGTCTTTGCCGTGAAATTCCAGCTTACTCCCGGCGGGTGCCAATCCACCGGGTGAGACGGACTGCAATTCAGCATGACCCTCTCCAAAGAAACTCGCAAAGGTGTAGATGTCCGCTCCCGCTCCAATGGAGAAATCCGGATGGAGCTGGTATGCGAGCGTCGGCTTGATGTCGAACAACGGCAATGCGCTGAATGTTGAGATGGCCCGAAATGGACTGTCGTCAGGCCATCGCATGATCGACCCGAATGGAGTCGTGACTCCAATCCCTACCGTCAGCTTGCCAAACAGGGAGACACCAAGGTCCTGGAGATTCGCCGTGATATACCCATGACCCGGACCGGGCCATGCGAACGCACCATCATGATCTCCAACTGTCGTGACTCCACTCGGACTTCTGAAATCGGTTGTCCCTCCGACAAGGATTCCCCCCGCCATCATTTCCACACCACGAAGCTGCGTCATGCCGGCTGGGTTGTAATGGAGGGCGGATGCATTGTCGGCCTGGGCCGCGAAGGCATTGCCCATCCCCGACGCAGCCGCTCCCTGTCCATAGACACGGGGAACCTGGGCCGATACAGGGGAAGAACTACACACGATGATGACACAGGTGAGAAGGGCGAGCGCCCAACTCGGGTGAATTCGGACATCACTGAGGGTGAAGCGGCTTCGACACCCTTCAGGTCGTGTCCGATGACCGAGAGCGCGTGTCGTCTGCGGGTCACGCACGTTGGAACCAACGATCCATGGCCTGCTGAAGTTCGCCGGCATCGAACGGCTTGAGCAAGTAGGCTTGCGCCCCCATTCCAATCGCCTTGACCGCCAGTTCAAGGGATCCGGATGCCGTGATCATGATGATGGGGAGTTCCTGATTTGTCATGCGGACTCGTCGCAACACTTCCAAACCGTCGATCTGGCCGATCCCGATGTCAAGAATCATCCCATCGAATTTCTGCGTTTGCAGGGTGTCCAACGCCTGACGACCGTCGTACGCGGAATAGGTCAGGTATCCCCCTGCCCTCAACCGGTCATGAAGCAGTTGCTGAATGTCGGTGTCGTCGTCCACGACCAGGATCTGCCGGCCGACGAGATGCGATTCGAGCACAAGCGGCGTCTGAACCGCGTAGATCGGAATGGTGAAGGACAGTTCTGCGCCGCCGGTTGGGCGGTTGCGGGCCGTCACGTCCCCTCCTTGCAATTCCACCAACGTTTTCACGATGGAAAGTCCCAGTCCCAATCCCTTGGGTCCGGTGCGTTGGCCCTCCTGAATGCGGAAGAACGGGTCAAAAATCTTGTCAAGGTGCACGGGAGGGATGCCGGGGCCTGTATCGCGAACCAGCACGGTCGCTCTTCGGTGATTGGTCAGTTCGCAAGTAACCATGACGCTTCCACCGGCTGGAGTGAATTTGATGGCGTTTTGCACCAGATTCACCACGGTCTGAATCAAACGGTCCCGATCCGCCCAGACGACGATGTCGGAGTCGGTGCAACAGAATTCCAATGTTTGCTGTTTCACATGGGCGAGCGGTTTCAACTGTTCGATCACGTCGGCGAGGCAAGGTTCCAGGTCGACATTGGCGGGATGGATTTCCAAACGCCCGGTTTCGATCCGGGTGCGATCGAGGAGATCTTCTATCATACGCACCAGCCGATCCGAGTTCTCCGACATCCGCACGAGATAACGCTGCTGTTTCTCATTCAACGGCCCGGTCAGTCCGTCCAGCAAATTCTGGATGAATCCTTTGATGGACGTAAGCGGTGTTCTCAGTTCGTGTGACACGTGGGAGAGGAACTGCGCGCGCAGACGATCGGCTCGTTCCAGCGCTTCCGTGCGCTCCCGCACTTTGAGCTCCAAGCCCGCATTCCACTCTTCGATCTGCTGGTAGGCTGATGCGTTGTCCAGTGCGATGGAGACCTGACTCGCGACCGTCGTCATCAGCTCCAAATCGTCCTCAGTCACGCTTTGATTGTGGGAGCGATCGACCGTCAACATGCCCCACATGCAGTCTTTGGTCTTGATGGGCACCACGACCAGAGCCTTGGTTTTACTCAATTCGGCCAATCGCTGATTGAGCGGATGGAGACTGTGCCGTATCGATTCGATATCCTTGACCAGGAGCGGCCGTCCTTGCAAGACCACCATCCCCTCGGGACTCTCGGGATCATTGATTGGGATGCGGCAGGATCGAGCGAATGCTTCAACCTCCGGCGGCGCGCCGATGACACGGATGTGTTGAACGGTATTCTCTATGGGATCGAACATGGAGACCATGGCGCTGTTGTAGCTCAGTTCGTGCGTGAGCGCTTCCAATACTTGATGCAGCAACGCGTCTCGTTCAAAAGTCGAGTTGAACGAGAGTCCCGCTCGATGAAGCGCCGTGAGCTGGGCCACCTTTCGGCGTAACTCCACCCGCATCTGTTCTTGCTCCAAATAGGCCGCGCGCAATTCTTCATGGCGGGATTCGACGAAAGAGATCTGTTCCTGAATCAGGGCCTCGCGACGCTCGCTCTCACGGAGGAGCCGGCGGTTGACGATGATGCCGACCGCGAGGATAGGGCATACTCCCACCAGCAATACCTCGCCGAGGCTGACGTTCGGGTTGAAGATGCCGACCCCCGCCATAAGGGCGATCCCCGACAGACCTCCCCACAGGAACCACGTGAAATGCCGAGGCGCGTGAGTGGGGGGAATGACACGCCCGGTTGTCGCCGGATGGGCGCTGTGCTCACTCGTTATTTCGGCCGGTGCCGGCTCGCTCGGGAGAGTCGGTCGCGGTTGTTCCAGCGGCGACGTGGTCCGCCAGAATCGTTTTCGATGCCCCTTATCTTCCTGCCACCGAATGGTCCACTGGCACCACTCATCATCATTGCCGATGCAGGAGGTCTCCATCGCTTCCGCCTGAGAAAGGCCATGGATGCGATCAGCCATCGCGACCATGATACCTTGCGCGGATTGACACACCAGACAGGCACACCGTCTCCGGTAGGGCCCGAATTGGCGAAGCGTACGCTCGGTGAACTGCATCGCCACCACAGCGGTGCTGCTCGTGACTTCCACCACTCGGAATTCAACGGAGCCGGAGGTAAACTTATTCCCGAAGTAGGGAAACATCGTGTAGATCTGTGACAGGGAAAATGGCCGGGTCAGCGCCAACATGATTGGGGACACCTTTTCCGCCCCTGCCTTAAACGCGAAGCGCCGGTCTCCGGAGATCCGCTCGCAAAACTCATACAGGTAGGAGGTGAATTCGTACGAGTAGCTGTTCCAGGGATTCTTCAAAAATTCCGGCGTGACATGATAGACGGGATCTTTGATGCGATCATTCAAGAGACGGCACAACTCCTCCACGGCCTCTTTCCCCGCCGGTGCTCCCCGCTCAGACGCTACCAGCTTCTCCAGAAAGACGGTGACCGCTCGAATGCTGACCCCGCTGAGGTCTCTGATCGTCTGACCGTGTTCATCCAGCCCGAACGGGCGAAACACCATCGCGCCCTGCTCAAGAATCGTGTGATCCTTGGGCAAGAGCTCCATCGCCGGTAGGGATTTGGTCTCGACGCTCTCCGTCGCGCTGCTTGTCATGCCATTATTCTCTGAAACAACGTGAACATCGGAAGAAGGGCGGCTGGTTCGGAATGCGACCTATCTCAATGCCCGCCGAGAGACTGCGCATTTCACCCATAGTAATACCTCGTACGGGTTGCAGTATATAGACGAAGGAGAAAGTTTTCAACACAACGGCTCGCCTGCTTGTGACGGAGGAAGCGAGCACGCCTAAAGATGGGACAGAGATCTCAACATGCAGACCTTGCCCGAACGAGTCGGCCTTCTCGGCTTGCCTGAACGACGATGAGGCCTCACATCGCCCTATTGTTTGACCGGTCGTTTCAACGTCTTTTCGATGCTGGCGACTTTACTCTGGAGACGACCGGAATGGCCCTTTCGATAGTCGACTTTGATCGTGCAGGAGATACGGTTACAATCCTTCTTCATCCGCTCGTAGCATTGCTGCACGACGCCGAAGACCTCTTCCCATTCTCCCTCCAGGACCGTCCCCATCGGGTTCAAGCGATACGGCACTCCGCTCTTATCGATGATGTCGAGGGAACGGGCCACATATTTTCCGACACTTTCAGTCTTTCCCAACGGGGACATGCTGAATTCCAGTAGAACCATCATTGCTCCTATTGTTTTTCCATATCCGGTTGCGCGCTCGTGACCGCTTGAGATCGTCGTTCCAACCAGACTTTGGGGTACTGCACGCGGCCAAGCAAACGGAAACCGTCCAACGCGTCATGGAGAAGCGCGCGCCGTTTCTCGGCATCCGGCTCGTTCGCTTTGGCCTGTTCCCGCAATTGCCCGACCCACTCGACGAACTCGATGAACTGGGTATCGAGGACATGTTCCAGATCTTCCTTGATGAATCCGGAGAGGGCCGGCGCCACTCCGCTTGTACTGATCGCCACACGGACGTGTCCCGCCGCCACCACCGCCGGCATCGTGACACTGCTCGCTTCCGGATAGTCGACCGACCAGAGCAGCACGCGCTTCTCCCTGGCTTTGGCCGACAGCATCTGCGCGAAATCGCGCTCCCCTCGGAGCGTGTTGAGAATGAGAATGGCGTGTTCAAGGTCCGCGTCTCGAAAATGGCGGCCGCGATGGATGATCTTGCCCGAAGCCGCCAACTGACGCAGCGATTCGTTCAGCGTAGGGCTGATCACAGTCACACGCGCGCCGGAATCGAGCAGGCGTTGGGATTTTTCCGCCGCCTCCTCATCGCCGCCGATCACCAGGACCAGCCAGCCTTTTACGTCCAGGACAAGAGGAAAGCCAGGATTCGCAGCCATGATGGTACTCCCGTTTCGACTGAGGGGGCCAGTATCCGAGAATGTGCCTCGGCATGCAAGAGGCTTTTGGACGGAATGTCCCGACTCCACTTTTGATCGAGGCCTGGTTATAATGCGGCGCTCTCGATCGGGCGGGAGAGGTGAGGGCGAGGCTTCAAACTAGCAGGACGTGTGTGAAGACACGGGATGTGAAGCACAGATGATTCAGCCGGGAACGACCCTCACGTGTCGGCGGGATCCGCATCCAACTCCATGTTCCAGTACAGATAGTCACGCCAGCTTTCCGGCGTGTTGCGAATGCCGATGGTGATGGTAATGACGGGGCTCCACCGGGGTTTCACCGGCCGCTTTTTCAACCGCATGCCGGCTTCTTCCGGAGTCCGCCCGCTCTTACGATTGTTGCAGCGCCAGCAGGCGGTCACGATATTTTCCCATGTCTTTTTTCCGCCTTTGGCGATGGGCACGACATGGTCGAACGTCAGTTCTTCGGTTCGGAATCTGTGATTGCAGTATTGGCAACAGTAGCCGTCTCGCGTAAAAATATTGATACGGGAAAACTTGACCGCGCGATGACTGTCCTTCAACTTCACCAGCTTCAAGAGCCGCATCACGGCCGGAAGTTTGATCGACAGCGAGATCCCGTGGATCTCCCGGTCGTAGACCTCCAACACTTCGACTTTTCCTTGCCAGAGAAGCGCGATCGCTTTTTGCCAATGCACGACCCGCAGGGGTTCATAGGTCGCGTTCAGCAGGAGGGTCATTTCCATGCAGAAACCTCATCCCCATTCGGGCCTCCAAGAGGGTCGTGGAGCGTGTCCGCGGGGCAGGACTACTTGGTGATAGTTCTATGCCATAAGGTGGCTGTTAAATCAAGCAAGCGCCCATCTGATGCCGCATACGGCGGACCCCCGGAACGATGACCATGACGAACGATTTCGTCAAAGCAGCCTTCACGCACGAGATTCCACCCGGCACGGGACGAACCGTCGAAATCGACGGGATTTGGATTGCGCTCTTCAACGTGGACGGAATGTTTTATGCGGTCGACAACACCTGCCCCCACGCGGGCGGTCCGCTTGGGGAAGGAAAGCTCTGCGGACCCGTCGTCGAATGTCCCTGGCACGGCTGGAAATTCAGCGTCATGTCAGGCGAACGAGTCGGGAACTCCAACTTCCAAATCACCCGTTGTGAGGTGCGCATTCAAGGGAATGAAGTTCAGATCGCCATACCACCGGCGCTCAGAGAGCCGGTTTGAGACAGCTGCCGCACCGTCGATCGGAGAACATCGCTTTCCAGCACCGACAATCTAACTCTGTGACGGACCCGGTGGCGATGGAGCAGGTCGCTCATCGGCATCGGCCGCTTTCGGGGTCACGCCGTCCGCCGGCAACGAGGCGGCGTTGACCTTCTTGAGTTGAAGATGGGCATGCCAGATGAACTCCCGCTCGAACCATTGACCATGTACACCTTGATCGCGAAGTTGCACGCGGATTTCGTAGATATCGCCATCGACGTGCTTGACGCGCCATTCTCCGAGCCGAACCCCCTGCCCGCGTTCCTTCATCATACGGACATGTTCAGTCATGGCTTGCAAGATCGTGGGATGTCCGATCGCAGGATGGTTCTGCACCAAGGTCAAGGCTTCAGCCTCTTGCTGCCCTCTCGGTGGAGTCGCCGACGGCAACGTGGACCACGCATAGTACAGTCCGGCCAGCAGCAGAAGAAGGACGACCGCATAGTTGACGACACGCGCGCCGAGCGATCGGGAGATGGTGGCACTCTCAGTCATGACGGGCATTGTCTCCGTCGAAATGATTCATGTTCGGAAGCGTTCAGGTTAAAGCATCTTAGGAAGGCTCGGACATCATGTCAATGCACGCCCGACGCACGGGACGAAGGCCGCTTGTTTGGTGAAAAGCCGGTGTGTTACAAGTACCAACACAGGTTGTCACAGTCGGCGGCAGATGAGTCGAATGCATGAAGTTCTTCTTGTACGGCGATCTCCTCAATCCCTCACAACTTAAACGGCGTGCCCCGGAACACAGATTTCTGGGCCTCGCGACTCTGCCGGACCATACCGTCAAATTTTGCCGCTGGTCGGCGCAATGGCGGTGTGGGCTCGTCAGCATCGTGCCGTCCCAAGGTGAAAAGACCTGGGGTGGGCTGTTCGAACTGACGGATGAAGACGTGAAGATCATGGATCAGTTTGAACAGGATGTTCCGCAAGGCGCCTACCGGCACCTGCAAGTCACCGTCGCAACGGAGACCGGGGAAAAAGAACTGGTCACCACCTATGCGGCGAATCCGATCGGCAAGTTCAAACCGAAAGATCACTATCTGGACTGGGTGATCAAGGGCCTCAAACAGTGGAAGTTTCCGGAGGAAGTGATCCAGCAATGGGAGTGCTATCGGCCACGGTGATGCGCGATCACATGGCCGACAGCGTTCAGCGATGACTCGCGAACCAATTTCACGTGTGAGCCGACGGCTGATGCTGACAGCCGATCGCTCGATTGACTGAAGGAGACCTCATGCCAAAACCCCAATATCATATTCTCGTCTGCACCAATTCCCGTCCACCGGGCCATCCCAAACCATCATGCGGATCGGCGGGTGCCGCGCAGCTGCTCATGGCCTTCAATATGGGGCTGATGCAGCGGTCGGTTCCACCGGGCCAAGTGTTGGTGAGCGCGACAGGCTGCCTCGGCCCCTGCGAACAAGGCCCGACGGTCGTCGTATACCCGGACAACACCTGGTACTCCAAGGTGACCGAAGCCGACGTCGCCGCGATCCTCGATGAACATGTGGCGAAAGGAACCCCGGTCGCTCGACTGAATCCCGACGCAGCGTGGAAGTAATCAGCACATGACGGACGAGTCACGCCTTACATCCGACAGCGTGCGCAGAGGAGACTATTTGTTCGTGGAATTGACGGTTGATTTATCACCCGGCATTCCTGCATGTTCATCATAGCGCACACGATATGAGTGATCCCACCCATCACGAACACAAAGCCCAAGCACCTGGATCCATCGGGGCCATGGTGATCACGAGCAGCGATACCCGCACGCCGGACACCGACACCAGCGGCCGGCTGATTCACAAACTGCTCGAAGGACACGGCCATACCGTCGTCGCCTATCACATCGTCAAGGACGAGCCGGGACAGATTCAGTTTCGAATCGCCCAAGGGACGGTGAATGATGCAGTCCAGGCGATCATCATCAACGGCGGCACGGGAATCTCACGGCGTGATTCGACCTACGAAGCGGCCGCCGAAATGTTGGAGAAGCGGTTGGATGGATTCGGTGAAATCTTCCGCTATCTGACGTATCAGGAGATCGGTTCGCCGGCGATCATGACCCGCGCCCTCGCCGGCATCGTCAAGGGCCGCGTGCTCTTCTCCATCCCCGGCTCGGAGAATGCCGTCCGCCTGGCGATGGAAAAGCTCATTCTTCCAGAGCTTGGCCACCTGCTGCAGCAGCTCGCGAAATAGCCTGACAATCAACAGCTGCCCGTTTGAAACGCACCTTAGCGAGGAAGGACGCTCAAAACGGTTATCCCCGAGGCCGCAAGGAGTGTGAAGACTGAGGCGTATTCTTCTCACCCTCCCGCCCCGAGCTGCCAGATCAACTCTCTCCCGGTAGGGTACGTCGCAAGGACACACACGACTGAGAACAAAGTTGGTGGCCGTTTTCAGTGTCCGTTAGTCCTGAGTAATCTTCGGTTCGTCGTACGTCACGTCCGTCGAAATCTTCGATTGCGCGTAGCGCTTATAGTGCAGCAGCAGGTCGCGCACGGAGACGACGCCGGAGATCTCGCCGTTCTTGGTGACGCCGAGATGGCGCACGCCCAAGTCCGCCATCATGTCCTGCGCGTCATCGACCGATTGACTCCCCTCGATCGTGCAAATCGGAGCCGTCATGATCTTCTCGACGGTAAGTTTTCCCAGCGGCTTCCCGGTTGCCACGGCCCTCCGCACGATATCGGTATCCGTCACGATTCCCACCAATTTCTTGCCCTTTTTGACCAGCAGCGATCCTAGACGCGCCCGTAGCATCGTCTTGGCCGCGCTGGCGATCGAGGTCTTCGGCCCGATGGACTTTGGACGCTTGTTCGCAATCTGACTCACGGTAGCCATTCATTCCTCCCTATTAGATTCATCGTATCGCGATGGATTGCCGACATTCGCACTCCGGTATCGTTCAATCGAGCGTAGATTATCACGAATGGTCAGACACGTGCGAGGCTGTTTACACTCATGGCAGAATGTTCGTCACAAGATTCTGGTTGGCATAGCGAGACAGGTGCCGTGACCCGACAATCGAAACTTAGCAGACCAGCACGATCTTGCCGAAAAACTTCCGGCTGGCCATCAGCTCTTGCGCGGCACGAGCCTCCGGGAGCGGAAACGTACGATCGATCACGGAAATCAACCGCCCTTGCCCCATGAGCTCCGCGGCTTTCACCAGCTCCGCCCGCGTTCCCATATAGGAGCCCTTGATGGTCAACTGGCGGGAATAGACGTAGCGCAGATTCAACGTAACCTCGCCACCGGTCGTTGCGCCACACGTAACTAATCGCCCGCCTTTGGCGAGGGATTCGACACAGGTGTTCCATACCTCCGGTCCGATGTGTTCGACGACGACATCGACGCCCCGGCCTTCCGTCAGCAGCCGGACTCGTTCCGCCACATTCTCCTTGCCATGATGAATCACAGCATCGGCTCCCAAAATCACGGCCTTGGGAATCTTGTCATCGCTCCCGACCGTCGTCAGCACTCGCGCTCCGGCCAGCTTCGCCAGCTGCACGGCCATCATGCCGACACCGCTCCCCGCTCCCATCACGAGAATGGTTTCCCCATGCTGAAGTCCCGCCAATGCGAACAGCATATGCGAGGCCGTCACCGAGACCAGCGGGAACGCGGCGGCTTGCTGAAACGACAGATTCTCGGGTATCGGCAGCACATTCTGAAACGGAACCGCGACATACTCTGCATACCCGCCGTGCCTCATGGCTCCAAGAAGCCCATAAGTCCGGCACATATTGTCGCGGCCTGCCAGGCAATACTCGCATCTCCAGCAACTCATGCCGGGCGACACAAAGACCCGTGCCCCGCGAGCGACCCCTTCGACTTGGGCTCCTATTTCTTCGACCGTTCCGGAGACATCGGAACCAAGAACATGTGGGAAGGGAACGGTATAGGCAGGACTTCCCTGTCTCACCCAGATGTCGAGATGGTTCAGCGCGCAAGCCTGTACCCGAATCAAAACTTCCTGCGGCCCGATCTTCGGCATCGGCAGCTCGTCATACGAAAGCTTGTCCGCTCCACCATGCTCGCGAAACACCACAGCCTTCATCTCTCCACACCCTCCTCTTACATGAAGTTTTGAAACCACGGGACGGTCGAACGCACCGAGGACGGTATGATTGATCCTCGATTGCGCGCGTTGAACGAGCACCGCCCTTGACTTACATATATAAATGGAACTTGTGTGCCGCGTTCGGCGAGCAGGAGGACAACCATACCGGCCTCTCTAAATAGGCTCGGCCTGCCGTTTCAAAACTTCAATGTCCCCTCCACCACCATCACACACTGACCGCCCACCCTCACGCCCTGGATGACCTCGTCATCCGACTTCACCTGCACAAGAATCCTGGAAGGCCGATCGATCTCATACCCTTGCTCGATGAGCACGTCCGTGGTGGGTCCGACTTCCACCACGCCGTTCTGAACCAGATAGGCGCCCAGTGCTCCGCCGGCGCTCCCGGTGGCGGGGTCCTCCAGGATTCCGATCTTCGGCGCAAACATTCTCGCGTGGACGGAGGCGAACGATTCCACCGTCACCGTCGTGAAGACCAGGATGCCGTTGGCGCCGAAACGCTCGCAGATGTTGATGATGGCCGACGCATCGGGATTGATCGACCGTACGGCCGTCAACGTACGCACCGGCACGATCAAGACCGGCAACCCGGTCGATACGACTTGGATCGGCCATTTGGTGTCGACAATCACGTGCTTCGGCAAGCCGAGGGCACTTCCGACCAGATACACGTCGTCGATCGCATCGATGGGGTCGAGAAATTCCGGCTTGGGTTGCGACATGATGACTCGCACCACGCGGCCTTGCTCCGAGTGCAATTCCAGGGGAAACAGCCCGATGTTACATTCCTGCATCACGCGCGTGATGCCGTCTTGCATTGGGATTCGCTTCAAATGGGCCAATACGTAAAACGTGCCCAACACCGGATGACCGGCAAACGGAATTTCCTGCGTCGGGGTGAAAATGCGCAACCGCGCAACCGCGGCCGGGTCGGTCGGCGGGAAGACGAACACCGTCTCAGACAGATTCATCTCTCGCGCGATCTGTTGCAGCTCATCGTCGGTCAGACCGTCCGCATCGGGAAACACGGCGACAGGATTACCCCCAAACGGCTGAGCGGTGAAGACGTCTGCCTGATAGAATTTGAGAGACCGCTCTTCAGCCATGATCATTTCGGGAGCCGTTCACTGTTTCCCCTCCTTGGTGTTCATTTCGGATATCCTGACGACACAAAAAAACTATCGGCCTGATTTGACAGGTCGAATCCAATTTTGTCAGACTCGGCCCCGTGGACCACATGACCGAACAAGACATCGCCCACGCCCTGGAGGTTCTGGAACTCACCTTCCCCATCACCTCCGAAGACCTGGAGCGGGCGAGACGTGTGCAGCTGTATACCTGGAATCCTTCGCGCTATGCCGGCCTCACCAACAATCCTAAGACCTACATGCAGATGTTTCAGAAAGCCGAAGCCATGACTCGGACAATTGAAGCCGCCTACGCGTTGCTCTCGGCTGTCCTCGTCCCGGATGACGAACCCACCGCCCAGTAGCCTTCAGCCGCCGACCTCGTGACTTGTGACGCGCGACATCCCTTCGTCCCCTTGCGAATGGGCCACCGGCCAAGTAATCAACCCTGATACCCCTTCGGGCGAACCGACCGGTTGTGCCTGCCGCGCATAGATTTGCGGCAACCGGTTCGTCCCGAACTTCGAGATATAGAGAAACACGTGCTCGCGCGAGTTCACGCGTACGGCCCAGGGATGAAAATCGTGCTTATAAAATTCTTCACAGAGCTGCATCGCGTCGAGACACGACAGCGTGCTCGGGTCATTCAACGTATAGTAGTAGTCCAACGGGAGATCGTACTCTTCCTGCTTGTGAATCGTCATGCCGAATTGTTCCGGGCGCCGCACCATCGGCGTGTGGCGATAGGCGACGAAGTAAAACAGTTCCAGGGAGTGGATCACCGGCTGGTTCTCTAGGACGAACCCGCGGGTTTCCATCGCCTCCTCGAGCGTTTCACCAGGGAATCCGTAGAAGGCCATCACATGGTTCCAAATTCCGGCCTGCGCCGCCATCACGAGATTACGCTGGATGACACTCTTCTTGGCATGCTTGTCCATGAGGTTCAAGACCCGCTCGTTCGCCGACTCCATCCCATAATAGAGCGTGCAGCAACCGGCCTTGGCCGCGAGGTCCCAGGTCGCTTGATCTTGAAGTGTTTCTTCAAAGCGAATGAGCGTCGTCCACTTGATCCCGACGTCTTGGTCGACTAATAGCTGCGAGACCTTCTTGAACAAGGCGGGCGGATAGGACTCATCGCTGAACAAAAAGTGCCGGCAATGGTACTTGTCGCGCAGCGCCTTGATCTGATCGATCACCAGTTGGGCCGGTATTCCGCGGTACTGATCGAAATACCCCTGGCCATGGTCGCAGAACGTACAGCGGCCCCAGTAGCAGCCGCGTGTCGCCAAGTAGGGAATGATGAGTTCCGGAACGAAGTAGCGATCCAGCGGCATCCCATCAAAATCCGGTAACGGCAGCGCAGCCGTCTTCTCGGTGTAGATCTCCGGATTGCGGTGAAGACCTGACGCATCGCGATAGATCAAGTTGGGGACGGAAGCGAGCAGCCGCTGACCGTTCAACGCTTCGATGAGCCACAACAATGCATGCTCACCTTCATAAAGAATAGCTGAATCAAAGACTTCAGTGAAAAATCTCTCGTGATTGACGAGATCTTCGTGCAGCCGGGTGATGATGTTGCCGCCGACCACCACGTGCACGTGCGGGAAGGTTTCTTTGATCATCTTGCCGAAGGTCAGACCGGCCAACAGCTGCATCTGTGTTCCGATGGAAATCCCGACCACATCCGGCTGCTCCCTCGCCACGTCCGGCATGACCAGCTGATTGCAGAGATCCCGATAGACGTTCACCTGCTCGTCTTCCAAACAGGCAAACACTTCCTTCGAGACACCGGGGCGATATCCGAGATTGCTTTCCATCGGATAAAACACGAGCGAAGCGGGATAGTAGGCCGCGGAGATATAGGCCATCGTCTCGCGAAACGTATTGAGCGCCCCTTCCAGCGTCTCGGCCTCATAGAAACGCTCGCCGCGTACGATCCGCTTGGCATCCTCGGCTCGATCCGCCAGATCGAAAACGTCGAGGATATAGGCCTGCTCGATGACCGCCATCTGACTGATGTCCCGCTCGGTCAGAGCTCCCGCCTTCTCTTTCTCTTGCAGGGCCTTCAGCTGCATGCCCAATCGAGCCTTCACCCAAATCAGAAACTCCATGCTGAAAAAGTGATCCCACATCCCGATGTTGATATCGCGCTGGATGACCGTATGACCGGCCTCGCGCAAGACAGCGGTGAGCGAAGGCAGGGCGAGATATGGCGCCGTCGGCACCCACTCGGGCGGAAAAATGAGCATGACCTTGGAGGTCTTGCGCTCTTCTTGCTTGATTGGAGTTAATCCGCTGATTTGAACAAGTCCGCTCATGACTCAGCTTTCATTCTGCTCACATTTTTCCGGCGAGCGTCGGCGTCACGCCAACCGTCTTCACCGATCGATACTGCAGATCGTGAAGCTTTCCTAAACCAAATCTTGAGATATAGAGAAAGATGTACTCCCGAATATAAAGGCGCAAATCCCAGCCGGGATTATGGTTGCGTTCGAACTGCTCGAACACCCGCTCCGCCTCTTCGATGCTCATCCCGTTCTTCACCGTATAGTAGTAATCCAGCGCGAGATCCCAATCCGGATTTTTGTATGCCGTCACGCCCCACTTCTCCGGGTGTTTGGCCACTGGATTATGCCGGCCCAAATCGAATGTCCCGAACCCCAGCGAATGGACATGGTCCTTGTTCTGTTCGAGGAATTGCACCGACTGCCAGGCTTCCTCCTTCGTCTCGCCGGGAAACCCGAAGAAGCCCATGCAGTGATTCCAGATCCCCGCCTCCGCCGTGAGCTTGAGGTGCTTCGTCATGACCTCCGCCGTCGTCGCCTTGTCCATCAGCTGCAAGACCCGCTCGACTCCCGACTCGTAACCGAAATGCAGATAGCGGCAGCCCGACTCCTTCGCATCCTGCCAAACGGCGTCTTCCAACAGACTCTTCTCGAACCGCATGTGCGTCGTCCAGAAGATGTCCATGTTGCTCTCGACCAATCCTCGCGAGAGCTTGCGAAACAGCGCGGGCGGATAGGACTCGTCGGTGAAATGGAAATGTTTGACGCCGTACTTGTCGCGCAGATAGGTGATGTCGGCGAGTATGTCCTGGATCTTCTTCGAGCGATAGCCTGCGGTGTAGCCCTCGCCATGGTCGCAGAACTCGCATCGCCCCCAGTAACACCCCCGCGTCGCCAGATAGGGCAACACACGGGTGGGAACGAAATACTTTTCGAGCGGCAATCCGTCGAAGTCCGGCGGCGGCAGCGCGGCCATATCTTCCGCATAACTCATCGCGGACACATGAACGCCCGTCTCGTCCTTATAGATCGTGTTCGGCACATCGGCCAAACTCTGCTTGGCGCCGACCGCTTCCACCAGTTGGGTGAACGCCGTCTCCCCTTCATAGACCACGGCGCTGTCGAAGTAGTGAAAGAGAGGTGACTGAGGCAGCACGTCGCGCAGGCGCGTCACCGTATTGCCGCCGATCGTGATGTGGATGTGAGGGAAGTGCTGTTTGATGAGAGCGCAGAAGGTCATCGACGAAAACATCTGCTGCTGCAGCACGATCGAGATGCCGACCACGTCCGGCTGCTCGGCCTGGATCACCGGCTTGACCAAATGGTCGAACACGTCCCGGTACACGTTAACCTGTTCATCCCGCACCGCATCCATCACCTCGGCCGAGACGTACGGCTTGTACGACAGATCCGTCTCCATCGGCGGCATGCAGATCCGCGCCGGAGCATAGACTAAAGAGGCGATCGATGCGATCTCCCGAAAGACTTGAAGTGCCCATTCTAACTTATCGATATCGTAGAACTTCTCATTTCTTACAATATGCTTCGCTTCCGCCGCATCACGGATCAATTTTTCCATCCGCGGGCGCGACACATCGCAGAGCGCGAGCTGCACATCCATCTCCCACTCAGCGAGATCGCGCTTCTTCGCCAGCTTGCGGAGCCGATCCAATTGCTGTGGCACCTTGCGCAGAATCTTCTTTAGAAAATCCTCGCTGAAGTACCAGTCCCACATCTCACAATTGATGTCTTTTTGGATGACCGTGTGGCCGGCTTGGCGGAGGACGGAGGTGAGTGAGGGAAGGCTGAGATAGGGTTCGGAAGGATACCAGTCCGGCGGGAAGATCAGCATGACCTTCATCTTCCGGCCGCTGGCCTCGAAAGAGCTCCTGCGGTGGAGCTGAATCAGCTCCTTCGACGCCCGGTTCCCCTTGGAATACTCGACTTTCATCCCGGCCTATCTGTCCTCGTCAAATTGCTCAAACGACTGGAAAGCCAATGAGTTAGGCCCGAAAACGATATTGTACGGGGGCTCGAGATTGATATGCAAGGGTGGGAGTGGCGCTTTTGGGTCCTGTCGCCGATCCAGCCCGTTCGTCCTCGCTCCACCCATCCCCCAATGGGTCCCTTACGCTACGGCGAACAGGCACCCGGATCGGCACCACCCAAAAGCGCTGAGAGAAAAGGATGTGGAGAAGGGACCATCTGACCACTCCTTAAAGAGAAAGGAAGATTTGCGGAATCAGATTGGCTTTGCAAATCTAGCCGCGTGGTCACGCACGGGGCAGTCAGGTACTTTCCTCCGCTCGCTGACCGCGCACACAAGAGCGGGTCAGACTTTTAGATTTCGGGAGGTGTTCGGTCAATGCGCGCAACAAGGAAAGCACCTGACTACCCCGTATAGAAAAAGAGAGCGGAGAAGAAATTCGCCCGAATCGGCACCACCCAAATTGTCAATATCCTGGCTGCCTCCGGGAGGTTTCTCTCTTTACTTCTCGAGCCAACAGTGGCAATGTGCGCCCCATCTCCAGCTTTTTGGCGATGCTGTCGTATCAACACATATTAGGGCGCAACTGTTGAACGAGTCTATGTCACAGTTGCCCGTTGCCGCACCCTTCGGAAGCATCGACCTCCTCCTGTGCCATAGCTACCGCCGACATCATCCCCCTCTCATGGCGACGAACAACTACTCCAGCGCCACGAGGACGGCTCGTGTCTGAAGGAAAGCTCGTCGCTTGCCCATGTGAAGCACATCACCACAGCGAGGGTAAGCATGTTTAGCCTGACCAACTTCACGCTATCGGAACTGACGGACAATCTCACCATGCTGCGCAAAATCGGCGGCGGGGCCACAAGCATGGAAGAAGCCGCAGGTCGAATGGTTCGCCACTTCTACGACCGCTTTCTGATCAAAGGAACCGCGCAGCGTTCTTGCGCACTGGTGCGGTTGTTCATCACGCAGCCGTTCGGCAGGCTGGATACTGACTTGCAAATGCGCGCACGGCGGATGCTCGGGAACATCCAGGAATCTGCTGCGCATAAGTGCCTCGTCCTGTTGGGAACCGTCGGGGACGAACCGGAGTGGAATGCGAGACACCTGTCGAGAGGCCATCAAGTCATTCCGCTGCCGAGCGAACAGGTTCTCACCACTATTCCCATGATCTCGCAGCTCATCAATCAGCTGGGAGTCGATGTGAACTGTGTCCTCCGGCCGACGCCGAGCATGCTCCTCGCGGCTGAGCAGAAAACGTACAACGTCTTCCATGTGTCCGATGCGGCCGGAAGTCCCTACATTCCGGCGAAGGACAATTTTGTCATTCCGTTCGGTATTCAATCTGTGCTCGGGTTTGGGGGGCTGCTGCCTTCGGGAGAGTTGTTTGCCCTGATTCTGTTCAGCAGAAGCTGCATCCCTGAGGAAACCGCGGGGCTGTTCAAGCCTTGCGCGCTGGCCGCGAAGGTGGCCTTGCTTCCGTTTGATCGGCCGGGAGCCATTTTTTCCCACCCCTCTCCGGCGGCGAGGCTTCCGCATCCCCCGGCCGCACCGACCGCCGATCAGCTGCGCTCGGAAACACTGGTGCTCGACCAGTTGATCGATGTCTATGAGCGCACCGTTCGTGAGCAGTCGGCGCGCCTTGACAAGGCATTACTCGATGCCCAGGCGGCCGCGCGAGCGAAGTCGGCGTTCCTGGCCGTCATCAGCCATGAAATCCGCACGCCCCTGAACGGCATCATCGGAATGACCGGACTCTTGCTCGATACGGATTTGACGACTCAGCAACACGACTACGCCGAGACCGTGCGGCGATCCAGTGATTCTCTGCTCGATATCATCAATGACATCCTGGATTTTTCAAAATTCGAAGCGGGCAAGTTGACCTTGGAGATGATCGATTTTGATCTGCGAACCATGATCGAAGAAGCCTTAGACCTCTTTGCCAGACCGGCGCAGAGTAAAGGATTGGAGTTTGGGTGCCTGGTTCATGCGGATGTGCCCACGGCGCTTCGCGGAGACCCAGGCCGGTTGCGCCAAGTGCTCGTCAATCTAATCTCCAATGCGCTGAAGTTTACGCAGCTGGGAGAGGTCATGATTCACGTGACCCGTGGCACAGAGACCGCGCAGCAAGCCATGATACAGTTCGCCGTGTCCGACACAGGAATCGGCATAGCTTCGGAGATCCGGACGATGCTGTTCAAGCCGTTCTCCCAGGCAGATACTTCGACCACTCGCAAGTTCGGCGGGACCGGCCTGGGTCTGGCCATCTGCGAACAGCTCGTGGAACAAATGGGCGGGACGATCGGATTCGACAGCCAACCCGGCCATGGCAGCACCTTCCGTTTTACCGTGAGATTGGACAAACAACCGGCACAGCCTCTGCACCGGCCGATGCTCAAGGGTTCCCTCCTGGGACGACGCCTGTGTATCGTCGACGACAATGCCGCCGCCCGGCGTATCCTCGAACACTATGCCCTGGAATGGGGGCTACAGAGCGTCAGCGCTTCGGACGGTGCTCAAGCCTTGGCGATCCTTAGAGACGCTGCGGCGAAAGGAGAGGCCTTCGAGATCGCAGTCCTCGACCTGTTCATGCCGGGCATGGATGGGTTCGAACTCGCGCGCGCGATCAACGCCGACCCGGCCCTGGCCTCGACCCGTCTCGTGCTATTGACCTCGATCGGCATGCGAGGGCAGGCGGAACGCGCCAAGGAAGCTGGGATCGTCGCCTACCTGACGAAGCCGGTGCATCGCGCACATCTCTACGAGTGCCTGTCCGCCATCATCGACCTGCCGGTCAACTCGGCCCCCGATGGAGGAGAGGACGGCACACGAAGCCGGTCCCACGATGTGCTGCTGACGCGGCATGTGCTCAAGGAAGCCGAGGTGGCCGAGAAAGCACGGATTCTGGTGGCGGACGATAATATCGTGAACCAGAAAGTGGCGGCCTGCCAATTGGAAAAACTCGGGTATCGAACCGACGTCGTGGCCAACGGGCTCGAAGCCGTCGAGGCGGTGTCCCGGATCGACTACGCGCTGATCTTAATGGATTGCCAAATGCCTGAGCTGGATGGATTTGAAGCGACGGCGGTGATTCGTAAGGAGGAACGAGACCGCAAACGCCGGAGAGTTCCGATCGTGGCCCTCACCGCAAATGCCATGAAGGAAGATCACCAAAAGTGTTTGGATGCCGACATGGACGACTTTCTGAGCAAGCCCGTCAAAAAAGAAGATCTCACCGCAACCATCAAAAAATGGGTGCCGGATAACTCCGGCCCAAAGACATCCGGAAAATAGATAGCCCCGTTGCCTGTCCGGCACTCGGATGACGGGCGATGAGAGGCGTATGATCGAGAAGAGCCCAACCCTTACCATTGCGGACGCGGAGGCCACGCGGTAGAATGATGCCCGTATCCGCTCAGGGTTGATGGAAGGCAGTCGATGCACACACAAGAATCATCTACCGTTTCTCCCCTCCCCGAAACGCAAAATAATGCATTCATCTTGGCGGCAACTACCCATGTGCAGCAGATGTTGGAGGCCGGCACGCCGAGCCAGGAGATACTGACCCGTCTTGCGAAGGCCGGAGAAGTCTTGGCTGGTCCCGGATCGTCGGTGTCGATTTTGGTGATTGATAAGGACGGTTTGCTCAGAAACGGCGCGTCACCCAGCCTTCCGGCAGATTATCTCACCGCAATCGATCGGTTGAAACCTGACATCGGAGTCGGCACGTGCGCGGCTGCAGCGGCAACGGGATGCGTCATCGAGACCCCCGACTTTCGGGCCGACGATAAGTGGGCCGAACTGCGTCACCTGCCGTTGTCACTGGGCTTCATGGGTGCCTGGAGCATGCCGATCAAATCCGTGGCCGGAACCATCCTCGGCACCTTTGGGACGTATTTCCGCGACCACCGCACCCCTACCCAGGAAGAAAAGACGGGCGTTGAGCATCTAGCCGCTGCAGCAGCACTCGTCCTGGCCAAAGCCTGGCCGAGTCTCCTTTAACTACATCCCTGACATAGGGTCGCTTTCCGATGACGTTCCTGGAGAGCACCTCTCCCCTCTACTGCACCAACCGGTAGCCTCCCAGATCCGGCAGTGAAGCTGAATCTCATCACCCGCTCAGATCAGATTCTCAAGACCGCCTTTAGATTCCAATGAGTTAGGCTCGATGAAAGCCCTCATACGAGGCTGGAAGCCAGAGGTAGGGGGGATGACCAACCAAGGTCAGAGACATCCGTGAGACGGCAGAGTAGACAAAGAATACACGCCTTATAGGAGTTATTACTGGGATTATCCATTAAATATTGTTGATTTTCAGTCACGCTCGGCGTAGGAATTCAAACCGTTGTTAGATTGGCGAAGAGGATCGTAGCATCTTTTCACCTACGTAATCGAGGCTAGCAATGGCAAAAGCATTTTTAAAGATTCCAAATGGACCCTCGGTAACTCTTGAGGGGACTCCCGAAGAAGTAAAACAACTTCTACAACTGTACAGCGAAAATCCATTGCCATCTGATAAACCTGCGGTGAGCGAAAGACACCGCCTTGGAGTTCACAAGGCGGCCATAAAACTGCCAGAAGAGAAAGCAACTGATGCTGGTTTCGACCTGAATCAAATCGTCACACTTGCCAAGGACTGTGACGAGGCGGAGGCGATCGAAAAACAGATTCTAGATCGGACTGCACAAGTGGATCGAACGCTCCTCCCGCTTTATATAGTCCATGAATACCTTAGTAACGAATTTTGGTTAACATCTGGCGATATAAATAGGATCACTACTGACTTGGGCATTCCTATCTCCCAACCGAATGCCTCACGCGCCTTATCTGGCACGGGTTCAAAATATGTCATTGGCGATAAGGTAAAAGTCAAGGGCAAGCCCGTCCGCTACAAGTTATCGCGACGAGGAGTTAGATACATGAAGGAGGTGCTGGCGGGGAACTCCAATGGTTGACCGCCCAACCTTTTCCAAGAGTATTGCCTCTCTAAATCTATCGCATGCAGACAGAGCAATAGCCTTATTATGGTACTACCGTCAAACTCAAGAGTTCGAAGAGCGAACCGCTTTTGACCTTGCAAACGACCTCCATGACGAGGATTTCCCAAAGCCAAACGTAACTCGCCTTCATGATGACCTGACGAGGAGCCGTCTCACCATAAAAGGAAGGCGATCTGGATCATTTCAAATTGATCTGCGACGCCTCTCCGAGCTTGAACAGATATATGGACCATTCCTAAAGATCAAAAAAGTTAAAGTTCAGGATCTTGTAGTCCCAGATGAATGGGTCAAGGGAACACGAGTATACCTTGAACGGCTAACTCATCAGATTAATGTTGCGAACCGGATGCTCAAGGGTCAACAGCAGCTACCCCCTCTTCCTCCAGGGTATAAAGACTGGGCATACGTCATAATGGCATTCGCTCGGCCCCTTAAGACTGAAATAACAGCGCTTAGGAGAAAGCTCAATAAAATTAGCAAGCTTGTATCCTAATGGAGGCGAAAGAGAAATATGGCCACGATATACCCGTTAAAACCCCGATGATGGCAAAGGCTTAGGCACATGCCAAACGAGATCTCAGAAGTCACACGTCGAGCGATTTTCGATTATTTAGCGGGTCCATCCACAGATTGGGCTGGCAGGCTCTCAGAGGAGGATTTCTTAGCTAGACTGTACGATCTTTCCAATATGCCATCGACAGACACACGGATGGCAAATGCTGCTGGGGACATCCGCCAACATAGAAGCAACTGGAGAGACTGGGACAATGATTGGGTATTCTATGATTCTCGCTTTAATCTTTTATGGGTAGAAGACAATGATTTCTTGAAGTTTCTTTGTGAAACAGTACACCCCGTCGTCAGACCAGAGATTGCGCAGGCAAGAAGCTTGGTTGAAGCATACAACTCCCATCTTCGAGCTGACGGATGGCAAATCAAAGAAGCAAGACCTAATTCAGGAAAGCCTGTGTTTATTGCGGGCCGTATTGGAGCACGAACTGAGATATTTGAAGAGCCCACGGGATGGCAAAAGGTCGATGGCCAGTTTCAGGAAGTTCGGCTTCGGCTAGATACTGCTGTCTCTGAGGAACACTTCCAAACGGTTGGCTTGCTTTGCCGAGAAGTTCTTATAACAGCTGCCCAAACAGTCTACAACGCGAATTTACACCCAACAATTGATGGGATTGCACCTAGCGCAACGGACGCCAAGCGTATGTTGGAGGCAGTTTTCGAGCGAGAATTGTTCGGAAGCGCCAATGAGGAATCCCGGGCACATGCCAAGGCCGCTCTTAAACTTGCTCTGGCATTGCAGCATATGCGGACTGCAAACTTTCGGACTGCGGCATTGTGCGCTGAAGCAACAGCTTCAGTTGTAAATCTGCTGGCCATCTTAGCTGGACGACGGTAGTTACGAGTCAATGAGAAACAGTAGCGGTATTCTAAAGTCTTTCGGGACAAAATCTCATTCTCACCGACGAGGTTCCTTGATCTAATAGTTAAAAGAATATGGTTAACGAATGGGTAGTTGAAGCAACCGAACTGGCAGAATCCCTCGCTTCTGATTTCCAGCAAGGACCTCTCCAAAACGATCAAGGTCAACGCCTTTTAGGGGAAGAGCTAGTTGATCATCTTAATGGCTTAAGAATCGAAATTTTTTCAAACGAACATCCGCCACCGCACTTCCGAGTTCGCTATGCTGGTGAAACAGCAAACTTTACGATCAAGGACTGCAGAAAATTGAATGGAGGACTAGATAAGTGGGAACGAAACATCCGTGCTTGGCATAAGGTACACAAAACCTGTCTTATACAAGTCTGGAACCGTACTAGACCATCAGACTGTCCGGTGGGCGAATATCGTGAGTACGACACGTAAACAGGGGGTCACGTCTTGTAATTTAGCACCTCGCGACAGGCGCAGGAACAAGAGCCCTCATGAAATCCAAAAGCACACAGGCGTCCTCACTGCGGCAGCAGGCCAGGACTTTGCCGTAGAGGTAGTCTCAATTTCAAGGGCAGGAGGAAGGTCTTCATCCGAGGAAATGCAAAAGCCCGCTTTTGTCCTGTCAGATAGCGATACTATAATCGCTGTTCGCAATCGCCTAAAAATGCCAGCCGATGCCGCCGACTGCGATGTGTGACCCGTAACGTCCATCTCCCCCACTGGAGGCTGAACCGAGAAGGAACTGGTCAAAACTGAAACTGAATTGATTGTATTTCCACTCCCCGAACACGGCAAGATGCTCCGTCACCCTCCATCGCAGCCCTGCCTTCCCAATAAAGCCCACGTTCGCGTTGCTGGATGTCGTTGTATCAGTGGCGGCGTCATGGAAGTGGAGAAAAGAGAGTGACAATCCCACGCCAAAATACGGCTCTACCGGACCGATCTGGTATCGAACCATCATACTAATCGGGGCCCAGGTGGTGACTCGGCCGGTTTTATCAGAGATCACCTGGGAGGAAGGGGGAACTCCTCGTTGAGTAACCTCAAGACCCTGCTGCTTAATATGCTGGGTCGATGTGTACGCCTCCATCTCGAATCCCAGCCATCGCCACGCCGGGTCGTCGAAATAATATCCGACCTTGCCTCCATACAGAGGCGATGCATGAAGCGCGAGATTTGAGTACTGAACGGCTCCTGCGCCAGAGGCCGGCACCTCGTCAAGTTGTTTCAAGTTGCCTCCAAAGGCAACTCCCCCCTGCCCAGCTAGATACCACTCAGCTTGGGCGGGGTGGCTGAAGAGCGCAAACACAGACATCGCAATCGTAAACGAATAGGCACCAATGACAACATGCAACCGACTCATCATGGTTCTCTCCTTTCACCCGCGGTTCCACTGGCGAGAACTCCCCTGACCACTCAGTCATCGAAGGAAGGCACTGTGTCTGGTCTGCCTTGAGCAGCTTGCTTGTCAGGGGTGGGTCTGAGACATGTCCTCTGCAGAGGAAGAACAGGCTGGAAAGGCATACGTCCACCCAATTAACACAGCCTAGGTATCATTACACCATGGGATATGTGCTACCGAGACAGACATCTGAGCGCAGATGACAGGGAGAGCAAACCAAATGCCATCCACGAGGACACCGATGGTGCGTTTCAGCAATCGGAAGAAACACAATGCACTATACGTAATTACTGGCTATTTCATAGGTCATCAGTAATTGGAACCTTGTCTCTTGGCGTGCATTGTGCGGGAACACACAACGCGACCGGTGCAGCATCGCACGCTGCTCAGATCGTCGGTGCAGTGCCGACATGCGAAAGGACACGGTGATGTTGATACAGCGAATTAACCGTGAGGTCAGGTCTTGTAGTTTAGCACCTCGCGACACGTGCAGGAACGAGAACCCTCACGAATCCAAAAGCACTAAAGCTTCGGATCTTCGATCAAACATTGTCCTTCTTGCGCAGAGCCTCGAACCCACCATTCCACGAGACGGCAATATAGACGATGACAACTTGACGATCATCGCTGATCCCCGGAGCGGCATTTGCACCTGTAACCCCCCAGATCTGTAGCCTAGTCCTCTATCAATTGGGCTATGGGTGCATGGGGCTAGGCGGAAACTCCAGAGGTAACGCTGCCCGGTAGCACGCCTGCTGTGGGCGCAGGATGTCGGGGGTTCAAATCCCCCGCCCCGCAGTAGTGGGGTAGAGATACGCTTAGGATCGGCTCCTTTCCCGATTGTAGCCCTGCATCTCAACAGCAATTCTTCTTGCAGCCACCGATGGACTGTAACCTACCTTAGCCTTCGTCACAGAAGGTTTCTTCTGCCCGAACGGTTTTCGATGGCATGTCTCCATATGGAAACCTCTGAAGTTCAGCTTGATTAATACTCCAGATGTGCAGACATTGCGCATTGAGGTGTGGCAGAACGGTCGGAACTCCGGCGATCATTTCTGTGCTGGCTTTGTCTGTCGTTCCTACCACGACGAGTTTATTACCTGTCCGCAACATCGAGGCCTCTGGGAAGCCTTTGAAGGCAATCGCATAGATGAATGAGTCTACCGGTTCAGCACTCACGGGGCCATACGCACGATATTTCTCGAAAGGCTCCTCCATGACCAGAAGGACCACACCATCTGATTTCGGAATGATCCTCATAATTTGCCCCCCCAATTCCACTTTGTGAGCAACGAGGTTGGCGCTGGATAGGGATGAAGCCTGGTTTTTCCAAGCCTTGACGTCGAAGGTATTCATTTCGACACCCTTCATAATCTCTAGAGGAAAGACTGGTGGGGTCGTGCAGGCCGCTACCCATACCCCTATCGCAAAAAGTACGATGAGACGCATGGTGAATCTCCTTTGTGTAAGGCCTGAAGAAATCTACACCACACATAAAATTCGCATAGGCAAGACGGACAGCGCATCCATATGATGAGAGGTTGGAAAGCATGTTAAGTGCCATGCTGTAGGAAGCCGGGGCACTTCCTCTGCAGTTCGGAATCACTTAGATAGGAAAATCTGAGCAATACGTAAGAGTTGTATCAATGTTCATCTGGCCGACGCTCGGGAAGAATTGGACCTTGATGTTGCGTTTTGAACGGCTCTGCGCGGAAATATAGATGCGGGGCTGTTCACCAGCGCACCTTCTGTACTGAGCATGCATCGATGTCTCCGTATACGCTGGTTCGAGCACGATGCTAATCACAAACAAATCCACCTTGCGCAAGGTTTGAATACCTCTCCCGAACGTTACGCCGCGATGTGTCAAGAACTCCTCGCAGAAACCTGTGAGGACCAACCACACGACGAAATCATGAATCCGGCATTCGGGCTAGCCATAATAGAGCCGTTTTCCTGGCCCAAAGCCCTTGACAGAAACAAAACCAGCTGTTCATGCGGTATGTCATAATCCACAGGTAAGTCTTAATCCTGTGGAGAGCCTTTGGAATGGTTGCAGCACTAAGGCCACGGGGGATGGTCATCAATTTATGTCAAGGGAAATATGTCTAGGAATATGCAAAAAGGAACGAAATCCTATCTCGAAACCTCTATTCCTTGGGGTTCTGTCTGGCGAGGGCATATGCCTAAAAAATGAGCAATCTGATAAATACGCACGCTATAGGCCTTGTTCGATGCCGAATCCAGTAACTTGTTCACATGGTTATCCACAGAAGATGGGGAAGGAATCCGGTAATAGATCATCCTGCTAGGGAAGCAGGATGTCGGAGGTTCAAATCCTGTCGCCGAACTACCAGACACTAATAAATGGACATGGGCCGCCCGCGCCCGAGACGTAAAAGCGCATGGCGACACGGTTTGGATGGAATCCACGTTACGGTCACGTGGACGACCGAAGGGCTCCTAAGCAAAGACTCGGGACCATTTGTTATTTCGCCTGGTGATGGCTTAGTTTGAGCAATCGCAGGGAATGAATCTCCTGGCACCATAGATGAAATGCCATTTATGACCATTCGCGCACTCGAAATGTTTTATATGATGTTCCTTATCGGACATCCTTACTGCATGGCTTTTCGAAGCAACGTCTTCTTCGTTACAGATGTCGCATTTCATGGAGACTGTCCTTCAGTAGCATCTAGGTTCTAGTCAGGAAATTCTCAGATGGCCGTCTCTCCACTCGCCGATCGTGCGGTGATTTATCCATTCGAGTATGGGAAAATTTACGTAACCGCGTCTTCCCTTCACCACATAACAGTTGACTGTCTCCACTAGTTCTTTCTTTGCCTCGAACGGAATCCTAAAGAATTCCCTCCCAACGACGACCTTCGGAGTTCTGGGGGGCTTCCACTCAAAATCGGCGAGGAGCCCGAGATGTCGTGCCTGGGCCAATTTGTCACGGCACTGTTCGAAGAGACTGCTGGCCGAGGCCTCACTCAGGTTGACAAGAAGTATTGACGCGGTGAGCAGAAAAAGGATGGCATTGTGGGTCGCTATCGGACGCCTGCTACGGAGGAGACGGAGAACGAAGATGCGCCTTCCCATCGAGCCTCCTGAGCGACTCACACACCTTCTGTTGGTCTTCAAACCACCACAGATGCAGCTGTTGTTACCAGTCGATAATGATTACTGCCCTTTGATGATCACCTTCAGCTTTTTATCGTGTTGTCCAACCGTATCTGTAATTGATTCCTTACCGTGACCGCGTACGTCGATGATAACCCTATCTGCCGCAGTAAGGGCACCTGGCATTTGCGACAAAGCTACAGCAGGGAGTATCCGTAATCAAGCGGTCATCCTCAGACTCATACTATCGTCTGCTGTGTAGTCCACTGGGACCCAGAACAGACCAAAATGGAAATTGATGAGATTTTGTAGACTTATGAGAAGGGGTCGGGAGTCTTTTCTTAACAGCGATGCATCGACTTCGTGAGAAGCTACGGCATGCCTCGTCCTTATTTCGTTCGAAGGGCTGTTGCCGGTGGACATCCCGACGCGGGATAATGTGTCCCTGAACGAACAACGCGCACGGGATCAATCAGGGTGCAAGAACAAATACCCTCTCCCCCTATCTCTTTCTGAGGGGTGAGTGACGGGTCCTAGTGATGAGAAGACGGAGGGCCGATTAGTCATGAATCTGAAGGCAGAGGATCAGCGGACTGCGCCCAGAATTTGTGTGCAATTGCGCGCCATGGTGTCGGGCTCCGTACAGTCCGAAGGGACAGGCACCATTCTCGATCTCTCAACGAGCGGGTGCCGGCTGGAGAGCCAGCTCCTTATGTTGCCCGGCCTCTCGTTGGAGCTGCGCATCGCGGTCCCCGGCTTGGAGTGGGCGCTGATGATCGATGGGGCTGATGTGCAGTGGGCGAACGAGGACACCGCCGGGCTGGCGTTTGTTCGCATGAGAGAGACCGAACGGCAGCGACTCGACGACGTGATGACCGCTCGGTTCGCGAGGACGTCTGAGGACGGCGACGGCGAACAGGCCGAGCCGGTGCCGTTTGAGTTCCAAGGGCTGGAAGCCGTGCTGTCCAAAGATCCTGAACTCGCCGTCAGCAAGGGACTGGCGTGGTTCGCTCAAGACCGGGCGGAATTCCGCTTTCGAGGCGGGAGCCTGCTCAACAGAGCGTTCCCCACCTGCACGCCCGAGTTCGCGGCTGCGCTCGGCGAGTTGGTCAACGCCGGCGGCGACACGGAGGCAGAGTTCGCTCTGGCGCTTCTCCAGAACTATCTTGGTTCGACATCCACCGACGGTGTCTTGAAAGAAATTGTGTCGCGATTTCCACATGACGATCGCACAATGGGCGGAGTCCGGAATTGCATCAATAGCCCCGGCGTGGTCTCCGGTGAATTCGGACTGGCGGAAGCCTGGCGGGTTAGGAAGGAGTCGCTGACGCGCTGGCTCACAGACGAACGACAGACTGTCCAAGCGTTCGCCGAGCAGCACATTGCCGAGCTCGACCGAATGATTGTGGCGGAGCGGCGCCGTGTGGAGGCCGAACGGGAACTGCGCGAGCGGAGCCGCCATGCGGACGAGTCAGGCCACGATCACGGGTACAGGCCGAAACCCTTCTGATCGCAGAAAAGGATGTGGGGTCGGCGCCGTTCACGCGTAAGCCCCTACGTTATCCGCGCCGGGCGGCCTCGATCTGAGCGATGTCGATCTTGACCATCTCCATCATCGCCTCCATCACGCGCTTGGCTGAGGCCTTGTCCGCGCCAGTCATGGCCTCTATTAGTACGCGCGGTACGATTTGCCAGCTGAGCCCAAATTTGTCTTTGCACCAGCTGCAGGCGATGGCTTGTCCGTCGTTGTTGACGATCGCGTCCCAGTAGCGGTCCGTCTCCTCCTGGGTGTCAGTAAATACCTGAAACGACACGGCCTGATTAAAGGCACAGTCGGGACCACCGTTCAAGCCGACGAACGGCTGACCCAATACGGTGAACTCCACCGTCAGTACATCGCCCGCCTTGCCGTTGTGGTAGTCGGCTGGGGACTTGTTGACTGCGGTGACGTGGCTGTTGGGGAAGGTCGTGGCGTAGAACTTCGCCGCCTCTTCGGCATTCTTGTCGAACCAGAGACACGTGGCCATCGGAATCTTCGGGATCGGCATATCGGGGTCGGTCTCCTTTCCGTGGGGTTTGCTGTACAACAAGTATGCGTGGGACTACCGCAACACTTACCGGCTTTTTTGAGCGATTGCAAATTACCCGCTGTGCTGTCTCTTGGTTTTCGTGTCAGGGCGTAGGAACCCACAGGACGTTGCCGGCGCGAAGCAACGTGCGGGCTCAACTATTCCTTTTACCGGAACTTTTACTGACATTTTCGGTTTGTCCTGTTGATTTTCCGTTGCGCTCGGCGTAGGAATTGGCACCGACGTGCAACTCTAAAGGAGAGGAGATACGTATGGCGATTTTGCGCGATCGTCCCTATGGCCAGTTCAACTTTCTGATCGACCTTGGCAACGGAAACACCCAGGGGCCGCAGGCAGGCTTCCAGGAGGTGAGCAACATCGGCATGGAAGCCGTGGTGGTCGAATACCGCAACGGCAACTCCAAGGAAAACAATGTGATGAAGCTGACAGGCATGAACAAGACCAGCGATGTCACACTGAAACGCGGGATCATCGGCTCGCTGGATCTCTATGCATGGCTCGACCAGATCCGCAACGGCGACCAGAACGCCGTGAGAACCGTGACCATCCAGCTGCAGAATGAAAATCGCACCGACGTGGTACAGACCTGGAAGCTCTTACGCGCGCGCATCATCAAGCATACGAGCGGTCCACTCAACGCAAAGGGGACCGACGTCGCGATGGAAGAACTGGTGTTAGCCTACGAGCGCCTGGAAATGGAGTAGTGCCCAGGTTTTTCTCTGGAGTGAAGACATTATGGCTGTCGTCAGTGAACGACCTTACAGAAATTCAAATTTTCTCGTGGATTTTGGGCGAGGAGACAGCGCTTCGAAGCTTGCAGGCTTTGCCGAGGTGATCTTCCCGGATTTCATCATCGACCAGCCCGAGGGCCATCCGCGTCCTCACACGGTGCCGCAGCCTGTGGAACAGGCTCAAGTTGCTGCTGCCAATCGTCTTGTCCTCAAGCGAGGAGTCATGGGGTCTATGGATCTCTATGCCTGGTGGGATGAGACTCGGAAGGGAAGAGCGCCTAGACCGCGCACCGTAAAAGTTGAACTTCTGGGAGAGGACCAGTCAACCGTGGTGCTGACCTGGCGCTTCGACAATGTTCGTCCGGTGAGTCTTTCGTACTCGCCCTTGCGTGCCATGGACAGCGGCATCCTCATGGAGACGCTCATCTTGGAATTTGGCAGGATGGAGATGCTGTGAAGAGCGGAATCCCGGGTCACTACAATCACCCAGACCTCTTTGTACCATCCGACTCTTTTTAGACCTCCGTAAGTGATATTGACCTCGGGCGATCCGTCGTGCTCTATTCAGCCGAGCCCATACCAGTCCCGGGGCAGTCTCGTGGATCCTTTTTCATCAGCCATCCAGTCACAGTTCAGCCCCATCGGGGTTCTCGGGGGGTCTGGGCCGGACGCCGCTCTCAATATCTGCGCATCCATTGTCGATCAGGCGCGGAAAGTTCTCCCGGAAACGCTGCGCGGTGACCAGACGGCGCCGTTGATTCTCTTGCGCTCCGACCCCCGGCTCGGGGCATCCATGAATCTCTCGTACAACAGACCCTATGTTCTGAATGCCTTGATCGAAGGGCTCGATGCCCTTTCAACCAATTGCGAGCATATTGCCATCGCATGCAACACCCTGAACCTCTTCGGTATGGACACGACTATACGGGGCAAGTATCCCAAGGTGTTGTGGTTTCAAGACGTGCTTTCTGAACAAATGGCGTTATTTCCGGGAAAACAATTTGATATTTACGGAGTCCGCTCAGTGGTGTCCGCTCCGTATCAGTATTCACCGTACAGAGACATTTTCTTGAGAGCGCCTGATCGCGTACGAGGCGTTGACGTCTCCGACATGATTACGGAAATTAAACAGGGCTATGTCCAATGTGCGCAGGAACGATTCCGAGAGTTGTTGGCCCTGAGCGCCGATCGCATTGCGGTGTTGGCATGCACTGAACTGGCCTTGATGAATGTAAATGGTGACCGCAAAGCCGACAATGTCATTGATATGAATGTGTGTGTGGCCGAAGCGATTGTGCAGGCTGCGCGCAAGCGATTTAGTGCGCTCTCCCCTTCAATCCCCTGAGACCTCCGTGCCGGCAGTCAGACGCCCTTGCGTTGCACCTATTCCGACCTATACCTTACCTATAGTGCAGCCCACCTAGAACGGGAGAAAACGTAAATGAAGACACACATATTGGCGACCATGTTGCTCTGTTGCTCGATGATCGTTTCAGCCAGTTATGCCGAGGAAATTGGGAGTGTCGACACGGAATTCAAAGTGCTGGGGCCGGATCACAAAATTGTGGTTGAAGCGTTTGACGACCCAAAGATTGAAGGCATCACCTGTTATCTGAGTCGATCCAAAAAAGGCGGCTTGAAAGGGATGGTCGGATTGGCAGAGGAAACCTCGGATGCCTCCTTGGCCTGTCGTCAAGTCGCTCCTATTCGCGTGGTGGGTGAGCCGAAGGAAGGGGAAAGGGTCTTCAGTGAGAGCCGGTCCTTGATTTTCAAGAAGCTCCAAGTTGTCCGATTTTTCGACAAGAAACGCCAGACCTACGTGTATCTCGCCTATAGCGATCGAGTGATCGAGGGTTCACCACAGAATGCCATCTCCACCGTGCCGATCCAATCCTGGTCAAGTCAATAAGGGACAGAGGACAACGTAACTCAACGGATCTCCGATCCCCTTGGTGTTCCTCCGTTCTACACAGGCCAACAGATCAAGCCGGCTCTGAGGCCTGGAGAGCTCACATGCTTTTCCCGGGCTGTTGGCTCATGGAGAGACCTGCCTTTTCGGCAAGATCTTCCTTCAATCGTTCAAGCTGTCGTTCCTCTACGGGATTCACGCGGATACAACGTTCGGCTGGAAGTCCGGACAGGTCTTCCTGAATGTCGTCAATCCAGAACCAGGGTCTACCGTTGAGCTTGGACACCGCTACACGAAGCCATGTTTCTTTATTCGCATAATTTGTCCAGTTCCCATACGTTGAGGATTTCATAATATCCTCAAGATACAGGGATCGAAGCAAACCGTGGACACGATCCATTTCCCAGGCGGTGAGCCATACCAGGTCAAAGTGCTCAGAAACCCATCGTAACCAGGAGCTCACCCCTGGTCGAAGTTGATATTCACCCGCGTACGCTCCAAACAAGACCCCATCGATGTCATGAAAGAGGATCGGCTTCATCTTAGTAAGTGTAGCACTCGGCACACCTGCTTCATTTCGAAGGGATCACGCCGGAACGTAGGTATCGTTACGCTCAGTTACTACCCAACGCGTTTGTCTTGCGCAAGCCGGCAAAACGTTGACGGCTTAATCCCACTTTAACCGTCAATTTGTTGAACATTACTGACCAAGGTTAACTACGTATAGCATCAATACTTGCAATACTGGCCTTTCCATTTGGGCGCGGCTCTTGCTTAGGTTCGTCATCAGCTGTGAACGTACCCACCTGGGAGGGATCAATGAATTGTCCAAAGCGCAAGGGGATGATGATGCTGGAGCGGTTCTCGGATTTCTTTCTCGTGTTTTACGCATGGAAATGCCTCAATTGCGGCGCCATCATCGACCGCACCATTTCGACTAATCGCCGGAAGAGTCTCGCTGCCCGAGACTCCATGGCTGTTGCCGCGCGCTGAGAAGATCCTCACTCGGAGATTGAGGCACTCCGGCTCAGCGTGCAACGCGGCCACCCGCTTGGTGATACAGTCTGGGTGAACCGCATGGCAGCGCGGTCCCGTTCCACCCCTACCATCGCCTCTCAATAGGCCGCGCTCTTCAAAGCCATAGACCTGCCGGAATCCACAAAGTACAATGATCTGTTTCTCTTCCAAGCCTTGAGGCCATACTTTTCTGTTTCGATTGGTCTTGGTGAAAGGATGATGTCGATGCGGCGTTGTGTCTTTGCCATGCTTGTGATCCTGGTCTGCGCGTCAGGGCCGAACCCAGAGTGTGTTGTTGCAGCACAGTCCACTGAAGAGGCGGAATTTGCGTATGAGCGTGGCGACTATACACAAGCGGGCCGTCTCTTCAGTCCCCTGGCGGAACAAGGAGCGGCATCGGCCCAGTTCTATCTGGGCCTGATGTATGAAAAAGGCCGGGGCGTCCGGCAGGACCACGCCACGGCACTGACGTGGTTTCGCAAGGCAGCGGCGCAGGGGTACGCCGGCCCCCAGAACAATCTGGGTCTGATGTATGAGCGGGGACGAGGCGTCCGGAAAGACGTCGTTCGCGCATTTATGTGGTACACCGTGGCCGCCGCCATGTTGACTGCCGATGAGAAGGAGACAGCTCTGAAGCGTCGAGACCATCTGACTTCGCAAATGACCGCCGCGCAGATCGAGGAGGCGCACGAAATGGCGCGGCGCTGTCAGCAGTCACAGTTTAAAGAGTGCGACTAGGCGCGCGGTATGAACCACCCGCACTCCATGGCACATCCCCATGATCCCTTGCATGGAATCACCTTGGAAACCATTGTCACAACCTTGGTCGCACGGCATGGATGGGCGACACTTGGCGCACGAGTGCCCATCCGCTGCTTTCGCCATCACCCGACGATCAAGTCGAGTCTGACGTTTCTGCGCAAGACGCCGTGGGCGCGAAAGCGGGTTGAACAGATGTTTATTGCCGAACTCCCCTAACGCCCTCTGGCACGATGGCTTCCAACGCGACCATCTATAAAGCCGTGCTGCAGATCGCGGATCTGGATCGCCAGTACTTCCAGGATCATGCACTTACGCTGGCGCGCCATCCGTCGGAGACCGAAGAGCGCATGATGGTACGAGTGCTTGCCTTCGCGCTCCACGCACACGAGGCCTTGTCATTCGGCCGCGGGGTGAGCACCGAAGATGAACCGGCCCTGTGGCAACGGGATTTCACCGGCTCGATCGATCTCTGGATCGAGATCGGCCAGCCGGATGAGAAGACTCTTCGGCAGGCGTGCGGCCGCTCCAAACAGGTCATCGTTTATGTCTATGGAGCCCGCAGCGCGGAGGTATGGTGGGCGAACCAGAGTTCGTCGCTCGACCGGCTGAAGAATCTCGCCGTGACGCTGCTCCCGGTGGAGGGCATTCGGGCCCTCGGGTCGATGGCGAAACCCAGCATGCAGTTACAATGGACTATCCAAGACGGGCATCTCTGGATCGCAGATGGTGCCCAGACCCTCCATCTCGAATTACTGCGATTGAAGGGCTGACGACAAAGACTCCGCCCTTCACTTTACGGATGCCGACAAAACATTGACGGGTTCATCCCCCTTGCACCGTCAATGTTTTGGACATTCACTACCCACGTGTAACTACGTAACATCAAAATCATTGGCATTCTGCAATTGCACATTTTGGTGCAACTCTTGCTTCCCTTCGCCATCAGCTGTGAACGCAACCACCTGGGAGGGCTCAATGGATTGTCCAAAGTGCAGGGGGCTGATGCTGCTGGAGCGGTTCTCGGATTTCTTTCTCGTCTTCTACGCATGGAAATGCCTCAATTGCGGCGCCATCATCGACCGCACCATTTCGAATAATCGCCGGAAGAGCCTGGCTGCCCGGGAAGCCCAGACGGTTGCCGCGGGGTAAGACGATCCTAACAGGGCAACACCACATGAATGACGCGGCGATCGCGTGACGCAGTGCCTAATGCTTGGGCCCGTCGAAATCCCAATGATGGTCCCGATCGATGTGCACTTGTTTATGAATTGTTACCGTCCGTGGAGCGTTAGAGTTGCTGTAATTCGTGTTTTGCACGATGCGACTGTTCGACGAATAGAACTTTCCGAGTTGCTCAATCTGGACAGGAGCTACTCGTAGCGGTTCGGACAAGATATACCAGCTCACCCCTTCGCTGCATGGCGGCGTGGTTAAAGAGCCTGCATAGATAAACACGTGCTCACTATCCATCGGGATCCGTCTCGTTGGATCTCCCTCCCAACCTCGGTCTGTCGCCACAAATATTTTCCTTGACAGAATACCTACCTACTAGTAGGATTCTCACCATGTCTCGATTGGATACCAAGACCGCGATCATGGACGCCGCGCAGTCACTCATCCAGCGCGGCGGTGCCAATGCCATGAGTTATCAGGACATCAGTGATGCGGTTGGGATCCGGAAGGCAAGCATCCACCATCACTTCCCCACGAAGGAGCACCTGATCGGCGCAGTGATTGAACGATACACGGCGTATTTTCTTGGCGTGGTGGACGGCATCGTCACCTCTGAGCAGGACGCTGCAACGAAGGTTCGCCGGTATGCCGCGCTGTTCGAGGCGACACTCTGCGATGGCAAGCAAGATAAAGCCTGCCTGTGCGGCATGCTGGGAGCTGAACTTTCGACCTTGGGAAGCCCGTCCGCGGCGGGTGTGCGACGGTTCTATCGGGAAAACGAGATTCGGCTGGCTCGCGTCCTGGAGGAAGGTCGAGAAAACGGGCAGTTTCACTTCAAAGGGGACGCGAAGCTGGTGGCGGCGATGGTGTTCTCACTCCTGGAAGGAGGCGCATTGGTCGCGCGGGCAGAGGGTGGGCATAAGAGACTCCACGCCATGGTGGAGCAAACCTTGAAGCTGTTGCAGCGATAGAGCATTTTTTTATCAACGAGACCTACCTACTAGTAGGTTTTCTATTATCCATAACAAGGAGGAGATGGTCATGACTACAATAGGTATTCTGGGAACGGGCCGAATGGGCGTGCGGTTAGCAGACGCGTTTGCCAAGGCGGGTCATGAGGTTGTGCTGGCATCGCGGGACTTGGGGCGAGCGCGGCACATAGCAGAGGGATTAGGCCTGCCAGGCATTCGCCCGGGCACGTATGAGCAAGCAGCCGACGCTCCATTTGTCTTGCCTGCCATGTTCCTGAGAGATGGGCTGGTCGCGACACTGCACGCCTATCGACATCAGATGGCAGGAAAAATCTTGATCGACATTACGAATCCGTTCAATGACGACTACTCCGATTTTATTCTGCCTTGGGACACGAGCGGTGCAGAGGAACTTCGGCGGCACTTTCCTGAGACGAGACTCGTGGGAGCATTCAAGAATGTCTGGTGGGAAGTCTTTGATGCTCCGACCTTCGATGGAACCGTGAGCGACGTATTCGTCGTGGGCGACGATCAGGACGCCAAACATGCATTCATGAAAATCGCCGAGCCCATGCCGTTCCGCTTTATCGATGCCGGCCGTCTGGCCAATGCCCGTATCGTTGAGCGGATGACGTTGCTGAGCGGTGAACTCGGCCAGCGCTATCATTACTTTCCAAGAATGAATTACCGTTTCGTGGGAGAACCGTGGACTCCAGGGCGCGCCGATCGTCATAATCATCTCATTCAACGTTCACAGGAAGGCATGACTCCATGACACACGATGCTGTGCTCAAGGAATTGCATATCGTCTTGCCGGAGCCACCCAAACCTTTGGGCGCCTATGTGCCCGCTGTCGAGGCAGGCGGCTTGCTGTTCATCAGTGGTATGCTGCCCGTCAAAGACCAGCGACCATGTTGGACCGGTCGAGTCGGCGCAGAACTGACGGTTGAGGCGGGCCGAGACGCCGCACGACTCGCCGCGCTTAATGGGTTGGCGGTGGCCCGTGCCTACCTTGGATCGCTGGATCGCATTCATCGTCTCGTACGGCTGACAGTGCATATTGCCGGTTCGCTTGATTTCGAGGCTCATGCGGCCGTCGCCGATGGAGCATCCGAGGTTCTGGAGGCGCTCTTCAAGCGTGTCGGCGGACACGCTCGCCTGGCGTTGGGGGCCGCGTCGCTGCCAGGGCACATGCCGGTCGAAGTGGAACTTATCTTCGCGGTCGCACCTGCACGTTGACAAACGGGTGCTCTCGGACTGGCGAATCGCAAGAGGAGGTACTGTCGTAATTCTATGAAAAAGAAGATCCGCCTCCCCACTGATGGTGGACCGATCAAATGGACCAGCCCGTTCGCCTCACTGAAGCAGGCGGATCTCCCCTCGCCTTCACACACACCACCCGGTTCCGATCAGACGAACCCGGTGCCCGTTGCAGCCAAGAAGCATCGTGGCCGGGTGGATATCATTCGCCAGACAGCGCATCGCGGCGGCAAGACAGTCACGGTGGTCACAGGGTTTGTGGGGATCGGCCAGTCAGAAAAAGAGCAGCTCGCCAAGCAGATGCAGAAAGTCTGTGGAGCGGGAGGCACGGTTAAGGACGGACGGATCGAGATTCAAGGAGATCAACGCGACGTGGTCGCCCGCATTCTCACCGAGGCAGGATTTCGTCCGGTCTTCGCCGGAGGCTAATGTCCTGACCGATGCGTATGCCCGACACCGGGAAGGACACTCTCACAGACCTGTCAGCCGACGTTCCCTCGCAGCATGGCGTGTGGGGGCGGACATGAACCAGCTCAGCGCAGACGGTCCATCCTTACCATAGCTATGGAGAACATCTGATGCAGCGGGACAAGAAGGGCATTGCCATTGTAGGAGCGGGGCTCGCTGGTCTGACCGCTGCCTACTTTATCCGGAAATGGAGAAGGACGCTGCCCATCACTCTATTTGAAGCAACGGAACGCGAGGGTGGCCGACTCTATACTGCTGGAAGACCTTCAGGAGAACATGGGGCGAGATATGTTTTGGGCAGTGAGTTATATATCAATCCAGGCGGTGACTATGGGCGAGATTATTCACTCCCTGACGGGACGACGATCGGTGAACTCCTCGAGGATTCTAGGGTGCCACTCTCTGCATGGGAGAAATGGCCGCATTGCTGCATTCTAAGCACACGCATATTTAGGAGGGTGACCCCAACCGGACGTGAACTGCAAAAAGATTTTCCCGGAGCTGCGAAGGTCATTCTGCAGCTTCAGAATTCATCACAGGCCGCGACGGGCACTTTCCCAGATTGGGTGAAGCAGAACCTTTCGACCGGCACGAATGAGCGTGAAGTTCGAGATTCTCTCAAGATTATTAAGATGGTTCTTGCCGGCGAGACCTGTGCTCCATGGACACATCTTTCAGCTCAATATGCGCTTGAGTGCCTGGCGTCCGCGGTGAATGCCGGAGAGAAATGGTACATCATCCGGGATGGCTCAGAACGTCTCATCACGGCGCTATCGAGGCCTGTCGCCAAGAGTATTCAGCGAAAGCATGATTGCCTGAAGATTTGGAAGAGCCCGCGAAAGAGAGTGGCCGTACGGTATAGAACGGCTACAGGGGTTCACACGTCATATTTCCAGGGTGCGATTGTGGCCTCCCCGAACGGCGACGCCTTGGTCGGGCGCCGTTCGGCTAAACGTCATTTTCATTCATACCTCAATATTCTCATTGGCTTTCATACGAAGCCGACGCTGACGGACAACCCTCACGTTGACCTCGGTGATGGGCTTTATACCGATGACCCCTTATTGAACTACCTTGAGGTTGAGCGCAAGAAGCACACCTGGGTGCTCCGGATACTGACTCCGGATGCACAACGTTTTGCACAGTGGCGCGACAGCCAAATTATCGAGCGCTGCAAAAAAGTGTTGACCAACCTTGGCGTTGCGAACAAGTGGGTTGGATCGCCCAGCATCAGACGTTGGGAGTATGGCCTTCCTTGCGGCGGCATCAGCAAGAAGTTTGATAAGGTTTCAGATGGCATGTACCTCTGCGGAGACCGGTACGGACGCTGGCCCTCGATGGCTGGAGCCATTGTCAGCGGCGCGCGCGCGGCCGATGCGCTGCTGAATGATTTAGACCTCTGAGAAATGGACAGTGAACCGCCCTTGTACCTTCCTGTTGACTCTTTGCTAGAATGCAGCCTTTAACGAGGCGTCTATGCCAAACGTTACCGGCATCAGCCTTTCTTTCTGTGCTCTCCTTCTCCTCCTTGCATCGTGTGCAGATCCCAATTATCAGATACAACAACCTCAGGGATATGGAGAGATGCCCCCTGGGGAAACCTGGGTCGCCGCCGATCCGGCGTACCAATCCCCATCACGGGAAACGGTGTACTACGATCCCAAAACGATTCGCCGGGACGGAGATCGCATAACGCTGTGGCAGTTAACTGACTATAAGTGGATGCAAGGGAATGCGCCGTTTGGAACGTTCATGATGGGCCCTCACCGGTTTTTGTCGACGAAGACGCATAAGGAATTTGACTGCGCGCGCAACAGTGTTCGGGTGTTGGCGTCCTCTGAATTCTCCCGGCATATGGGCACTGGAATTCAAAATGCGGTGGCGGTCGAGCAAGGCTATGGGCAGCCCGTGGAACCAGGCAGTATCAACCAGGCGCTATGGGAAGTGGCCTGCGGGGTGCCCACAACCCCCAGATGAGCCTGCCTGCCCTCGCCTCCTGACTCACATGCTCAATGCTCTGGAACTAAAAGTGCCCCCTCTTGTGCTTGTATTCGTGTCCGGCGCGCTGATGTGGCTCGTCTCTGCCAGTCCTACGTTCACCTTCGCACTGCCATGGCGTTCGACGTTTGCACCCATTTTTTATACAGTCGGATCAGCGATCGTGGTGGCCGGCGTCTTGACGTTTCGCCGAATGAAAACCACCGTCAATCCACTTACGCCGGAAGCAACCACGACGATGGTGACCTCGGGCATCTACCGCTTCACCCGTAATCCGATGTATCTGGGATTCTTTTTGGTTCTGATTGGATGGGCGATTTATCTCTCTAACTGGCTGGCCTTCGCAGTTCTACCGCTTTTCGTATGGTACATGAATCGTTTTCAAATCCTACCCGAGGAACGAGCCTTGAGCTCCAAATTCCCAGAGGCCTTTACAACATACAAGCGCTCAGTTCGCCGATGGGTATGATGGCTCAATTCTCAGCCATCCGCGCTTGATGCTCGTGTTCGAGATAAGCAGGTTGCAGGAAAGCTCGATGCTCATCTTCTCTTCAGCAGCCAGACATTCTCCTTGGCCGGTCCTTTCCCCTTCAACCCACCTGGAACGTCGGTGCTGCTCAGGAGGGTGAGGTCATATACCGTAGCATAGTGCCGGTGGACTTCTTCGTTACTCACGGCAAACGGGGGGCCTGCCATCAGGCTCTGGTCATAGTCGTAGGAAATCAGTAATTGTGGCGCCTTGCCGGTGAGCTCCGTGAGGTGGGCGGTATAACGCTTTCGCATGTCTTCAGGGAAGGCCACCAACGCCGCTCGGTCATAGACGGCATCGACAGGGCCGAGCATATTTTTAGACACCGCAAAGATATCACCGACAAAGATATCGAGGTTGTTCGCGCTCCACTGCTCGACGGTACCGACGGTTGCGATCTCCGGTTGCAGTCCAAGATCAACGAATAGTTGCTCGATGGCGAGCTGACTCAATTCGGCTCCGGCGACACGGCAGCCACGGGACAGCAGCCATGAGATATCCAGCGTTTTGCCGCACAGGGGGACAAAGATCCGGCGGCCTTTGGCTAAAGACAGCTCATGGAAATGTTTGACCAGAAGCGGATTCGCTTTGGCTTCATGGAAGGCGATTTCATTTTTTTCCCACCGTTGGTGCCAAAAACTTGGGTCCATATTCATCCCCTTTTCGCATGACAATGGAATAACCGATCGACCTTATACGCACACCGGGGTGAGATATTCGGGGTTGGTTCATCAATAGTCAAGCATCATGGGGTTCCGCTTCGTCGCTCGCTCACCCTCTACGCTACGCTCCTTTGTTATAATTTCGCTCTGTGCGACGGCGATACGATCATATGGATGTGCGGGCGCGCAGCCTGACCGAGGTGCGGTAATTTTATATGACCCTCTTGCCGGCGTTGGGATTCACTCGCCAGATCGATAGCAAAGGTTGGTTGCAATTTGTCGCGCCTGATACCGGTGAATTCTTTGGCGTCACCGAATCCGCACTGCATATGCCGAATGAGTGCCCGATTGCCATCTGGGCAGAGAGCACCGGAGAGGTCGATCGGCTCGCGAAGATCGCGATCCAGATGGCGGCTCAACATGTCGAAGGGCCGGGGTATTATGCGGTGTTTTTTGAGGATCCCAGCGGCAATCGCCTCGAAATCTGCCACCGAGCCGAAGGGGTCACGTAAAAGGTTGGCTCAAATCTGAGCAGGGTCTCGCGCCGGTTAGAAGGGACGGGTACGCCGACCTCTATATTTTCCGTCCTATTATTGCTCCCAACTCCTCCTTGCTGAGAGAACGGTCATACTTGTGGGTGAGATCTTCTAGCAATTCGCCTCGTATGTCATTCAGTTGTCTTCGAGCGTTGCTCACAAGCTGGGTACGAGTGCTGATCGTACCTCCATCCCTGTTGCTGGAAGACTGAGAAAGTCTGGGACGTACACTGAGGATCCATTCCGGGTACGGGAGCGACTGAGCCCCGTTCAACGAACGCTTCAGGGGTGAATCTCGTTCTGAGAAACAATAGGCAGAAACGGTCCTCAATGTGTCTGCAACCTGGTTGGCATGCCCGAACGATTCAAATCCGAAACTCCAAAACTTTCTGGCGCCCAATTCCAGATTTGTGAGTTCGATATGACAGGCAGTCTGAGGGCTGGGGTCATTTCCACGCACTTCACTCAGCTTTCCCTGGTCGAGAGAAAACTTCCTGAGACGGCGTTGCTCACGAACCTTCACCCATCGATCATGTTCGAATAGAGCACGGACATCCTCATCCAGCTTCGAGGCTTCATGCGACCATTTCAACCAAAGGCGTATGCGTGCCTGTGTGCACTCGGTAAAACGATGAGGATCCGACGATTTCTGGAGCGACTCCACATCGAGCGATCCTTCTCGGAGCGCGAAGCCGACCGGGGTCGCGTGATTGAATGCCAAATATAAGTAGTCGTGTTTGGAATCCTCAAACATCAATTTGCTTCGCTTGAACCATATCATCAGGCTCTCAGGAATCGGTCCTTCACAAAACCAATGGACTTCGGCGCTGGTTGTTACAGGGATAAGCATCGGTTCACCCAATAGTTCAGATCAAACGGTCTCATACACTGCTCTCCAAAGAGTCAGGACTCACAAAAATGCTCATGTCCGATTTCAATGTGATTTGGTGTAACGCTGCAGAGATGTCTTGACGATGATGACTTCTGTCCCGGCTGGTAGTATCCCAACAGGCGGCCTTCACCCCGCGGCTTTCATTAGTGAAGTAACTCTCATGGTTTCAGAACGGATCTGAATGCGGATATGGTCCTGACTTTCAGATAGGCAAGTAATGCGCCTGAACGAGAATGTAGTATTGTCGCGGAGTTCCATCGGCATCGGCAGAATCAAGTTTGATTCAGTGAATACAAAACAATCCTAGGATGTATCGATCAGATTCATACCGTCCGGTTGGCCAGAAATGCAGTGAGAGCGACAATACGAATAACCGTCGAGAGCGGGTTTCTCTCGAAACGGATCCTTGTGTCGGAAGAATAAGTCCGATAGCATTTGTGTGTCCGAGTGAGGAAAGACAAGGTCAGTACTCAGGTCTACGAGGGCAGTGAGCGATGCCTGCCAGTGGTATTCGTGGCACTCATGGAATTCCTCTGAGGTGGCATCTCTGCCGCCGAATCATGAAGCAGTTCTCTGTCAGACGCTTTGGCTGCCTCCTCGCGCTGATGATCGTGAGTCATGCGGGAGTGGTCTGGGCGCAGGAGAATGCGGAGACCATGGTCTCCCTCAAAGGACCGTCTCCAGTCATGACAGCCGTGGAGCAATGTCCTGAGGGAATGAGCGCGCAACGGCTTTCCAACGATGGCGTTTTGGTCGCAGAGGACATTCGATGCCGGCAGTGCCGGGGCAAGTGTGCCGCCGATAATCTGAGATGCCGGAGTCAGTGCCTGGGTAACGACGCTTGTCTGACTCAGTGTGACGAGCAAAAGAGCACGTGCGAAGCGAGCTGCAAGCAGCTTTTCTCCTGTGAGTGACCGCTCTATTCCTTTCCCCTCACCTGATTCCAAGTTGCCGCACTTTCAATAGCTCGTGCTCTGTCCCTATACCGATATCGATGCCGCTGTAAAAACTCTGCCGGGGTCATTCAGGCGTTTCGAGAAGTGAGTTCAGACGCCGGAGTAAGTGAAGCAAGCTGGCACACCTGTTAAGAGAACCAGACTCCCGGATAAGACAGCAACGCAAATGCCCCTTATAGTGGAGGCTGTCGATGTGCACTGAAGAAGAACGATCAAACATACAAAGGAGATTAGATATGACGACGACCCTGCCATTAACCGACGTGAGTACTTTGAGGAACCGTGTAAGGCAAATTTCTGCCTTCACCTTCGGTTCTGTCCGCGATAGGATAGCTCACCTTAGCGGTATCATCCGACGGTCCGACCCATTGCATTCCGCGCATGACAGCGGAAGGAGGCACGTCATGAAGTCCGCCTACATCATTGGATTCGCCGCGGCAGCTCTGCTGACCAGCGGTGCACCCACCTTAGCCACAGAGTCGACGGAGGCGCCCGCTCCTCCGAGCCCGTCCGGCACGGTGCCCCTTTATACAGACCTCGGCTCTCATCACAAACGCATTTCCACTCGAGTCCCGGCCACACAGAAGTATTTCGATCAGGGCCTGCGATTCGTCTATGGGTTCAATCATGCGGAAGCGATCCGCTCGTTCACTCGCGCCGCAGAGCTGGATCCCACCTGCGCCGTGTGCTACTGGGGGATTGCCCTCGCCTATGGCCCGCACGTCAACGCTCCCATGGATTCGGCAAGCGGACTCGCGGCCTACGCGGCGGTACAGAAGGCGCTGGCGCTCAAATCTCACGCCACGGCGCCTGAGCGCGCGTACATCGAGGCGCTCGCGCAGCGCTACGAGGCGGACCCACCCGCCGATCGTGTCCGGTTGGACACCGCATACTCTCGCGCGATGGAGCAGGTCACCAAGACGTACCCTAAAGACCTCGACGCCGCAACCCTGTACGCGGAATCGCTGATGGACCTTCGCCCATGGAACTACTGGCAACCCGACGGGACTCCCTACCCCGGCACGAAGGAAATCGTCCGCCAACTCGAAAGAGTGATCTCGCGCAATCCCAATCACCCGGGCGCCTGTCATTACTACATCCACGCAGTTGAAGCCGTGAATCCGAAGGCTGCGGTGCCGTGCGCCGAACGGCTCGCTCGGCTCATGCCGGGTGAAGGACACATGGTCCACATGCCCGCGCATATTTATATCCGCGTCGGACGATGGAACGACGCCGTGCAGGCCAATCACCATGCCATCCACAGCGACGAGGTGTTCATCGACGGACAGCACCCGATGGGCGTCTATCCGCTCGCCTACTACCCGCATAACATCCACTTCCTCGCCTTCGCCTCCACGATGGCGGGACGAAGTGCGCAGGCGCTTGAAGCGTCCAATACGCTCACTTCTAAAGTGAACCTCGACGCCGCGCGCCAGGTCGGGATGCTGCAAGAGATGCTGCCGTACCATGCGCTCACGCTCACGACGTTCGGAAGATGGGACGAAGTGCTAGCCGCGCCCCTTCCGCCCGAAGACATTCGCTTTTCGTATGCCATGGCCTCCTACGCCCGCGGCGTGGCGCACGCCGCCAAAGGAGAGTGGCCCGAAGCGCAAGCCGCGCTCGACACGGTGACGGCGGCCGACGCCGCGACGGCCGAAGGAGCCGAAGGCAAGACCGCACTCTCGATTGCCGTGCATGCGCTGTCCGGCGAGATTGCAACCCGCCGCGGCGACCTCGACGCGGGTATCAACCACTTCCGTGAGGCAGCCAAGATCGAGGACGGAGGACTGTACTTCGAGCCGCCCAAGTGGTACTACCCAATTCGGCACTCACTCGGCGTCGCGCTGATCAAGGGGGGCCAACATGCCGAGGCCGAAAAAGTGTATCGCGAGGACCTTCGCCGCTTCCCGGAAAACGGCTGGTCACTGTTCGGCCTCGCGCAGGCGCTCCGTGCGCAGGGGAAGGACACTGAAGCGGCCGCAGCGGAAGCGCGCTATCGCCGGGCATGGCCGGACACAGACGTGACGCTGACGGCATCGAGGTTCTAGCAGACTCCTCCTCACTTTTTGCTAGAATACGTTCTCTGGCCCGGTATCGAACGGACCAAAGGCGGGAGAAAAAAAGAGGACAGCTCAGCCTGTCCTCTTTTTTTTCTGCTTAGTACAATGCTACATCCATGCGTACGCCACCGCGTCTTCTAGACGCCTTGGACTTTCAACACGTGAGGCTCTTACCATGAACGTAGATCCTGCCGACTCCTCGACAACCTTACACGAACAGCACGGACGCTGGCCGCGAGCCGAATCCGTGGAAGACTTCCGTCGCAACCTCGCGGCCGTCCATGCACGCATCGCAGCGGCATGCCAGCGGGCCGGGCGCGATCCTGCGAGTGTGCGTTTGCTGCCCGTGAGCAAGACCGTGGATGAGGAGCGCATTCGCATGTCCTATGCTGCGGGCTGCCGTTTTCTCGGCGAAAACAAGGTTCAAGAGGCGCATCGCAAATGGAACGCCATGACCGACCTCACTGACCTGCGCTGGTCGGTGATCGGTCATTTACAGACCAACAAGGCGAAGTTGGTGGCGCGTTTCGCGGCTGAATTTCAGGCACTCGACAGCCTACGGGTAGCCGAGGCACTAGAGCGGCGCTTGCAGGCCGAAGGCCGCGCACTGGACGTGTTCGTTCAGATCAATACCTCAGGAGAATCCAGCAAATATGGCTTGCCCCCTGAGGAGGCGGCCGCCTTTCTGCAAGCTCTGCCGACCTTCTCGTCGTTGCGTGTTCGCGGTTTCATGACGCTGGCGCTGCTGTCCACCGATGCTGTGCGGGTACGCCGATGCTTCGTGCTGTTACGCGAGCTGCGCGACCAACTGCGGCAGACGGCGCCAGATGGGGTCTTGCTGGACGAGCTGTCGATGGGTATGTCCGGTGACTACGAGATCGCCATCGAGGAAGGCGCCACGATCGTGCGTGTGGGTCAGGCCATCTATGGCGCACGGTCTACGCCCGATACCTATTACTGGCCGGCGGCTGAAGATGAAGAACCGCGTTCATGAGTTTATTTGATATTACGTCTGTCACATGCCCACTACCGGTCGATCCACCAAACATGGGGTCAACTGCCGGTACCAGGTAAAAGGAGCTGCAAACATGGCACCGATTTTCACAGGAAAAGTGGCGCTCGTGACCGGCGGCAACAGTGGAATCGGTTTGGCCACCGCACTCGCGTTTGCGAATGCAGGCGCACGCGTCGTGATCACGGGACGCGATCAACTGAGCCTCGACCAAGCCGCGGCTCAGTTGGGGAAGCACGTCATCGCCGTGCGAAGCGATGCCGGGAGCGTCTCTGATGGAAACAAGCTTGCCGCATTACTCCAACAGCAGGACGTGAAACTCGATGCCATCTTTCTCAATGCGGGCATCAGTAGATTTACTCCGATCGAAGCCGTTGAAGAACAGACGTGGGATATGACCTTCAACATCAACGTCAAAGGTCCCTATTTTCTGATCAAGTCCCTGCTTCCGATCTTGAACTCGGGTGCGGCGATCGTGCTGAACGGCTCGATCAACGCCCACATGGGGATGCCCAATACAACGGTATACGCCGCGAGCAAGGCGGCGCTGATCTCGTTGGCAAAGACACTGTCTGCTGAACTGTTGCACAGAGGCATTCGCGTCAACGTGGTCAGTCCTGGTCCTATCCGCACTCCGCTCTATGACCGCTTGGGACTCCCCGCGGGACAAGTCTCGGAAGTCGCCTCGCACATTCAAGCCCAGGTTCCGCTCAAGCGATTTGGGACGCCCGAGGAAATCGCGAACGCTGTCCTGTATCTCGCCGGTCCCGAATCCGCATTTGTCGTGGGCACCGAACTGGTGGTTGACGGGGGCATGAGCCAGCTCTGAAAGACGAAATGGACTTCATCGCCTACCACGACCGCAGCAGTTCGGACCACCAGGCTCAGTTCAACAGGCTGTTCCCTCAAGGCTACCGGATAATTTCTTTGAGCGTGTACCAGCCGAACAACCCGCTGTATGCCGCAGTGTGGGTGCGGCGCAGCGGACCGGATTGGTCAGCCGTGCACGGGTTGGACGTGGCGCAGTACCAGACAGCCTTCAATAATGCCGCCGCGGCAGGATTCCATCCGATCATACTCAGCGTCGCGGGTTCCCGCAGCAATCCGATAGTGGCAGGCGTCTTTGAACAGCGCCCAGGAGGGACGCCGCTCACCCGTCTCGGCCTTGTGAGTGGAAACGCCACCGACCCCGGTACGATCCAGCATTGGGACAAGCAAGCCCACGACCAGGGTTGGATCATGGCCGGTGGAGCGATCTACGGCGATCCTGGCACACCCACATACGCGGGTATCTGGCCGGTGAACGGCGACCGTGTTCCCTGGAGTGCGGACGGTATCCTGGACGACCACGATGACTATCAGCAGCGCTTCGACGCGCAAATTAGCGGCAACGCCCGCCTCGCTTACGCGGCGGTGTCCGGCGACGAACACTATCTCTCGATCTACCGTAGCGACCAGATCGGGCCGTATCTAGCGAGGCACGGACTGACGAGCGCAGGCTACCAAACGGAGTTCAATCGACTCGTCCCCTTGGGCTACTATCCGATTAGCGTACAAGCCGGCGGCAGCGGCTCTGGGATACGATTCACCGTTATCTTCGCAAAGCAAGAAGCTCCGTTGCTGCGGCAATGGACGGTCACCGGCGTTGGGCAGTCATCGGCAGCCGCAGTCGACGACACCATGCGTGGGGTGTTACAAGCCGCTGGCGTACGTAACGCTTCATTGGCTGTGGTCGACAACACCCGTCTCGTCTTTGCACGGGGCTACACCTGGGCCGAACCCGGCTATCCGATAGCCTTGCCGACGACTCTGTTCCGCATCGCCAGTGTTTCGAAAACCTTCGCTGCAGTCGCCGCTCACCAGCTCATTGATCAAGGGCTCCTGCACTTACACGACACCGTGCAGGGCATCCTTGGCCTGACCACTCCGACGGGTTTGCCGCCCACCGACCCAAGCTTTGCCGCGATTACAGTGGAGGACCTTCTGTTTCATCGCAGTCGGCTCAACCCGGATTTTTACTGGTCAGATACCGCAGTCGCTGCGGCGTTCGGCGTCTCCCTCCCGGTTACCGAAGCACAGCTCGCCTCCTTCAAATGCAGCGAGATGCTGCTGGCCACCGCTCCGCCCTATAACAACTGGGGCTATGCCTTACTCGGCATGGTGGTGGCGCGTGTGCGGGGCGTCGCTTCCTTCTTCGACGCAATTCGCAGCAGTATTCTCCAGCCCTTGCAAATGACACGCGTGCGTACCGCAACTTCGCTGGCCGGAGCTAACTTCGCCGACGAGGCTCGCTATCACCGCAGTGGCGAAACCGCGCTTACGCTGGCGGTGGGACGTAGCGTAATGACCGCCGACCAACCGCTGGTAGCCGATGTATACGGCAATCTACACCTCGAAAATGGCGCGAGCGGTGGCGGCCTGTCCTGCGCTGCCGTCGACCTGGCCCGTTTCGTGGCGGCATTCAATGTCAATCGTGCCAACCCGATGTTGCGCCGATCCGCGATCGTCGCCATGCTCAATGCAGCGGCCCACTCGGGACTGCCGCGCGCAGGCAACGGGTTCGATGGCGTCGCAGTCACAGGCTCCAGTTTTCGCTGCGACAAAGGCGGTTACATCTGGACTTCGCAGAATGCCATCAGCTTCGACCTCGATGGCCTGGGCATCGTCGTCTGCTACAACGGCGTCAACGACGCGGCGTTATTCCAGACCGGATGGCCCGCCATTCGCGCTGCGATCGAGGCCGTGCCTTGGTCAAGCCATGCGAACTACTTTCCTGATTTCGGGATGCCTGCATTCACTTAAGGCCACTCGTGCCGCAAGGCTCCCCAGTCTCACATGACGTCTTAGTCTTCGTTGTCCTCGTCTTCCTCGTCGTTGTCCTCGTCACCGCCATCTTTTTGAATCTCGAAGATGGTGATGGTGTTACTGACCTCGTGCGAGACTACCAAGAGAGGCCTGTGGGTCGGGCTATCCTTTTTCTTGATGAAGATCATGCCTTCTGAATGGCTATACCTCGGGCTTTTCAGTAGACTGATCTGCAATGGCTGACTGAGACCGATTATTTTCGGAGGTTTCATGCCTTCATCCCATGTACAAAATTGGCATCCCGCTCAATATGCCGCAAACGCCCGGTTTGTCTCGGATCTCGGCATGCCCGTGTTGGAGCTCCTGTCCTCGAAACCAGGGGAGCGAATCCTTGATCTCGGCTGCGGTGATGGTGTGCTGACCCGTAAGATCGTGGAGTCTGGGTGCGCGGTGGTCGGGATCGATGCAAGCCCGGATATGGTCGCTGCGGCCCGATTGCAAGGACTAGATGCTCAGGTGATGGATGCGCACACGATGTCCTTCAGGAATGAATTTGACGCCGTGTTTTCAAACGCCGCACTACACTGGATCCAACAACCCGATCGGGTTATCGCCGGCGTCTGGGAGGCGCTCAAAGGCGGCGGTCGTTTTGTCGGTGAGTTCGGTGGATACGGCAACGTCAACGCCATTGTGAACGCACTCGAGTCTGCACTCCTTTCGCGAAACCTCGAGGCGATCAATCCTTGGTATTTCCCGCGCCCGGAAGAATACGGAGCACTGCTTACAGCGAAGGGTTTTGTCGTCACAAGCCTTGCCCTCATTCCACGCCCCACTCCCCTGCCCAATGGTATGCGCGCCTGGCTTGAGACATTTGCGCAGCCGTACGTGTCGGCATTGCCCATCGACCAAAGACCGGAGTTTATTTCCGAAGTCACTGACGCATTAGCGCCCATGCTCCGCGATGCCAACGGCGACTGGCATGCAGATTACGTTCGCTTACGGTTTTCCGCAATGAAACCATAACCTTGACCACACTCTGACTCGAGGATACTCCCCCTATGTATTTGCGCCAAGAAACGGACGCGGTAAGACATCGCGAACCGCACAGGATTCATCGTGCCGGCTGGCTGCGCGCAGCGGTGCTTGGTGCGAATGACGGTATTGTGTCCACGGCCAGTCTCATATTGGGCGTGGCGGCGGCAGGCGCAAGTTCACAGAGCATTGTCGTTGCCGGTGTGGCCGGACTTGTAGCCGGCGCCATGTCCATGGCGGCCGGGGAGTATATTTCGGTCAGCTCGCAAGCTGACACCGAACGGGCGGATCTGGATCGGGAACAGACGGAATTGGCCGCTGATCCCGAGCGAGAGCACGCGGAAATGACCGCTATGTATGTCGCGCGTGGAGTCGATCACGGCCTCGCCTCTGCTGTCACGACCCAATTGATGACCCATGATGCACTGGGCGCGCATAGCCGTGAAGAGCTGGGTCTCACTGACACAGTGGCTGCTCGACCGGTTCAAGCCGCACTCGCGTCGGCCGGCACGTTTTCGGTTGGTGCACTCCTCCCGCTCCTGATTGTCGTGGCGGCGCCGAAATCGATGATTCTGTGGGCCGTGTCAGGCAGCTCACTCTTCTTTCTTGCATTACTCGGCTCGCTGGCCGCGCAGGCCGGTGGCGCGCCAATCATGAGAGGTGCCGCGCGAGTTACTTTCTGGGGTGCCTTGGCCATGGCGGTCACGGCTGGCGTTGGAGCCTTGTTTGGAGCAGGGTTCTAAGATGGAGCGGTCGAGATTTTGGCACAACAGACCGTCATGCCCATCGGCAAGCCGAGCGCGGCACCCTCATTAGATTCGTATCGACCTGCGGTTCAACGGTTCGCGTTGAGTCGTACGCCGACGCAACCTTCTCGGCAAACGGGGAACCCTCAATACAGTGGAGCTTGAGGGCCCCATCGCAATCCGGCGAGATCCGGGTCCTCACCCTCTTGGCCAGGCCGGTCGCGCTTATTGGCTTTGCGCAGCGCGCGGCGCTCTTCTTTTTCACGCTGCTTCTGAATGCGGGCTTTTTCACGGTCTCGTTTTGCGAGCGTAACTTTACCTGGTCCTCCGATGATGCCCTCCTTCAGCTATGGCGTAGCTGCGCGCGAGTGATCCTATGTAAGGGCCTCGCCTTTTCGAGTTGATCCGGATACCTTGACAACTTTTTTACGGGATGCGCCGTTCATATGAGAACGAGAGAGCGTATCGGGACTCAAACCGTGGCTTGACGCTGAGATAATCTGACGGCGAATGTCTTCTATCGAAGGTGCGGACGAGTTGCTCGCCGGATCTTGAAGTCCGAGCAGATCCCAGTGAACTCTTGTTCTACGAATGGCTCGTTTCCGTCTAGGTGAGGCTTTGGTCCCCCAGGACATATCTGACTCCTCTCTGATTCCAAACGTCTCGATCGTAGGAAATGCGTGACCGGATTGTTTCGATCGCGTTACTCGCTGGGTAATACGGAACCCTTCTTGCCGATTCTTACAAACCGATCTTCCGCAAAGACCGACCGTAGCCGGTCGGTGACGGACCGACGATACAGTTCGGATTCGCGGCCGACCAGAATCAAATTATCCTGATCGAGCAGAATATTGAGATGGTTCTCCGATACGAGCAACCGCGTGCTGTCACCCACATTCACGCGATACTGTGTCTTCCCGTCAGGGTTGCGCTCCGAATTGGACACGATCTCGGTCAGTCCGTCAATGATGCCTTCATAGGCTTCAGATCGATGACGTACTTTCGTGCCGTCCGGGATTCGGACCCAACGGTTCTCAGATGTAGATGGGTTCTGCTTCATCGCGGTTTTTCTCCTTGCCTCGAACACACACGACGCATCGGTCCGGGGCGTGATGGCTGACAAAAAAGGCCTTTGCCCGACGACCTTACTGCACACCGATCAATTCAATCGCGCAGGGACGGAACCAGGAGGGAAGAGCGCGAGGATTAAAATTCGTCTGTGATGATTGTACCATACTCACGTGCACATTGTGAATGGTGGCAACTCCGACACGACGGGACTATGCTGCTCCATCCGGTATCGCACCAGCGCCCTCCCAATGTAGGATACCGCGACGAGTCGTGACGAGATACAATCGGCGCCATCATGGGGAGATGATGATGGCGCGCTTTTCTCACAAGAGAACCTACCAGCGGTATCCCTTCCATGCTCCACTGATGATCGGCGGAGAGTCGTTCGTCGAGGAGGGCACGCTCCGAAATCTTTCGATGCACGGGTGTGCGATGGAATGCGATCGGGAATTACCCATCGGCAGCAACGTCAGAGTGAGTCTGCTCTTACCCGATCAGACGTCCGCACTACCTATTGAACTGGGCCGGGTAACCTGGGTGCAGGGAAATGAATGCGGGATTGAATTCGTGCAGCTGCCGCTCCAATCGCGTCAACGTCTCAATCGCACATTGCGTATCGCCCTCATGCAGTTCCTGAACGCTCGCAAGAATCGGGAATTAGAGACGTGCAGCGCTTAGCGACGGCCGTGACCGATCTAAGTTGCGACTCGTCCTCCTTTACCCTCTCACTTCGTGCGGACCTTCACGATGACCGCGGCAATTTCCTCCAACTTCACCGTGGCGTCGAAGAATTCCATCCCCGCCAGTTCCGTCAGTTGAACCGCGTGGGAGCCGACCTTCGCAACTTTACCGTCCAGGTCATGGCCTAATTCCAACTTGACCTTCACCCGCTTTCCGACCTGTTGCTCGAGCGCCGACTTGATGGCATCGGGGCTGCTCAAGTCCACGGTCGGTTCGTCCGCCGACACCATTGTCGGCATTCCGGCAAGCCAGAAACTAAAGATCAATGCCATGGCACAGACCACCATCGCCATCCATCGATTCATGAAGTCCTCCTTAGTAAGTGACAAGGGACGATAGAGTAACGGAAGCACCGACTAAGCACTATCGCGATGAACCGTTCCCGGTGAAAACGCCGGAATACAAATGGCGAGATACTCGGCTCCGTCCGGACCGGGCGTGCTATACCGCACCCATTCTCCGCGCGCGGTCATCACGGCCTGTCCAGCCTGTACTTCCAGTACGTTCTGCTTCGTCTCCACCCGCAGCATCCCGCGCAAAACCACCGTGTATTCGTCGAACTCCGGCATTTGCCCAGGCTCCTGCCATCCCGTTGGACTCTGCATGCGGGCAATACTCACCCCTGAAGTGCCGGAATTCACTCGGCCGATGAACTCGTCGATCAGCTTCGGTTTGTTCCCCGCCGCCGGCACTCGCGTTGGACGTTCGATTAAAATCGCCATCGGTTCTCCTTGCCGTCCGGTTGCTCAGAACTCCTCATCCGCGCAAGCTACAACTTTCTCGGCCACAAGGAACTCAGTTCAGGATACTTCGCTCGGTAATCGGCGTGGCTGGCACGGATGACCTTCAATGCTTCTTCCCGTCCGTACACGCTGGTGATTTCCACCTTGTGATGTGTCGTCCCGGGGGCGCTTTTATACGTCAGAAAATAATGCTGCAACCGATCCATGAGCGCCGCCGGACATTGTGAAATGTCCGTGAAGTTGCCGTACACGGCATCGTCCCGCATCACGGCGATGATCTTGTCGTCTGCGTCACCGCCGTCGGCTAGGCTCAATCCGCCGATCGGGAGCGCAGTCAGCAGGATGTCGCTGTGCGGAATGCTCTTTTCCGACAACACGCAGATATCGAGCGGATCACCATCCCCCACCATGTCCTTGCGGCGCGCTCGCTTGCCGAAGATGGCGGCCACTTGTTCTCCGGAATAGGTCTGCGGAATCAGTCCATAATAGACCGGGCAGAAGTTGGAAAACCGCTGCGGCCGGTCCACCTTGAGAAAACCGCTGCTCTTGTCCACTTCATATTTGACCGTGTCGGTCGGGACGATTTCGATGTAGGCGGTGACTACGTCCGGGGCTTCTTGCCCGATGGATACGCCGTGCCACGGATGCGCCTTGAACATCAGCCTGAGCAGGCGTTGGAAGGGATCGCTTCCTCCATATGCGTCAGCCATGTTGTCTGCGTCTTCGTCTCCCTTTCCCTTCCCTCTCTTCTCTCTCATAGCTCCTCCGCATTGCTGCCGACCATTCCTGAGATATCCGTCTCTCCTCGATTGGGCGCTAGTATCTCTCAGGAACTCGATCAGGGCAATGGTTTCCAACCTTCTTTTATGGTCTCTCCCAACGTCGGGATAGAAGCAGGTCGGACGCGTTTGCATACGAGGGATAATTGGCTCTGGAATATCTATGGATATCTTTGATACGGAAACCGGTGTCGGGCGACAACTCTCGGCGGATGCGCCGTCCGGCTAGGCAACTCTTTTCTTACGGGAGCACCTTTGAATGCGCAGGCATGGGACAGGCTTATCATCCAACTGAGAGGGAGTTCAGAGAGCGCATCTCGTTTTCAGGTTGCACGTTTCGCGAGATGCGCTCACGAGACATAGCAGAGGGACTCTACCTATTACAATACACGCTCACGTTCCTTTCTTGTAGACCCATATGCCAACACCCACAAGTCCCAGCAACGCTGCTGCCAATGTTAAGAGATTCGCATCCATGGTGGCTCCTTTCTTTAGATTTATTGCCTTACTTAGACCATAGGAGCTTCTCTGCAACTTAGCGAGCTTTATAATGTGCCCCAACGCAGGGGCGCCTCGGTTCCATCTCCTTCTTCATGGCTTTCACCACTTGACCAGCCCCAATTCCGGACACGTATCGAGCCCTGGGCTGCACGGTTTCCTTCATTTGGCGAAACGCGAATTCATGAGCATGACGGCTTGACCACGTAACCTCTTGGCGCGTAGCATATATACAAGGCGTTTCTACTACGCCGTCTGGTTCATCTTCGCGCATCTCTGCCTCGTTTAGGCAAGCGATCGTTCTCGTTCAGGCCCCGCTGCTTCAACGCTAGAATCGTCCTGCGCATCCTCGGCAAGATAGTCTCGGCTCGGTCAACTCGAACAGGAAGGAGTCGTGATGGGAGAGCAGAAGCCTATTACCGGCCGGATCCTCGAATCGCTCCAAGGTTCTTCTGAATGCGAGTTCGAGACCTTGGTGACTCGCCTGCCGCAATTTACCTGGAACGAACTGTTTTTCGAAATATCTCGCTTGAGTCGAATGGGTCAAATCACTATTACGAGAGGTGTGGGGACCTTCACCATCAGGCAGATTGCCGCACTCAAATGACCGAGCTTCTTCCCGGCCCATGATGAGCCTTGAACTTTGGATTGGGACGAGGAAACGGTATCAGGAATCGATTTTGCCGAGAGATGGTCAGGTTTCACCAACTTGGTGTACAATACCCCTGTGACGAGTCGCCAATCTCTGGGAGACTCTCATGGCACGGAACCACCCGTCTCATCGCGAAGAGACGTATAGGGCTCGCGCGCTCAAACTCTTTCCATGGATTTGCGCGCACTGCGGACGAGAATTTGACGGCAAAAAGCTGAACCAGCTCACCGTCCATCACAAGGATCACAATCACGACAACAATCCACTCGACGGCAGCAACTGGGAGTTGCTGTGTCTCTATTGTCATGACAATGAGCACCAGCGATATCTGGTAGCTGACACGCCTGGTGAGACCCCGCCGAGCCGGGAGCAGGAACGGCCTTCGACCTTCACACCCTTCGCCCATCTCGCGGGCTTGTTGAAGCGCAAGGACGTAGCCTGATAACACGTCGCTCGACCCAGGTACCGGCACCCCACAGACTGCAGAAATAGTAGTCGAAGTCGCGCTTCACCGCAAAGAACCTCACCTCCGAATCCTAACGAACGGGTGCTTTCTCTCGATCTATCGGTGTCCAAGGCATTGGCACTATGAGCGTTTTTCAGTCTGACCGCTTGAATCAATTGGACTTTCTTGCGTGAGGCCGGTCCATAAGTCCACGGCGGAACTACTGTTTTGTTGTGCAGGCCGCCCTCATGGCGCTCGGCCCTGCGACGGTCTCCTCGGTCGATTGCAGCCCGCTGTCGTCCTGTATTACGATGCCGGCGCACGCTATACCGAGAGGGCTCTATGACGACGATTACCGAGGTGGCGCCGGACCTCTTCCGGATCACAACGTTCGTGAAACCATTCGACATCCAATTCAGTCAGTTCCTCGTGCGCGATGAACAGCCTCTCTTGTTCCACACAGGACCGCGCGCGTTGTTCTCGGCGACAAAAGACGCCGTGATGTCGCTGCTCGATGTTCGGACCTTACGATGGATCGGATTCAGCCATTTTGAAGCCGACGAGTCCGGCACTCTGCCTGAGTGGCAGACCCTCGCGCCACAGTCTGACGCGGTATGCAGTGTGGTCGGAAAACTTGTGAGCGTCGATGATTGTCTCTCACTTCGGCCCGCCAAAGGCATGACCGATGGGGAGGTGTTGCAGACCGGACGGTATCGCTTTCAATTCCTCTCGACGCCGCATGTGCCGCACTGTTGGGAAGCGGGATTGTTGTTCGAGGAAACACAACGGACTCTCTTGTGCTCGGATCTCTTCCATCAAAACGGCGACGTGGAACCCATCACAGAATCGGATGTCATCGAGCGATGCAGGACCACCCTCGTTGAGTATCAAAAGGGTCCGCTGGCGAATTATGTGCCGTATTGCACGTTGACGGACACGACGCTGAAACGGTTGGCTGCGCTGCAGCCAAAGACACTGGCGACGATGCACGGTTCCGTGTATGTCGGGAATGGGAGCCAAGCGCTGCTTGATCTTGCGGGGGTATGGCGAGAGGTATTGGGGCCACGGTAGACGCTACGGCACAGAACGGTACCATCTCACCGTTTTGTTAGTCACCTCGGCCACCTACGCACGGGAGATGCCGTCGTCATGCGGATTGCCGAATTTGCCTTCATTGTCTATCCTGCCACAGACAAGGCACGGTCCCGAGCGTTCTACGAGGGTGTGCTCGGACTCACCCCTGCCATGTCCCTCGACATCCCGGATGGTTTTTGGATCGAGTACGAGATCGGGCCCCATACACTCGCCGTTGGAAAGGAACCATTCCTCAAACCCTCAGGTGATGGTCCCCACCTCGCCATGGAAGTGGAAGACTTCGACCAGACGATCGAACATCTCCAACATCACAATGTGCAGTTCGCCCATGAGCCGTTCGACTTGCCCGGCTGCAGGGCGGCGATCATCGTCGACCCCGACGGCAACAAGCTCGGCATCCACCAGCGAAAAGTGAAGGGCTGATGGACCGGGATGCTCTCGCTGAGAAGTTTCCTGTTTCCGTTCACGCTCGAATACCGATGACCTCAAGATATTCTCCATACACCATGGTACAGTTCGGCCCGGATTGATTGTGCCGCGTCCACAAATCCTCCAATTCTTTCCGAAGGCGTCCCTGGCCGTCCTGGTCGAGCGAGGCGAACGCTCGATTGGTCGGCCCATAGTAGAGACGAAAGAATTCGACGACCTCAGACGGCGGAAATGGGTATTCGAAGCGATACTGTTGTCTGGTCAAGTTGAGTTCTGAGAGGCCGCGGCCCAGCCGCTCGCGGACGGTGGTCTCGTCACCCCACAGGACCGGCGCCGGCATTCCAGATGGCGCAATGAATCCCGACACGGTCTTGAACATTTGTCCGACAAAACCCTGTGGCGTCCAATTGGCCATGGCGATCGTACCGCCCGGCACACAGACACGGAGCAATTCGTGCGCAACACGATCAGGTCGAGGCGCGAACATGGCGCCGATGAGGCTTGTCACGACATCGAATCGGGCATTCGTAAAGGGCAGCGCTTGAGCATCTCCTTCCTCGAAGCGAGCGGACAGTCCTTCCGCCTCTGCCCGCGACCGGGCACGCTCCACCAGATTCCCTGCGATATCCACGCCGGTAACCTCTGCGCCATCACGCGCTGCAAGCAAAGCCAGTTGACCTGAGCCACAGGCGACGTCCAGGAACTGACAATGAGGGGTCACGTTGAGTCGCTCGTAAAACTCGCGGGCCCCTCCTTCCATGTACCGGGAAAAGCGATCGTAGTCCCCGGCCGTCCAGATTGCCTTGAGGCGTACCATGACATCCTCCCCTTCAAGCACCATTGCACGTGTCTCCATTGCGCACCTCCTTGTATCTATGGTTTACCGTTCATCCTGATGGGCTGCTGTGTGTCGATGGGGCCACTATAGAAGAACCAAACGTGGGCGTCTTAGCCTGGCGTCTGGCTCTCTTAGCAGCAGAATGATAAGCTACCAGCCCGATTAGCTGGGCGTCCGAAATCGTTTGCTGACTGTCTACCTGCAGAAGGAATCCTTGCATGGACGTGCTCTCTGAAGTGCTGAAAGCCGTGAAGCTCGACGGCGCTGTGTTCTTTAACGGCGAATTCTCTGCACCCTGGTGCGCGCTTGAGCCGGACTCGTGCACCATGGCCGGGTACCTGTCCGCCCATTCCGCGCATGTGATCATTTTTCACCTGGTGACCGAGGGACGGTGCTATGCGCGCGTGGAGGATGATGGCACGCCGCTGCCTCTGGAGGCCGGCGACATTGTCATCTTTCCCCATGGTCACGCACACCGGATGGGAAACGGCCTCGCCGTGGCGCCAATGAATAGTGCACAGACTCTACGTCGCGTACTCGCGGAAGGCCTCAAACTTTCTCAATTCGGCGGGGGCGGAGAACTCACAAAACTCATCTGTGGCTATATGACCTGCGATCTTCAGCTCAGTCGCATGTTGCTGGCCGGTCTCCCGCCGATCGTGAAGATCAATATCCGGGATAATGCGGCCGGGCGTTGGCTGGAAGACACACTCCGCTATTCAGTGGACCATGCCGAAGCCTCTGGTCCCGGCGGGGCGGCCGTAGTGGCAAAACTGTCCGAAGCGCTCTTCGTGGAAACGTTGCGGCGGTACATTGCGGGGCTGCCCCCGACGCAGATAGGCTGGCTCGCCGGTGTCCGAGATCAGGAGGTCGGGAAAACATTGGCCCTGTTGCATCGAGAGCCGGCTCGACCCTGGACAATCGCCACATTGGCGAACGAAGTCGGTATCTCTCGCTCCGTGCTCGCCCAGCGGTTCCGCAATTATCTCTCAGACACCCCGATCGGGTATCTGACACGCTGGAGAATGCACCTCGCCGCACAACTGTTACAATCGACATCGAAGAGTGTGGCCGAGGTAGCCGGGGATGTGGGATACGAGTCCGAACCCTCCTTCAACCGGGCCTTCAAGCGAGAATTCAAACTTCCGCCGGCGCGGTTTCGCGCCGATACACGATCCCGCGTTCGAAGCACGGCTCCATCGCCGGTTTTGGTTGAATCCTAGACGCTCATTCATTGAAACGCTGTTTGCCGCTGCACTAACCAAGACCCAACTACTCACCGTACAGTCTCACTCGTTGTCTAGTTATTTATGACACTTCCTTCCAGCCTGCAAAAACCCACCGGTTCGTTTCTCCCTTCGATCTTGTATTGACCGTCAACAAGACGACGGAGTCCGCGCCGCTACTGACCACGGTTATTTTCTCCAGCAGTCATACCTCTCGTCCCCAACCTTCCCCACTTGCCGATTCTTCTCGGCCGTCGCTTTGTACCTGAGAATGGATGTGTCTGTGATTTTCGGCTAGACTGATTTATCGGAGGTGGCGACGGCTCTCCTAGGCATGAGACGCCGCGCCCTCCGACTAAGGTGATGCGACGACAAGTCCCGTGACTTCCTTGCCCGACACGACGCACGACGGTAAGAGGCCGCATGGTCTCGTACAGGTCGTGAAGGCCGGCGTTATCTATTTTCTCGTCGCGATTGGAACGGGATTAGTTCTTGAGGTGATTCGAATGCAAGTGGTTGCGCTGCATGTCAGCGAACGGCTGGCCGAGATAATGGAGATTCCGAACGTTCTGCTGGCCACGATCGTCGGAGCGCGCTGGGTCATCGACCGATTTGCGTTGCCTCCCCTGCCAGGCATCCGACTTGGCGTGGGTCTCGTGGCCCTCTGCCTGATGCTTCTGCTGGAATGGACAGTCATGCTCCCCATCCACGGCCTCTCATTCAGGGAGTACGTCGATGGCCAACAGACCGTCGTAGGAATAGTTCCCCTCGGAGCGCTCAGCGTGTTGACGGTCATGCCCTTTCTCGTCGGGTACCGATGGGAGCGCTGAGAGGGTCTCAATTCATATGATGAATGTGGGATACCAATCTAATCCCGCTACGTCTCCATCATCTCCAGCCTAGTATCGAACTCATGCCCGCAGGCCGTGCAGCGGATACAATCGGATTCCACCACGAATTCGTCGGTTCGGACCCCCATCCCGCCGCAATCCGGACACCTGGCCAGATGGACCCGTTCGTCGTTCACCGTTTCGTACTGAGTCCCACGAAGACAATACACCGGCTTTCCATCGAGCAACCACGGCTGCCCTCGCTTATCGACGACCGGCAACACGAGATAATGATGGTTCACATAGGTTTCAATGTCCTGCCGGCTCGCGAAACCGTCTTTGATCAACTTCCCTCCCAATGCCTCGTAGAGGGCATACTCTTTCACGATCGCCTTCGTCGGACCCATATCTCCCTCCTATCTCTAAGGTTTAGGCCAACCCCTTCGATTGGTGCTGAGATTCCACTCATGAATCCTGTCATTTCAACCGTACAGCACCTCACGCTGGTGCGTGTCTAAAGATCAAGCAACATCCCGCTACTATGCTGCCCTCCTGCTGGTAACCGACGGTGGTATAGGAACGTCAACTGATCTACCGGTACTTTGCTTCGTTCCCTTCTGATCTCTACCTCCTTTTGGGTTGAGCATGGTCATACACGCAAGCAGCATCACGACCAAGGTTGCGAGGCCGATCACGATTCCCCAGTATTCCAATGACATAGGTCACGCCCTCGCGTCCCCCCACGCGAGTCCTTCTGTGAGTTCCCACAGCTCATCTCCGCCTTCGAATGCCATCAGTCTCTCGTACATGCAATCTGGTACCCTGTATAAGGCATAGCGCACCAGGGACACGATGCATTGATTTCGCAGTGTCAGAAGATAGGACTCGTCTAATGAGGAACACACACCCAGCAAGTCCGAACCGTTGGAAACATGCTCCACGGAGGACCATCGTCACCACCTTCAGAGTGAGGCGGCTGTGAAAGGACATTCTCAGCCTACGCCTCGAACGATGGACAGGTCAAGGGGGAGAGTATCGAGACGAGATCATCCCTACCGTAATTTCTATGTTCCGGAGTGTGTCGCTCATCAGGTTCGTCTATCCATTTGTGCAATACTCCGTCCACTCGCCATAGACCAGTCGAAATAGAACAAGTACAATGCCTCGCTGCAGTCCATCAGAAGGGGGGCATATGTTCAAGACGATCGTGGCGCTCAGAACCCTTGGAGTTGTCGTAGCAGTGGGACTTGTTTTTGATTTCGTCATTCCCGGTGTGATGCCGGATGCACAAGCGGAGTCCTTGAATGTCAAACCCGGCGCGTGGGAGATGACGGTTACGACGGTTGCGTCGGGGATGAAACTCTCGCCAGAGATGTCGGCTAGGATGACGCCACCACAACGCACCCAAATGGAGCAGATGATGAAAGCCCGCGAGGGCAAGCCACACACAACAACCGCGCAGTCATGTATTACGAAAGCGGATGTGGCTCACGATCGCATTATCAAAGAGATGGAAGAGGAAGAAGATGATGAGGTGCCATGCAAGATCAAAGTGATCTCGAAATCCTCCTCAAAGCTGGCACTTGATCAGATTTGTCCAGGCCCTCCACCCTCAACGACCCATTTCACGATCGAGGCCAAGACGACGGAAAGCCTTGTAGCAATCGGTGACAGAGAACAATCGGGATCAGGTAAGGTACATATGGACATCAAAGGGAGGTGGCTGGGCGCCGACTGTACCGGAATCGACGATTAGATCAGGAGCTGGCCTTCAGCGACCATCTTGAAGCCATGATGCCGGACACTTCTCTTCGAGTCATTGCGCGCGTCAAAGCCAAGGAGGACCAGATCGCTCAGGTTCGAGAGATCCTCTCGGCAGTCGTCGAGCCAACTCGCCGAGAGGCAGGATGTCTGAGTTATCAGCTTGTGGAGAATACCTCTAGCCCCGCTGAATTCGTATTTATCGAAGAATGGGCAAGTCCTGCAGCAGAACAGGCACATTTTTCGACTCCACACATTTTAGGCGCATTGCATCAGTTGTCGGGACTTCTGATGACGGAGCCGGAGATTTGCCGGTATGTCATTGTGAAATAAGTCACCGGACATGACTTGTAACACCACCGCAGAATCTACAATCGTCATATAGGCACAGCAGCAGTACTTGAAATGATGGGCAGCTTACTTTGCCATCAGTTGTTGCAATGGTATATTGACTGACTGTGAAGCTTGTGACCGCGGATACTGAACTCTCCTTGTCGTTTCAGCAGCAGCGCGCTGTTGTATCTCCGTGGGGCGGGGCATTGCGACGGTATTGGTTGCTCGACGATAGCGGACAGGAAACCGACATCGTGTGGGGCTATTCAGGCGGAAACCACAAGCGAGGTGGACAGGGTGATGTGCTCATTCCATTTCCCGGGCGAATCGGCCATGGGCGTTACACGTTCGACGGGGAACAGTTCCAGCTGGAATGCAACGACAAAGAAGGCCCCAATGCCATTCACGGATTCGTGCGAAATTTGCCGTGGCATGTGCGTGAAGCTCAGGCGAACAGGGCGACGTTTGACGTCCGTCTTGACGCCGATGCGTATGCCGGTCGAGGCTATCCCTTTTCACTTGAGGTGCGGGTGACGTATGAACTCGACGCGCAAGGGCTATCATGCTCGTTTACGGTAAACAACGTAGGGCCACGTGCAGCCCCCGTTGGAGTCGGGTTTCATCCCTACTTCACGGTCGGGACGTCATTAATCGATGAAGCGGAGGTAGAGATCCCAGGTGCTGGCTGTTTGGAATTCAACGAGCGACTCGTCCCTACGGGGGCCATTCTAAATGCGGCCGGCACGCCATGGGACTCTCGCCGCTATCGTGAGATCGGGCGGCAACATTTCAATCATTGCTATGTGCAACTCGAGCGCGATGCGAAGGGAATGGCCACGGCATCTCTGCGCCATACCGCAAGCGGCCGCGCGATCGACGTTGTGATGGATTCCGCCTTTTCCGCAGTAGTCGTCTACACCGGAGATGCGATTGCAGACGCACCACGAGCTGCGCTCGCCATCGAGCCGATGACCTGCGCAAGTGATGCCTTCAATCACCCGGATTGGGGACTGAAGCGGCTCGCTTCCCGTGAGACATTCTCAGGACGCTATTGGGTGAGGCATCGCCGGATATAGTCGAATGCTTTGGAACTAGTGGTACCGAAAGATTCCGATTACATGCGAAGAGAAGGTGTGCAGAGATGATAACTCTTGAATGGATTGGATCTCAGGCGACTTTCCGTAGATGAGTAGGTTTGCCGGCGGTCAAGTCGCGGCAGAGCTGGCGAAGTTTGAACTGCACCTCATCAAAGGACTCCCCTTGAGCCGAATGGTCGGGGTAGCCCTGCAGATAGCCACGCCACTTGCCCTGCTCCTGCGTGAGCACATACCGTGGCGCTTCTACGTGGCCAGACCCTGCCTTGGGTGGTTCAATGCGGGGGATCTCTCGGGAGCTTTTGGCAATATCGCGGCTCAGCTGTTGGACCTTGAACTGCAGCTCGTCGAATGACGCCGCTTGTATTTCGCGATCAGGACAGCCCTCAGGATGCGCACGCCACCTGCCCTGCTCCGGCCAATATACCCAATTTGGTCGTTCCATTCTGGCGATCATAGCGAGACGTTGAAGATCTGACCAGCAATTTCGAAATTTTTGCACGTACGCATATGGATCCGAACTTCTCCGGCACACCGGCCCTATCGTTTCGCCATATCTCAGCGAATCAGCTATCGTTTCACGTCGCTATGGCAGGAACCGGGAATCGATTGGTGCTCTGCCTGCATGGATTTCCTGAATCCGCCGTCTCGTGGCGGCACCAGATCCCTTCACTGGCCCAAGCCGGGTATCGGGTCTGGGCTCCCGATCTCCGGGGATACGGCGGCACGACACGACCGACCGGCGTCGAGGCCTATCGAATTGAGCCCTTGATGGAAGATGTGACTGCGTTGCTTGAGGCTGCCCAAGTTCAGCGCGTCATTCTCGTTGGACACGACTGGGGTGGCATCATCGCTTGGTACTATGCGATGCGGCACAGCGATCGTGTAGAAGCCCTTGTGATTGTGAACGCTCCCCATCCCGCCTGCTTTGAGCGAGAAGTACGGCACTGGCGGCAATTGCGCCGCTCCTGGTACATGGGCTTCTTTCAAATTCCTTGGCTCCCTGAAGCCGCCATGTCCGCCGGCCATGGTTATGTCATCGGCGCAATTTTCAGACATATGGCGATTGATCGCCAATGCATGCCTGACGACCTTGTGCGGAAATACCAACAACAGGCATGCGAACCCGGAGCCCTCACCGCCATGGTAAATTATTATCGAGCAGCCTTACGCGGCGGCGCGTTTCGCCAGCGGCAACTGGGATATCCAGCCGTCGCGATTCCTACGCTGGTGATTTGGGGGCTTCAGGATCATGCGCTGGCCGCTGAGAATCTGGAAGGTTTGAGCAATTGTGCGACTGACTTGACGGTGGTGAAGATCGCCGACGCTGGGCATTTCGTCCATGAGGACAAGCCGGAACAAGTGACGCGTGAGATGCTGACTTGGTTACGCAATAGATTACCGCACGACTGATGGTCATCCGGGTGTCGCGATTGCAGAAGGTGTCGTCCCCGCTGGGAAGGGATTTCCAAACAAAGGGCTTAACGGTGCAAGTCCCCCAGTTCCTTGCGCGATGGCATAAGCCGACACACGACCTCCACGATTCACCACATAAAGAAATTGGCCATCCGACGAGAAGGTCATTGCCACAGGCGTGGTGCCCGCAGGTGCGGGGTTCAGGCTACCCGCTGAGCTCGGCACGAGCGTCAACAGTCCGCCGCTTCCAATAGTAAATGCCGTCACCGTACCTCCGCCATTGGCCGTGTAAACAAATTGGCCATCCTGGGAGATGACAATGGCATTAGGAGTCGTGCTCCCGACCGGGATGGGGTTCGCGCTGGACCCCGCCGGCGGCACCAAGCTTAGGAGGCCGTTTGCCGCGATCTGAAATACCGTGACATCATTGGAGCCACTGTTCGCGACGTAGAGAAACGATCCATTCGGCGAGATAGCGATTCCCTTCGAAGCCGTCCCACCGGTCGAGATGGGATTCCTGCTCGTCCCGGACGGGGGTATGAGCGTTAAGAGCCCTGTTCCTCCGATTGAGAATGCCGAGACATCGTTGGATCCACTATTGGCCACAAAGAGGAATTTTCCAATTGGGGAAATCACTACGGATGCAGGATCCGATCCGCCAACCGAAACGGGGTTCGAGTTGCCGGCCGCCGGCGGTATAGGAGTCAAGACCCCAGCGGCCCCTATATTGAACGTGGTTACGTTATCAGAGCCACCATTGACCACATACAGATACTTTGTGTCAGAGGAGATGGCCATTGCTCCTGGGGTTGTGCCGACTGCAGCCGGGTTGGGATTGAGCCCAGTCGATGGCACCAAGATGAGGCCACCGTCCGTTGACACTCTGAACGCCGTCACATTATTCGCTCGACTGCTGGCCACAAACGTGAAAAATCCATCGGACGATATCGCAATCGCTGACGGACCTGAGAGGTTCGCAAACGGAGAGCCGGCAATCGGCACCAACGCACCAGTCGCCGCATTGATGCTGTATCCGGATACATTATTGGAGCCGCTATTGGTGACATACATGATCGATGTCGTTCCAACACCACCTCCTATGGTTCCTAAACCTCCAAACGCGCCCCCTTCCCCGCCTCCATCGCCACAGCCGGATAGAAGCCACGCGAATGTGAAGAGCCATACCATTAGCCATTTTGTCATGCTCATAGCCTTGTGAATCGTGTGGATAATCACATCTCGGGTTATACCACTCCCACATAGTCAAGACAACGAAGCAGCTGTGGACGGGGCAGTGTTATACAGAAGGAATGTGCTAGGGTCTGCACCGGCCAAATCGGTGGCGAGTGGCTTGTCGTGGTTCTTTTACGTTGGCTGCCGTGACTTTATACATTTTCAAGCGAAGCGTCACCGCGATGAATGCTGCCCGCGGCACGGTGGCTGACCCGCGGGCTATCAAAGTCCCGGAGAAGGCTTATGGTCGGCCTGGTGTGGCAATGCCAACGGGGGTCGCTCCAGCCGGAAACGCCGCACCTAAAGAAACCAACTCACCGGTGCCTGCTGTAATTCGATAGCCGGATACATTGCCACCTCCGCCACTGTTTGAGGCATACAAGAATTGCCCATCCGGTTCTATGGTAATACCGCTTGGAGCTATTCCGGCAGGCTCCGTTTCCACGTTGTTCAAATCACCAGTTGTCCCGTTAACACTGAACACCGATACATTGTTCGATCCTTGATTGCTTACATACAGAAACGCTCCATTGGGTGACACGGCCACGCCGCTTGGCGCCGTTCCCGCTCCAAATGGAGAGTTGATGACCTGGGTCAAGGCGCCGGTGGTTCCGTTGATACTGAACACCGACACATTGTTGGAGCCCTGGTTACTCACGTAGAGAAGTGCGCTGTTCGGTGATACGGCCACGCCGCGCGGCGAGGTCCCCGCATTTTCGTTTTCTTCGAACGTCAAGGCGCCGGTGGTTCCGTTGATTCTGAATGCCGACACATTGTTGGAGCCCTGGTTACTCACATAGAGGAAGGATCCATTCGGCGATACCGCGACCGCGCTCGGTGTTGTTCCTGCAGCAATCGGAGCGCCGACTACGCTCAATGCCCCGGTTGTTCCACCAATACTGTAAACAGATACGGTACCGTTATTGTTCGCAGCGTAGAGAAACCGATCGTTCGGTGAAACCGTCACTGCGTTAAAACCGCTTCCGGAAACGAATGGCGATCCTGTCACCGATGTGAGACCCCCCGTCGTAGCACTGATGGCGAATGCATAGATGCCATCGTTGGTTGCGACAAAGGCGAAGGATCCATTCGAAGACACTGCAATGGATGATGGAACGTCGGTTGTGAGTGAAATGATACCTGCATCCACAAGGCTCCCTCCCCCACTGATCGTGTAAGCCGACACTTCGTTGGGTCCACTGCTCACGACATACGCGACTGGTACTGCCCCCCCTTCAAACCCACCTTCTCCGCCTCCTCCACTTGGACAGCCGGTCACCAGCGCCAGCACCGGTAACATGAGCCATGACAAGAATCGCGTGTTCATATCGTGTCCTTTTGCTGATGTCCTTAATCAGATGCCTGTTTCCCGTATAGCACGGGTGAATACGTACACCAAATGAAATGACTTTTTTCGTTGGACTCCGATCGATTCCCGCTGGCACACTGCACCTCTTAGCACGGAGCACGATCGGGCCTTGCATCAATCACTGACCATTCTCGGATCCGGCTACACCGCCAAGTTCCTCTTGCCGCTCGCCGAGCAACGCTATACCCGAGTCTTTGCCACCAGTCGGAACCCCGAGCGGCACCTCAGTCATCTACGACCTGACCGACGGGTACGATTCGATCTGGCACAACCTGATACATGGCCGTCGATTCCAATGGCGACCGACATTCTGTGGTGCTTTCCTGCAGTGCCGATTGAATTGGTCCGGCAATTCGCTGAAACGGCATCTCTGCAGACCCGTCGCCTCGTGGTGCTGGGGAGCACCTCCGCATACACCGATGGCATCTCTACCGGATATCCTCCATCCTGGGTGGATGAGACAGCACCCATCGATCTAACAAAAGAACGTGTACAGGGAGAAGAACTATTGCGGACGACTTATGGCGCCATCGTGCTGCGGGTCGCAGGGATCTATGGGCCGGGTCGCAATCCCATCGATTGGATCAGAACAGGCCGCGTGAACCGCTCACGCAAATATGTCAACCTCATTCATGTCGAGGATTTGGCTGCGACCTGCCTTGCGGCCCTGACCCATGCCGAACCAAGCGGAATCTACAATGTGAGTGATGGCAATCCCATGACCTGGAACGATATTTGTGAGACGGTCGCGCAGCGGTGGGACATTCGCTCCTCCACCTCTCGGGAACCGGGGCCAACCGGCAAGCGGGTATTGAACAAGCGAATGAGTGAGTTACTGAAACTGGATCGTGTCGGTTTGCGCTACAGTAATCTATTCGAAGCGCTTGAGCTGATGCAGCGGAGTTCGCTCAACGAAGCAAGGCCATCACCGTAAGGCACACCAGCAAGTTATTCATCGCATGGGCGGCCATGCTGGGAACCAGACTCCCTGTCCGCTCGTAGATCCAAGCCCAGAGGAACCCGCTCCACAAGACACTGATGAAGCCGATCAGGCTATAGCCGTGGGCCAACGCAAAGATGCCGGCACTGATGAGTGCGGCGGGAAAGAATGAAAACCGGCGACGAAGCATCGCATAGAGCAGACCGCGAAATACAAGCTCCTCGAAGATCGGCGCGAGGATCACATACTGGAGCAGGCTACTCGCCAACACAGAGGGTGACGCCCAGACGAGATCCTCATCAAACCATTCCGTCCAATGGTTATTCAGATTCAGGAACTCGGCGGTCCGCCCCATCATCCATTCGCCCCAGATCCCCGCAGCGACAACGGCAAGAATGATGCAGGTCAGGCGTCCGAAGTCGGCTCGTTTAACATGGAGGCCGAACCCGTTCAAGAACGTCAGGCCGGAGGGCTTGAGCAGCTGAACATACGCAATCGCAAGCAGGGGAAGGTTGGCCAAAGGGATGGCCAATGCCGACACCGACGCATGCTCGATGGATGGAGCGAATAGCAAGACCGACGTTGCAATCACTCCTAAGGCACCACCACGGAGAATAACCGCAGCAGCATTTCCTCCGGACCAAGGAGGAGGAACGCCTGGTGAGTGCAGGCGCAAGATGTCCACCCGCTGACCCTTGAGCCTGACAATACCCAACAGCATGACTGACCCGATCACCAGACAGATCAATTCGAACAACAGCAATGGGCGAATCCTTTGCTGAACCTGATCCTCCTTGAGCACACTCTGGTTTTTGACCGTCACAAGAAGTTCCTGATTATCAGCTCGTTGCGCGAGCCTGGCGGCAAGATGATCGTAGAACCATCCGGTCGGCAGCGTTTCCGCCAGCAGAGCTTGTAATTCGACTTCATGTTCCCTATTGAGGGGTTGCGCACCATACGCAGCTTCGATCAGTTGTCCAAAGAGCACTGCAGACGTCCCACGATCTTGCCATCCCTTGGCTTCGACTAGTGCCGCCGCTTCACGCCCGGATTCTCCAAGTAGGATCGCCAGCCGAAGCTTGGACAGTGGGTCATCAGTCGTCTCAACCAGCTCGCGATACCATTGGATGGCTTGCGCAGGAGTCTCGTCCTCGCTCCCCATCGTCCATTCCGCAAGCCATTGCTGCCATACCGGGGCTCGTCGAAGAGCGTCTTGTGCTTCCATCATACGGCCGACCATCAGATCGAGCGCACGGTCTGGTTCCTCGAATCGCTGAAGTTTTGGAAAGGTCATCGACACCCACAGAATGTCCCCGAGCGCCGCAATCAGGATGGCTGCGCAGACGACATTCACAAACAGTGACCATCGAGAGCTGTAGGGTTGAAGTGGTGACTGTGAGGCCATAGGGGTTTCGGCATCTGGAAGACCCTGCAGTTGTCCGATCGAACAGGTCTGGTCGCTCATGGGTGCCTGACTATAACACGTGCCTCCGGCGCTCCAAATCCCCTCAAAGTAGCTACTGAGTAGGACGGCGTGGAATTTTCCGCATGGCCTTGCCTTCTGAAGTTGGCTATACTAACCCCGCGACATTCAAAGGGCCTTTTTTGTGATGGACGAATTTACTGCACCGCGCAGATTGCTCTTAGGCCCCGGTCCGAGCATGGTTCATCCCCGGGTGCTGCGTGCCATGGCGACTCCGATCGTGGGACATTTGGACCCGACTTTCCTGCGAGTGATGAATGACATCCAGTCCCTCTTGCGCCATGTCTTTGCGACCACCAATCGTTTTTCGATTGCGGTCTCTGGTACCGGGTCAGCTGGTATGGAGGCAGCGGTCGTCAACGTGGTGGAGCCGGGTGATGCCGTGATCGTAGGCATCAACGGGGTGTTCGGCACTCGGCTCGCAACGATCGTTGAACGTTGCGGAGGCAAGGCTATTCGTGTGGAGGTTCCTTGGGGCCAGATCATCGAACCGGACGCAATTTCGTCGATTCTCCAACGGTCGGGGCCGGTGAAGGCGGTTGCACTCGTCCACGCTGAAACCTCCACGGGTGCGTGGCAACCCATCGAACCGATCAGCGCGATCTGTCGCACATACGACGTCCTGCTCATAGTCGATGCGGTCACGTCGCTTGGCGGGGTCCCCGTAGAGGTCGATCAATGGGGCATCGATGTGTGTTACGGCGCCACGCAAAAGTGTCTCAGCTGCCCACCTGGCTTGGCGCCCTTGACCTTAAGCGAGCGCGCACTTTCTGTAATCAAGAATCGGCGTGCTCCCTGTCAAAGCTGGTATTTTGACCTAGCCCTGATCGCGGATTACTGGGCAGAGCATAGTCGGACCTATCATCACACCGCACCGATTTCTATGCTGTATGCCCTGCGGGAGGCCTTGCGTCTGATCAAAGAAGAAGGACTTCCTGCCAGGTTCGCCCGGCATGAATTGAACAGTCGCGCGCTGATGGCGGGACTGATCGCGCTCGGGTTGGAGCCGTTGCCTCCTCCTGATCACCGACTTCCGACGCTGATCTGTGTCACGGTTCCCACACCTATCAATGAAGCGAGCGTCCGATCTCAATTGCTCGAAACATCGGGCATAGAAATCGGCGGAGGCCTCGGGCATCTTAAGGGGAAAGTCTGGCGAATCGGATTGATGGGAGAATCGTCTACCGAAGCCAACGTGCTGACTTTCCTGAATGCATTGGAAGAGATCGGCATTCGAAACAAGTGGATTTCGACCCCAGGCATTGCACTGCAGGCGGCAGCGCATACCTATAGTGTAGGACGCTAGGTTGTGACGATTGCCATTCATCACGCTCGCCTCATCGATGGGACGGGAGCCGTTCACGACAGCACGACGCTGCTCGTGCGAGATACCAGAATCACGGCGGTCGGCCCAAGCAACGCTGTCACGATCCCGAAGGGGGCTATCCGTATCGACGGCCGCGGCCTCACGATTCTTCCGGGACTCATCGACTGCCATGTCCACCTCTGTTTGGGAGGCGAAGCAGATGTGGTCGCCACGCTGGAATCAGAACATCCGTCGTATACGTTGCTGAAATCGGCCAAGCATGCGAAAGCGACGATCGACGCAGGATTCACCACGGTGCGCGACGTAGGATCTCGGGATCATTCGATTTTTACCCTGAAACAGGCGATCGATTCTAGCCTTCTCCCTGGGCCGCGAATCGTTGGTGCAGGTCTTGCCATCTGCATGATCGGTGGTCATGCGCGGTTCATTGGACAAGAAGTCGAAGGAACCGAGCAAGTCAGGCAAGCTGTCGCTAACCAAGTTGCCGCCGGGGCGGGGGTCATCAAAATCATCGCTTCGGGAGGAGTGCTGACACCCGGCACCTCGCCGGATGAGGCGCAAATGACCACGCAGGAACTTGCGGCCGCAGTCGATGCCGCACGCCAAGCGGGAAAAAAAGTGGCGGCCCATGCCCACGGAGCCTCCGGGATGAAGAACGCGATTCACGCAGGTGTGCATTCGATCGAACATGCAACGTTGTTGGATGATGAATCTGGCGCACTCATGAAGCGGTATGGGGTCTACATGGTTCCTACCCTTTCAGCCCTGGCGACCACGGCAGCCTGCCGACCGAGTTGCGGCATTCCCGAGAGTGCGTTAGACAAAGCCAAGGCCATGACCAAGCGCCATCGGGCCAGTTTCAAACATGCGCACCAAAGCGGCATCTCCATCGCCATGGGGACCGATGCCGGAACACCGTTCAACTACCATGGAGACAATGCGCAGGAACTCGAGCGTATGGTGGCCTTCGGCATGACACCGATGGAAGCCATCGTCGCCTCGACTTCGACGGCGGCTCAATTGATCGGGATCCAGGACTCAGTCGGAACACTGACCAAGGGAATGGAGGCTGATCTTGTCATCCTGAAGGGAAATCCCCTTCGACGGATCGAGATGCTGCGAGACCGTGACAAGATTATGGGGGTGATGAAGGCCGGAAAATTCGTGTCAGGTCTGCTCGCCAAGTAACGCCATCACTCGATCGACATTTGTCACTGTGATGAATCGTCCGGTTTGGCGACTTGACGAAAGACTAAACAGTTCTAGCTGTCTCCCCCCTACACCTCCCCCTTGGAACGGAGTCGATCAGCGAATCTTCAATACTGCTCCGAATTCACGCCTCCACGCACGCACCAGGCGGGGAACGTGTAAGACGCATTGCCGCTGATCGAAAACTTCGATGGTGTTGATGTCGACCAATAGATGGTCGACTGGTGGCCAGAAAAGGCACTCGCTGAGACAGACGGCGACGCCATCGACTGATCCTGCACACTCTTGAGCTCCACCATCGAAGGCAACCGCCACCCAATTGTGCCCCCCGCCGTCTTGCTCGCACAGTAGCGAGTCGCATCGGTCCAGGTCCTGAGAGTGGCATCGGGCGTCTCTTCCCATACCAATCCTGTCTGCTTATCCAGAACCGCACCAGGGAAGGCTGCGACAAAGCGCGTGGCAGACGAGTTGGTGATACCCTTCGCAGGGTGAGATCGCTTGATTGATGACTCCCCGACGGGCGCTGTGATCTGACTCAGCCTGTCGATCATCACAGTCAGTTGATTGGCCAACGAAGTCTGAGTATTCGCCGAAGGGACCTCGGTCCCATAATTCATCAAGAGTCCACTGCCAGCGAGGACGACGCTTACGACCGCACCCGGCCATGTGTATCGCATGGTATTCATATAGCTCCCCTCCTCTGTTGAGGGTGGATCACCTCTGTTCTCGCGTACGTGATACCGAAATACTACCGGCTTGACGCTTGCTACGTAGAAATAGCAAATCCTGTGCTTTTCCCCCGCAACACGCTTCAAATTCTCTGACTGGCACAAGCATTGTGGAAAATCAGGTGGTTTCGCGCGTGCTCGCGGGACCAGAGCTGGCTGTTTTCAACCGACTGTATCGAATCGGTTGAATGGGAACCGATCCAGTGAATCTGATCTGATCCGATCCGATCCATACGGCATCCTCAGTATTCGAATCACGAATGGAGCAGGTGATTCACCGGCCTATGCAAAAAGTCACGGCTGTTAGGCCGTGGAGGAATAGGCGACAGCCGAGTCATGGGATGGGTGACGGTGAGGTACTGATGAGGAAATACTGAGTTGTGAGTCCTGCGGTTGAATCCTAAGGACTGAGCGCCAAGTCAAGTTGGAATGGCGAGATGGCGACGATACCCGGCGGTAATGATTGTTGCTCAGCGCCGGACTCGCCGACCCTGGCCGTGTCTCACAAGGGGATGGGTTGCTGGGAGAGGCTACCCAGCCTCTCCCAGCCTGGGACTTGCTCTATGTGCGCAGCAAGTCCTGTGCTGTCGTCGGCGCACACACTGAAATCCGATGAACAGCCTAATCACCGTGGAAATCATGCCGCTTCGCACGAACTCGCGCAGTCAGGTCTAGCCGACTTTGACCGACTGTATCGAAATCAGCTGAATGAAAACCTATGCTGGTACATCGGGATTGATTCATCTGAATGTGCGCACATCGCTAGAACGTTAAAAATGTACCGGCCTCATTCTCCGCACTAGGCAGCTCTACTTCATCCGGCATCGAACGAGACTATCGCCGTTCGTAGAACAGCTCCAGCGCCGACGCCACGCCTTGGACACGGCCTTTGCAGAAACCTTCATCCAGGCGAGCGCGGAGTGACCGGATTGCTCGTTCATCCCCCCGCTTGACTATCCCCTGAGAGACCATCATCTCCATGGCTACCTCGACGAGGCGTCGCTTCCGCTTATTCATGTCCTCCGTGACGAGGTCTTCCATGATTTCGGACGCCCGGGTCGTGACTATCGGCTCCAGGAATGAATCATAGCCCTGTGCTTGGATTGTCCGTTCTCGAATCACCTTCAATTCCTCGCGCACCCGTGCGACATTCGGTATCAAGATCGCGAACACTTCCTTCCGGCCTTCATCGAACAACTTCTGCTCGATTTCATCGAGAATGAGGCCGGGATCAGCCGCCGCTGAGCGCGGCTCATCTCCCCAACTTAACCGATCGTAGCTCTTGCGCTTTTCTGGGTCACCGACGATCTCATAGGCGACGTTGATCTCGCGGATCCGTTCTTCGGCATCCGTCTTGTGAGGATTGCGGTCGGGATGGTGCTCAAATACCAGTTTGCGATAGGCCTTCTTGATCTCGTCGTCGGACGCCTCCCGTGAAACGCCCAGCACCTGATAGTAGTTCGATCGCGCCATGCGACGAACTATAGCATGGGGTCTCATCAGCTTCACCTTGACAGTAGCAGAGATCCTCCTTAGCCTTGCGCGCACTGTAGCGCCGACCACTGCGCTGACTGAAGAAATCTCGCAGACATAGATCGACAGCATGACTACTCTCTCTTGGCGATCCGGGGTGACCAGCTATCAGTGGTTGGTCTTATTCGTCGCCTGGTTGGGATGGGTCTTTGATGCGATGGACGCGACAATTTACGCGATTGTCCTCCATCCGGCCCTCCACGATCTGTTGCATTCCGCAAGCGGTGGTCCTCCGACGACAGAGCAAATCGGATGGTACGGCGGGATCATCTTTTCCATCTTTCTCATCGGTTGGGCGATCGGCGGCATCACGTTCGGCGTGCTCGCCGATCGATTCGGACGCACGAAAGTCCTGATCGTTACAATCCTTATTTACGCCGTGTTCACCGGGGCCGCTGCATTGGCTGAGACCTGGTGGCATCTTGCACTATCCCGCTTTCTCACAGCACTCGGCATCGGCGGTGAATGGGCGGCAGGTGCCGCGATTGTGGCTGAGACGTGGCCGGAAGATAAGCGCGCCAAAGCGGCGGGTGTTCTCCAGTCAGCGTGGGCGGTGGGATTTTTTCTGGCTGCGACGATGAATCTCACATTGAAGGAAACCTATGGATGGCGCGGCTTGTTTGTGATCGGTATCGCTCCTGCGTTCGTTGCCCTCTTCGTCCGGTGGTGGGTCAAGGAACCGGAACGCTGGACCCATGCACATGAGGAGCACGCTATCCCATTGACGGCCATCTTTCATGGTGATTTACGGCGATCAACGTTGGTGGGAACCGCGCTTGCCTTTGTCGCGGTATTCGGTCTCTGGGGTTCCACAAATTGGGCGCCGACCCTTATTCGTGAGTTGCCGGACCTCAAGGGAGAGGATCCGGCGACGCTCACCAAATACGTCAGCTACGCCATAATGGCGTTGAACGCCGGGGCGATCTTTGGCTACCTGGGCTTCGGCCCACTTGCTGATCGCTTCGGGCGTCGACCGGTGTTCGCTCTGATGTGTTTGGGGAGTTTCATCATGTTACCGGTCACTTACCTGATACCATCGAGTTATAGCGGGATCTTGATGCTCCTACCGATCTTAGGATTCTTTAACAACGGGATTTTCAGCGGGTTTCCGATTTATCTCCCGGAATTGTATCCGACGAAGTTACGGGCAACCGGGGCCGGATTTTGCTTTAATGCAGGTCGCGTGCTGGCCTCGGCCTCGCCATTTCTCACGGGATGGCTGGTCACGACGCTCGGCTCCTTCAGCCGGGCGGCCAGCACCATCGCCCTTATCTATTTGATTGGACTGGTAGTTTTGCTCTTTGCCCAGGAAACCAAAGGTCGTCGTCTGCCCGACTAGAGTCTTTCCACCCTTGACTTTAGATTTTTCGAGTTTATTCTGAAACTTACGATGAACACACCCAATCAAACCCCAAGAGTCTTGACCCATGACGAGCGAAAAGCTGCAGAAGCGGCGTTTTCAGGTCGTCCATTCAATCCTGGTTGGTCGGAATCTGCGAGGAGAATCTATGACGGGCTGATCCAAGCGCTTCCGATTCTGCCAGATGATTCGACCTTGGCGCCTAGCGAAGCGATTCGAGAAGAGAAGGAAACGGTTCAAGCAGATCCCTCGCTGCCGACAGCGGAAGAACCAAAGCTCGAAAGTCCCGCAAGCTTAGGAAAAGCACCCGAGGTCAAGGCAGAAGGACCGGTGAATCAGTTGATCACGAATCGGCAAGAAGCTATTCAGTCTGGTTTCCTGATTGATGTGACAACGGATGCCCAAAAGCTGGGTATCAGTTTCCCGATTACCGTTACGAAGCCTCTGTGGGAAATGGGCATCGCCCCTTCTCAGGCGCTATCGGAGGAAGCCAAGTCCGGACGCCTGCGTGACGTATTGATGGCCTTCCGTATCCGTCTCGCCAGTCAAACCACACTCTCGCCGCTGATCGATTTTCCGGCGATGTTAGCGTTGCCGCCTGAAGGCGTGCCGCAGCCTGTGCCGCTTTTCGCATTCATTCAAGCGGACGAACAGAACCGACCGATGGCCACCCTGCTGCTGCCCAATGAGGTCTCAGCCTCGATCATTCCGACGAACTAGCGAGTCTTCCTAGGCCGGCGAGTTTAGTCGCCAAGTTCCTCTCTTCCGATTCCGTTTTGATCTCCCTGTTCAGGCCTGCATCGAGCAACCGGTCGAGGATCTTCCTAAATTGCGGGCCTGGTTTTAATCCCATTGCCTTCAGATCGGTACCCGTCAGAATCGGCTTCACATGCTAAAACGTGGTGAAGAAGGCCGACACCTGCCGCTTGATCGTTTCTCCTTTGCTCTTGGCCATGAGGGGCAACAGCGTTTCATCGGATAGTCCAGACAAGAGGTGGTACACTTCTGCCGGTTTGTGTGGTCGTTTCGATGCAAACCGACAAACCACGTTGGTAGAGCGCGGCTACTGGTATGGAGTACACGGCTCGAACTGATTCATGGTCTCTGCACGGCCACCATGAGCAGGTTACTGACAGAATCTCGGATCACTTCCATCAGTGGTCCTGGATAGAGTCCTAACATGAGAATGATCGAGGCAACGAATCCCAGAGAGAAAGCAGCCGTCCAGCCTGCCGTCTGGAGAGATTGGATAGGCAGTCCTTGAAGAGCGGTTGCCTGTGCCGGCTCTTCGTCGAACAACGTCACGATCAGTCGCAGATAGTAGTACAGGCTGACGACGCTGTTCCCGATCAGCGCCAGTACCAGCCACCACAGACCGGCGTCGACGCCAGCCGCAATTGCATAAAACTTCCCAATGAACCCCGCTGTCACCGGGATACCGGCCAAGGACAACAGGCTCAGCGCCAGCATGGCGGCGAGCCAGGGCCGCGTCCAAAACAACCCTTGATAGTCCTCGAAACGATTCTTGTCCCCTCCCTCGCTCGAATACACCGTCACCACGCCAAAGGCACCCAACGACATGGCACAGTATACGATGACATAAAAGGTGACTGCTTCGGCAGCGGGAGGACCACCAGCCAGCAGCGCGACCAGCACATAGCCAAAGTGGGCGATTGAGGAATAGGCCAGGAGCCGTTTCACATTCTGTTGTAAGAGCGCAAGGACATTCCCCGTGACCATTGACACAACCGCCAGGAGGCTGAACAGATGGACAACCGGAGGCAGTTCCAACACCCCAACCTCGGTGGCGAATCGGAGTAGCAATGCCACCACTGCTGCCTTGGAGACGGTTGCGATATAGGTCGTGATGGGAGTAGGCGCTCCCTGGTATACATCGGGAATCCACATATGAAACGGTGCGAGCCCGAGCTTCAAGGCGATCCCAATGAGAACCAGGATTAATCCTCCTAACCACAGTGCAGGAACGGACTGCGCCTGTTTCATGATTGCTCCCACACCGTGAAAGGTCATGGCACCGCTTTCGAAATACAGAAGCGCTAGACCGAACAGAAGGAGCGCGGACGCGGTGATGGACAACAGCAGGTATTTCACCGCGGCTTCGAGCGGATGGCGTCTCGTGCGTAAGTACCCGATCAGACTACAGAGGGACAGACCGAGGAGTTCGAACCCAAGAAAAAACGACACGAAATGCGCAGCCGTGGTTAGGACCAATCCCCCGAAGGTGGCCAGCAGGAGAAGCAAATAATATTCCTCCACACCTTCCTTCTCACGAAACTGGAAATTCAAGTATCGGTAAGATAATGCGATGATGACCATCGTGGCAGTCAGGACGAGTCCCATGTACAACAAGGCATGTCCATCCACGACCAGCAAGGTCGTCACGGCTCGTGGGGCCACCGTGGCCGCCCAGGGTAATGTTGCCAGCGTGAGGAGGCATGACACAAACGCGAAGATGGCGATGCGTGCATGGTGTCGCCGACAGGCAATCGCGAGCATGGTCACAAGGGAGAAGGCCCCAAGATCTAGGAGTGGTGAAAGGGCAATGAAGTCTTGGAGTGTCATGGGGCACTCCCTTGCGAGGTCCCAATGTGGGACGACAGCAGAGATCCTGATGGCGAGTGAGTCGGATTGGGTGACGCCACTACCGACTGTACAAGCTGTTCCATGACCGGCCTCGCGGTGGTCAATACTATCTTCGGGTAGAGACCAAGCCAGATCTGCAGGACTGCCATGAAGAGTAATGTCCCAAACGCGACATTCGACAGGTCCGGAGCCATACGGGCATCTCGTTGCTGGCCAAAGAATGTACGCTGCATCATGCCTAAAGAATAAATGGCTGCCATAACCATGCCGATGGATGCCAGAATGATCATGAACGGTTGAGCCGCATAGGATCCGAACAGGATGAGAAATTCACCGATGAAATTGGCCATGCCAGGCAACCCCAGTGATGCGCAGGCAAAGAAGAGCGCCATCGCGGCAAGGCGTGGCGTCACACTCCACAGTCCTCCCATCTGCCCCATCTCCCTCGTCTGGTAACGCTCCTGAAGCGCGCCAGCCAACAGGAAGAGGCCGCCGGTGCTCAACCCATGCGCCACCATCTGCATCACCGTTCCGTGCAGCGCCAACTCCGTCCCAGCAAAGGCACCGAGCAGGATGAATCCCATGTGGCTAATGCTGCTGTAGGCCACCAGTCGCTTGATATCCGTTTGTGCACAGGCCAACACCGCTCCATAGAGAATACTAAGCGCCCCAAGTCCCATGACTAAGGGAGCAACATCACTGATCACTTCCGGAAACATCGGGACCGTGAACCGCAGCAACCCATAGGCGCCGGTTTTAGCCAAGATCCCGGCGAGGATGATCGTTGCTCCGGTGGGCGCCTCTGTGTAGCTATCCGGCAGCCACGTATGGAAGGGAAGCGCCGGCAGCTTTACAAGAAACCCAATGAGAAATGCCAGCATCAACCACCTGGCCATCTCGCTGGATAGGGTCAGTCCCATCAGATCGGCATAGTCGAAACTCGGTCGTCCTGTCGCCTGTTGATGCAGGAGTGCGAGGGCCACAATCGCAACAAGCAGCACCAAGCTGCCTGCCTGCGTAAACAAGAAGAACTTGAATGAAGCGTGCCGGCGCTGTGCATGGCCCCAGATGATGATCAGGAGATACATGGGAACGAGCATGAGCTCCCAAAAGAAGAAAAACAGAAACAGATCGATAGCGAGAAACACCCCGATGACCCCACCAAGGGCCAGCAGGACGTTACAATGAAACAATCCGACCCGGTTCTGGATTTCTGTCCAGGAGGCAATGATGGCAACGACCCCAACGAAGGTCGTCAACAGAATGAGGATCACACTCAGCCCATCGAGGCCAAGATGCAGGCTGATGCCCCAGCGGGGAATCCAACTGACGTGACTTTCTACAAGCCATGCCCCATGGCCTGACGCCTGAAGCGAGAGACCTTGGCTCCCAAAGAAGGACGCCAGCAGAAAATCAACGGACATGGCACTGAGTGCGATCCAACGAGGAGCATGGCGCGACCACTGCTGCCCCATCCAGGCGAGGGGCGCCGCGAGAATTGGAATGAGTATGAGCAGCCAGAGGACCATCGCATTCACATTGCAAAGAGACCGATTAACATCAGTGTCCCAACGGCAATGGTGGCGGCATACCACCGGACATGCCCCGTCTGAGTGTGACTCATCCAGCCATGACAGGATGCAGCGCCAACGGCCAGCCACTCATACCCGCGATCGAGAATATCACCTGGATGTCTGGTCAAGGAGCACCATGGTCGCACAAACATGCGATCATACAGTCGATCGAACCCCCACCCTCCTTGCAGTAAGGTCACCGAAGGCCGATCCTTGGATTGATCTGACCATCGCGCAGTAAAGAGGGCGCCAGGCAGGAACAGAAGAGCGGCCAACCCAATCCCAAGCAGTGCCGCGACTGTGACGGCAATCTGTTCACGAGCTTCATTTGATTCATCCATTCCAGGAAGCAGCTCCATTGCTGGAAGCGCTTGCGACAAGTAGTCACTGAACAGGGTCACATTTCCAAGCGTGTGAGGCATCTCGAGAAAACCAACGGTGAGCGCAAGGAAGGCCAGTACCACCAGAGGTACACGCATGGCCAAACCTGGTTCGCCGGTCGGCTGCGTGCGGACCTCACCAAAAAACACTCGAAAGATCAGCCGGAAGCTGTAGAGGCCAGTCAGCAGCGCCCCGAATAAGGCACCAAACCAGATCCACCGATGGCTTAAGGGTGAGGACCAGGCAGACCACAAGATCCAGTCTTTGCTGTAAAACCCTGACGTAATGAGAGGAACGCCTGACATAGCCGCGGCCCCGATCAAGAATGTCCAAAAGGTCCAGGGCAGATGCCGCCGAAGTCCGCCCATCCGGAAAATGTCTTGTTCATGATGAAGGCTGTGGATGACTGATCCAGCTGCAAGGAAGAGCAAGGCTTTGAAGCACGAATGGGTCAGAAAATGAAAGAGCGCGGCTGACCAGGCGCCGACACCGAGCGCCAGAAACATATAGCCGATCTGGCTCATCGTCGAATACGCGAGCACCCGCTTGATGTCGTGTTGAACCAGCGCGCTCGTCGCAGCAAGCAGCAACGTGGCCAGGCCAAGCACCGCGATGATCTCTTGCACCAACGGGGCAAGCGTAAACAGATGATACATGCGGGCAATGAGGTAGACCCCTGCCGTCACCATCGTGGCCGCATGAATCAGCGCGCTCACCGGCGTGGGGCCGGCCATTGCGTCCGGCAACCACACTTGGAGCGGCAATTGCGCCGACTTCCCGACCGCCCCGATCAAGAAGAGCACCGCCACGATCATGGCAAGGTTTGACCCAACCGGCCACGCCTCTGTCGCAAGGCTCTGGACCTGTTGGATCGACAAGGTTTTGAATTGCGTGAAGAGGATAAATAGCCCGATGGCAAACGCAGTGTCTCCGATGCGAGTGACGATAAAGGCCTTCTGCGCGGCAGTGCCGTATTCTGGTTCGCGATACCAAAACCCGATCAAGAGGTAGCTGCAGAGTCCCACCCCTTCCCAGCCCAGATAGAGCAGAAGGAGATTGTCCGCCAGCACCAGCGTCAGCATGGCGGCCACGAACAGATTCATATAGGCAAAAAATCTGGCGTATCCCTCATCGTCTGCCATGTACTCGGCGGAGTACAGATGGATCAAAAAGCCGATGCCGGTGATCACCGCCACCATCAAGAGTGACAGCGCATCCAGGTACCAGGAAATGCCGACCGTCATCCCGGACGTATCGATCCAATTCCACAACGTTTGATGGTAAGACTCACGACCGGGAAAGATCGGGAGAAAATCCGCGGCGACAAGCGCAGTGGCCACGGCTGCTGCCCCCACTGAACCACAACCGACCCACGCAACCTGGTGCCGGGACAAACGCCCTCCGCACAGCGCCAACACCAGAAAACCGGCGAGCGGAAGCACTGGAATCAGCCAAATCAAGTTGATCATCTCGTCTCTCGTCGTACGTGAATCCCGCTAGAACACGTTTCGTGCCTCGAGTTTCCTGTTTCGAGACGGATAAAGCACACCATGAGACCAGAAACTCGAAACCAGAAACCCTTTGTCCTTCGATCGATCGTTCACATGCTCACCCTCTCATCTCGCAGAATGCATCGGCGTCCAATGTTCGAAACCGATGTGACAGCTGCAGCACGATCCCCAGTGCCACAGAGACCTCAGCCGCCGCCAGGGTGAGGATGAACAGGAACATGATCTCGCCATCGACTTGTCCCCAACGGGCTCCCCCGGCAATGAACGCGAGAGCGGCGGCGTTCAACATGATTTCGAGCGACAGGAGCATGTACAGGATGTTCCGACGACTCAATAAACCGATCAATCCAAGACCGAACAGCATGATGGCCAACACGAGTGCAGGCGTGCTCAACATCAACGAGATTCCTTTGGTATACGACGCCCCAAGTGATAGGCGCCGATCAGCCCAGGCAGCAACAACATGGAAGCCAATTCCACCCCAATAATATAGGGTCCATAGAGGGCGATAGAGATACCTTTCTGTCTCGTTTCCGTGGCAACAATCGCGGTATGGTCCCCAGCCGCAATGAGGTATCCCACTTCCCCCAGGAGGATCAGAGCCAGGATACTGGGTCCCACCCATGCGCCGGGCGTGAGCCAGGTCCGTTCCTGTTCAACCGCGAGCGGCCCCAACAGCATCACGACAAAAATGAAGAGCACCATGATGGCACCGCCGTAAATGATGATTTCGAGCGCCGCGGCAAACTGCGCGCCGAGCAAATAGAAAATCAGTGCCAACGCGATCAGCGCCACGACCAGGTAGAGGAGCGCGTGGACCGCATGCACATGCGTGATGACGCGCACCGTCGCAAGTAGAGTTACGGCGGCGGCGATGTAGAAAAGAATTTCCATAGTACAAGAGTGAGTGCTGAGCAAAACGAGGCTTCGTGCTCAGCACTTCTTCAGGGCATCAAACTTCTTACATCCACCGGTGGAAGCTCGTGTTCACCTTGCCCCTTGTCTTTGTCGCGTGTCTTCACGCCGGCCACTCGATAAAAGTTATAGTCGGGATACTTGCCGGTCCCGCTGATGAGGAGGTCTTCCTTCTCGTAGATCAGGTTCCGCCGTGCATATTCACTCTGTTCGAAATCCGGGATAAGTTGGATCGCATTGGTCGGACAGGCTTCCTCGCACATGCCACAATAGATGCACCGCGAAAAGTTGATCCGGAAGAAAGCAGGATAGCGACGTTCTTGAGCTTCTGGATTGTCCGCGGCCTGAAGCGCAATACAATCGACAGGACATGCCGCAGAGCAGAGGTAGCAGGCGACACAGCGCTCTTCTCCGTCTGGATCTCTGGTGAGGACGATCCGCCCCCGCCAGCGTGGGGGCAAATAGGGTCGCTCTTCTGGATACTGAACGGTGACCGGCTGCGTAAAGGTCCGTTTAAAGACGATCCATAACCCCACGACCAGATTACGGGCATATATCCATGTGCTCTTCATACGTACGGCAGCTCTACAAGTTCGATTTCTCTTCGCCCCAGACCCGATCCATCATGACTGCGGCATGGTGAGTTCCTGTTATCCGGCTCTCCACAACACCACTCCTCCGGTCACCAAGAGATTGATCAACGCGAGCGGCATCACAACCTTCCAGCCGAATGTCAGTAGCTGATCAAAGCGGAATCGTGGCCAGGTTGCCCGAATGAGGATGATCAGGACGATGAAGCCGGACATTTTCAAGGCAAACCACACCACCGGCGGCAACCAGGGTCCGTGCCAACCGCCAAAGAAGAGGATCACGGTCATGGCCGAGAGGAGAATGACACTGAGGTATTCGCCGACAAAAAACATCCCGAATTTCATCCCGCTGTACTCCGAGTGGTAGCCGGCGACCAGCTCGGCTTCAGCCTCGGGCATATCGAACGGGGTGCGATGCGCTTCAGCCAATCCCGCCATAAAGAACCCGAGAAACCCGAGAAATTGAGGAATCACGAACCATTGATGCCGTTGTGCGTCGACAATGTCACTCAGGTTGAATGATCCAGCCAAGAGCACCGCGCCCATCAGCGACAACCCCATGAAAACTTCGTAGCTCAATAACTGCGCGATCGCCCGAAGACTGCCGAGAAACGCGAATTTGTTGTTGGAGGCCCAGCCTCCAATAATGACACTGTAGGCGGCGAGGCTCGACATGGCCAGAAAGAACATGACGCCCATATTGAGATCGGCGACGACAAAGCGGGGAGCAATCGGCACTACGGCAAACGACATGAGTGCGGTGATCACCACGATGGCCGGCGTGATCACGAAGACCGCCTTATCGGCGAAAGGCGGAACCCAGTCTTCTTTCGTGAAGATCTTGATCATATCCGCCAGGGATTGCAGGCACCCGCCTGGCCCCAGACGGTTCGGGCCGTATCGTTCTTGCCAGACCCCTAGCAGTCGACGTTCGACCCAGATCAACATCCCAGCCAAGGTCAATCCACCACCAAGCATGACGGCGATGGTGAGCGCGGTGTGGCTCCAATCGATCATGCCACCCTCCGCCTTTGGTCGGTCTGGATCGCCTCAAACAGATCGACCTGAGTCGGCACGCTTACGCTGGGCATCTCAGACCCACTGAAGAGGCCTGCCGTACCCACCGGGGTAGAAGGATCGAGGCGCACAGCAAGCCGGTATGACGTCCCCTGCACCACCAGATCGATCGTACTCTGCTCCTCCAGGCTCAGCCGCCCTCCATCTGATGGATGCAAGGACAGGAACGGGTGGGACATCCGTTCGACGATCGCCGGAGAGCGATTACTGAGTTCGTCGCTCCCAAACACGGCGAACCGTGGAAGGAGCAACCATTGACGGGAGGCCGGCTGAAACGCACGTGGAATGGCAGTAAACCAACTGGGTGCCTTCGTCACGACTGGCTCAAGGAGCCGAACCCCCGGCATTTCCTCACGCAACGGTCCGCCGACTTCATCCTGATAGGTATTCACGGCCTGGATAGAATTCCAGCCGGGAGCCCAGAATTGGGAAATCAGCGGTGAGGGAAGCGGTCCTCTGTACCCCTCCATCGTAAATCCGAGCGGTGAATCTGGGTCGACAGGGGGGGACGGTTCGTGGATGGTCAGATGAGAGATCAGGGAGGTGCGCCCGCTACATCGCTCAGACTGCCTGGGAACTTTTTGACCCACCAGACGAAAACTTGCAGGGGGTGCGACCTCTCCGATTCGTTCCAGCTCAGGGGCAGCCGCCGCCGTTGCGGAAACCGCATCGTCGAGGTTGCGCCAGGTCGCTACTCCGGATCCGGTACCAGTCTCCTGTGAGGTTGCACGAGCAAGGTCGCTCAGCCACCGCCAACTCTCTTTGACATCATCGTCCGGGACAAACACCTGGTAGAACCGCTGGGCTCGCCCTTCTTGATTCACAAGGGTTCCGTCGGATTCCGGGCCTGTAGCGGCCGGAAGCAGCACGTCGGCTCGCGCCGTTGTGCGATGCTCAAGGGAATCGATCACAATGACTGTTTGGGCGGTATCCAAGAAGGCGTCGATCTTCACCTGCTCCGCGCGTCGATACAGGTCATTCTCCAGCACAATCACGGTATCGGCCTTTCCCTGACTGATCGTGTCGAACGCGTCATTCAGGCTTCTGCCACCGAGCAATGCGAGACCCGCACTATTACACTCCGGAAGAACGAAACTGAGCCGAGGCTGTTTTCCTTGTTGGTGCAAGGCCCAAGCAACATTGGCCGCCGCTTCTATCGTCGCCTGAGAGCCGCTTCCCGTACCGGTAATGATCAGCGGACGTTGGGCATGAGTGAGCGCCTCGGCAATGCGCTGAGCGAGGTTGCGGACGTCGTCGGTGAGATCCGAAACGATCGGCGCATCGGGTCCGATTTTTTCAGCCACCGCGAACCCCAGTCGTGCGACGTCCTCTGGCGCGGCGAAATAGCTGTCTGTTGCGTGCTCATGCAACCAAGTCCGCCGATGCCCGGCCATGAAGAGAGGTCCTCGTCGATTCTGCACCGCATTGCGCACTGCGGCCTCATCCCATCGGGGAATCTTCAACTCGTCGACCCGTTCCATTGGCTGTTGTCGGACTGATTGCAGAAGGGCCAGCGCTAATCGAGGCGCATTATTCAAGAGATCTTCGCCCAGGACGAAGACGGCGTCTGATTGTTCTGCATCGTGAATGGACGCGGAAGGCACCGGTCCGGTCCGAAGAATGGAGAGAATGCCGGACAGAAGCCGGTGTTCCTGTTCGTCAACGCCAAGAAAAAACTGTTGTGGTCCGACCAATGAGCGGAGCGCCGCATTTGCCTCGATTGAGGCACGGGGCGAACCAATGCCGACGATCCCACGGGCACGCTGTAAACGCTCTCCAATAATGTCGAGAACCTGAGACACTCCCTCCGGCTGCGCCGGCTTGGCCCGATCGAGTGCCGGCCGCATGAGGGCTCGCTTGATCCGCTTGTCGCTATTGACATACTCATATCCAAACCGCCCGCGATCGCACAAAAAGTACCCATTCACCTGGCTGTTAAACCGATTGGTGATCCGACGCAGCAGGCCAGATCGCTCGCCAGCGGTCGTATTGCAGCCAAGGCTGCAGTGTGGACAAATCGATTGGGCTGATTGCAAATCCCACTTCCGCGCATAGTGATGGAAGAAGGTTTTGTCGGTGAAGACTCCGGTTGGACAAACCTCCACAAGATTACCGCTGAATTCATTCTCTAAGGTGCCATCCTGTTCCCGACCAAAGTAGAGGGCGTCATGCGCCCCGAATACATTGAGATCTCGTCCACCGGCATAGTCTCGGTAATATCGTACGCAGCGGAAGCATTGGATACACCGATTCATTTCATGGCGAATGAATGGGCCGAGGGCCTGATTGCGATGTGTCCGTTTTGGGAAGCTGTACCGACGGTAGACATGTCCGGTCATGACCGTCATATCTTGCAAATGACACTCCCCTCCTTCGTCACACACAGGACAATCGTGCGGGTGATTGACCATCAGCCACTCTATGACCGACGCACGAAAGGCTTTGGCCTCTGGATCATCAATTGAGATGCGAGTGCCATTGGCTGCTGGCGTCATGCAAGACATCACCAGCCGACCAGACTGATCACGATCGTCTTTGAACTGTTTGACCGCGCACTGGCGGCACGCTCCAACTGACCCCATCGCCGGATGCCAGCAGAAATAGGGCACGTTCAGCCCATGCCCGAGGCATGCGGCGAGCACATTCTGCCGCTCATCGACCGTATACGACTTGTTATCGACGATAATGGTAGCCATACAATTAAACTAAGACCCTCAATTGCGCTGGCTTGTTACTCCAGGGGCATCGCCCTAAGCTGATGTGCTGTTCAAAGTCGTCGCGAAAGTATTTCAAAGCCGATTGCAGGGGGGCTATCGCACCAGGTGCGAGACCGCAGAATGTATGACCGGGAGCAAGCCACTTCGTATGCATGTCTAGGAGTGCCAGATCGTCGTTCGTCGCGCGCCCTACCTCGAACGACTGGAGGAGTCGAGCGACCCACGGCAACCCTTCCCGACAAGGCGTACACCAGCCACAGGACTCACGGGCAAAGAACTTCTCTAGATTCAGCACAAACCCAACCGGACAGGTGTGGTCATCCAGTACGATCATGGTAGCAGTGCCAAGACGACCGACCTCAGGCGGGATCGACGAAAAATCCAACGGGAGATCGACGTGCTCCTCGGTCATGAACGAAGTGGATATGCCGCCTGGCAATAGGCCCCGAAAGTGAACACCATCGGCCATTCCCCCGGCATATCGTTCCAGAACTTCACGCGCTGTGGTGCCGAGTGGCAATTCCCACGATCCAGGATTGGTGACGCGCCCACTGATGCCATAGATCTTCGTGCCACCGTCCTGAGTACGACTCAAGCTGTGATACCAAGCGGAGCCGTGATTCACGATATGCGGGAGGTTGTAGAGGGTCTCGACGTTCTGCACGATGGTCGGTTTCCCCCATAAGCCGACCGTTTGTGGAAAGGGAGGTTTTGCGCGGGGAACGGCTCGCTTCCCTTCCAGCGCATTGATCAGCGCGGTTTCTTCTCCACAGATATACCGGCCGGCGCTGGAATGGAGATGGAGGTCAAAACGAAACCCCGTCCCAGGGAGGGGCTTGCCAAGATACCCTGCCGCATAGGCTTCCGCAATCGCTTGGGTCAGACGCTGGGCAGATAGATGATATTCCCCGCGCAAGAAAATGTAGCCGATCTCCGCGTCGATGGCATAGCCAGCGAGGATCATCCCTTCGATCAGGCCATGAGGGTCCCCCTCCATCAGCACACGATCCTTAAATGTGCCCGGTTCCATTTCATCACCATTGGCCACGATATACTTTGGTTTCGGCGCATCGGGGCCCATCGGGACAAAGCTCCACTTTGTGCCGGTGAGAAACCCGCCACCGCCCCTGCCGCGCAATCCCGCTTCGGTCACCAGTCGCTGCAGGTCCTTGGGCGCCAGCCCGGTAGCGAGCCGTTGAACGCAGCGATATCCACCATCCTTCACGTATTCGTGTAGCGACCGCGTGGTGCCATCCGCATGAATGCGTTGAGTGAGTGGTCGTTCCATCTTCACAATACTAGATTGAGGTTAAGACCAAGACTTTAGCGAACTCCCTAAACCTCAACTGTAAACTCAGCCTTTGCCTGTCTTATTTGTATTTCTCCACGATCTGTCCGATCTTTTCGGGGGTCACGTCGCCATACACATCCTGATCGATCATCAGAGCCGGTGCCCGTTCACACTGTCCTAAACACGCGATGGGCAAAACGGTCAGACGCCCGTCTGGCGATGTCTGTCCCAGATCCACTTCATAGAGTGTTTTGATCTGCTCCTGCACTTGCTCGCAACCCTTGATCCAACAACTAATGCTGTCGCATACGAAGGCCACATGCCGACCGACGGGTTTCCGAAACACGAGGTTGTAGAATGTCGCGATGCTATCCAGATCCTCAGCCGTGATCTCGAGAAATTGCGCAATCTCGAGAAGCGTGTCATCCGAGATCCAGCCGCGCCGTCGCTGGATGGTCAGCAGGGCATCGATGGCAGCTCCCCGTTTATCAGGGTAATGCGTGACAGCGTCTTCAAGTTCTCGTCGTTCAGCGTCTGACAGCATATGGCTGAATCCTGCGTGCTGAGTTATGAGGTTTGGCGCCCGTCGGCTTCATGCTCAGCACTCAGCACTGTGCTTCAGCGATCCACATCGGATAACACATAGTCCACGCTTCCAAGGACGGCCAAGAGATCTGATAACAATTCTCCACGCGCCATCAGTGGCACCATCTGAATGTGGGCGAACGAGGGGGTGCGAATTCTCGTCCTGTACGAGAGCTGCGACCCATCACTCGTCAAGTAATAACTGGTCTGGCCTTTTGACGATTCTGTGGGAACTTCTGCTTCACCGGGGGGAAGCACCGGCCCCCAACTCACCCCGACAAAATGATGGATCAGCGTTTCGATGTCCCGCATTGTGTGTGTCTTCAACGGTGGCGTCGCAAGTGGATCGAGTGATGTATAGGCACCGGACGGCATGGCGTTGAGACACTGACGAACGATCGCCAGCGACTGGCGCAACTCCAAGACATGCACCACTGCTCGGTCGTAACAATCACCATTTGAAGCGGTTGGAACTTCAAAGTCGAACTGGTCATAGCCGGAGTACGGGCGGGCTTTGCGCAAATCCCACGGCAAGCCGCAGGCTCGCAACATGGGGCCGGTGGCACCCCACGCGATGGCGTCATCGAGGGACACGGCGCCGATCCCGACGGTCCGTTGCTTGAGAATCGGATTGTCCATCACGAGGCGCTCATAGTCATCGAGCCGGCTTGGAAACCACTCGACGAACTGTTTGACCAGTGTGTCCCATCCGATGGGAAGATCCCGTGCTACCCCACCGATCCGGAGCCAATTCGGATGCATACGGCCACCACAAATGGCTTCGGCGATCGCAAGGATTCGCTCTCGATCGTTGAACATGTAAAAGACCGGTGACAAGGCGCCAATGTCCGCCGCAAAGGTCCCATACCAGACGAGATGACTGGCGATTCGATAGAGTTCGGACATCATGACTCGGATGACTTGCGCCCGTGGTGGCACGGTGACACCCGCCAATCGTTCGACCGAGAGACAATATGGCATTTCGTTCAGCACACCCTGGAGGTAGTCCACACGGTCGGTGTAGGGGATGAAGGAATGCCAGGTTTGCCGTTCAGCGATCTTTTCCTGGGAACGATGGTGAAAACCGATATCCGGGACGATATTGATGATTTCCTCACCCGCGAGTTGCGCCACGAGTCGGAGCACGCCGTGCGTGCCGGTATGTGCCGGGCCGAGGTTGATGAACATATAGTCGAAGTCGGAGTCGTGATCGTGATGGGTTCTGGCTAACCCCCAGTCCTCGGGCTTGAATTGCAACGCCTCCTGGGTCATGACCAGCTTGTCCGGCGGCAGTTGGAACTGCCCGATTTCCGTCGCACGCGAGGGATGATCCTTGCGAAGTGGATACCCTTCCCACCACGAAGGCATGAGGAGGCGGCGCAGAAATGGGTGTCCGTCGAAACGTATCCCAAACATGTCGAAGATTTCTCGTTCATACCAATCGGCGTTTGGCCACAGATCTCTGCTCGACGGCAGAGAGAGCGGCTCACCATCGAGCGCCACCTTGATGCGAAGTGATTGGTTCCGATCAAAGGAAAAGAGGTGGTAGAACACGGTAAAAGTTCCGATTGGCAATCCATCATAATGGCGGCGGAGCCGTTCGTCTGTCGCACTCAGGTCGAACAGCATGGGAAACGGACGAGGGAGTTCAGTCTTGACATAGCGGAGAACTTCACGAAGCCGGTGTTTCTCGACCCAGATCGTCGGTATCTCATCCTTGGTGGCTTGCACGGCAGTCAGATATCCTTCCGAACCGAAGTGCGTCATGAGCTCCGCAACCAGTCCAGTTTGTTCACCGATCGTGGTGTCTCGTAGGGCCGAGGATCGTGGAGTCATGACTTGCCTTTCGAACGGCCGTCCGGCTGCCCTGCAAAGTGAGGGGAGAGGAGATCGGTCCGAGGGAGCACATCGATACCCGGATATTCACGCTGACTCATCCGCTCGGCCCGTTTTGCGTCCCGCATCGAGGGCACAATGGGTCTCTGAACTTCCTGTGGACCAAAGTGCCAGCTCAAGGGTCGGCGCTCTGATCCCACCATGTTCTGGAGGAGCAGCAGACATTCCATAAAAGCATGTGGCGGCGGCGGACATCCCGGCATATACACGTCCACAGGAATGAATTTATCGACGCCTTGCACGACAGAATAGGCGTCAAACATGCCTCCGGAGTTCGAGCAGGACCCCATCGAAATCACCCAACGCGGCTCCAGCATCTGTTCATAGAGCTGCTTGATGACGGGAGCTACCTTCATAAACACCGTGCCCGACACGACCAGCACATCGGCCTGCCGCGGTGAACCGCGTACGACTTCTGCGCCAAACCGAGACACGTCGTAGACACTGGTCAAACTCGTCGCCATCTCGACGAAACAGCACGACAAACCGAAGTTCAACGGCCAGAGTGAATTCTTCCGTCCCCAGGCCAGAAGATCCTGAAGCTTTGCAAAGAGGACCGAGTCACCAACGACAGCGGTCAACGAGCCATCGCCGCCATCGGTAATCCGCACACCCTCCAGTCGTCCGTTACGCCACTCGGTCATCGTAGAACTCCGTTGACTCATTCATGCGTGGCGGCTGCTCATGACGAACCCGCGGACGTTGAGACTGTGCATACCAGTCGAGCGCTCCGGTGAGCCACAAATAGGCAAGGGATGCCAAAAGAATGCTGACGAAGATCGTCACTTCAATAAAGCCAAGCCAACCGGTCTCCGGTACCGCGACGGCCCAGGCATAGAGGTACGCCGCCTCCACATCGAAAATGACGAAGAACATGGCGATCAAATAATATTGCACCGGTGGACGGACTTGAGCGTTGCCAGTCGGCCGAATCCCACATTCATAGGGGATGTCCGTTGCGCTGTCGGAGCGGCGCTCAGTCTTTTTCCAGTGGCGCTCGCCAAGCAAGGGCGGGAGTCCCAGCATGACGGCGATCACCAGGCCGACACATATCCCGTAGACACAAATTTGCCAAATAGCGTCATCGACCATGGCAACAGTTAATGATGTAATTATGTTAACTATAGTCTTCCTAACTTGTGGATATCATGTTGAGTTCGGTTTGGCTCCCAAAAATGAAAATTCGGCAATCGTTGACGGGAACACTACTGCGAACAGTGGGGAGAGAATTAGTGGAGAGACTATTCCTGCGGGTACTCTTCGGTTCTAGGTGCGTAGGCTCGCAGGCTGTTGAGCAAGTTCTCCTGCGTGCACCATTCCATACTTCGCATGCTTGATCCGATTTTTCCGATACTTCAAACAGTTCGCTTTTGGTCTCAACCTACCTGTTGAACCAGCTGTCGTTCCTCTGCCTCTGTCTTCACCTCCCCGTTCAGACGCGCGTCAAGCAACCGGTCGAGAATCTTCTTGAACTGCGGACCCGGCTTAAGTCCCATGGCCTTCAACTCAGTACCGGTCAGCACCGGCTTCACGTGTTGATAGGTGGTGAGGAACGCTGACACCTGCCGCTTGACCGTTTCTCCTTTGCTCTTGGCCATGAGGCTCAAGAGCGTTTCATCACACAGTCCTGACAGAAGATGATAGACGTCCGCCGGCTTTGGCGGCGGTTTTCTTCCAAGCCGGCGAAGTACCGCATGGCTACCCATCCGGGATGTCTTGAGGCACCTGGCTTCCAATTCGGAAAATGGGAAACGCTTGAGAGTCTCCAGAACGGGGCGTTCCGGCAAGACTTCCAGTAGCGCCATGAAATACACCAACCACACGTCCATCTTTCGATCGAGAAACAGCAGCCGATACCAATCAACCGCCTGATCTACGGCATCGAGCAGCGACTCCAAGCGGCTGGACCACACTAACTTAGGATGGATGAACTTGAGCAAGTCGAGATCGGCCAGTCGCTTCAGAGCCTGTTTTGGTTCACGCTCTCCTAACAGCAATTTCAGTTCTTCCAGCAGACGGTGACCAGATAATCGTTGAAACAGATTCATCTTGACGGCGCCGGCGATCAACGCCGCGGTATCCTTGCCTAAATGAAATCCGAACCGGGATTCAAATCGCACAGCCCGAAACACTCGGGTCGGATCTTCGACAAAACTCAGCCCGTGCAAGACTCGGATGACCTTGTCATTCAGATCTCGTTGACCCCCGTAGAAATCCAAGACATCGCCAAAACCTTTTGCGTTCAAGCGGATGGCCAACGCATTCATGGTGAAATCCCGGCGGTACAGATCTTTCTTGATTGAACTTTGTTCAACCGTCGGCAAGGCGGTGGGATACTCATAATATTCTGTTCTGGCGGTTGCCAGATCGAGCTTGAATTCATCCGGCAGGAGAAGGATCGCCGTACCGAATCGCTCATGCACCTTCACACGGGCGTGCATCATTTCACCGAGTTTTCTGGCAAATGAGATTCCATCCCCCTCCACGACGAGATCCAGATCGAGGTTCTCGATCCCCAGCAACAGATCTCTGACGCAGCCGCCGACGACGTACAGCGGCACATTGCAACGATCAGCGAGGCGCCCTGCTTCTTTGAGAAGCGCTACCACGTGCTTCGGCATGCGGTTCTGAAGCAATCCCGTCACGTTACGATGGGCTCTTCCGGTGAGATGCTCTGATGGATTAGGCAGAGCCTGCCTACCGGCAAGCTTGAGAACATCCTCGTGCATCACTCTCAGCAAGTCCGTCCTGGTAATGACCCCCACGATCTTCGTCCCTGCTAGAACAGGGACGAACCGCTGATTCCGTTCGATCATGGCAACTTCAACGTCATGAAACGGCGTGTCTGGCTCTGCCGTATAGGCATCAGTCTGCATGATGTCCTGAACAGGTGCTTTTCCGAGCCGGTGAAACTCGGCTTTTTGAATCAACTCACGGCTCACTATTCCTATGAAGTGATCATTCTCATCGAGAACCGGGAAGACATTGATTCCATATTTCGTCATCCGCTGCCCGGCGGCTGCAATCGTCGTTCTCATTCCAATGCATTTCACCGGCGTCGTCATCACGTCGCGCGCCAACAGCGTAGGCCGATAGCGAGTCGTCAACAATTCGACAAGACGTTCTTTGACTTCTGAGAGCGGTCGTCCTTTGACTGTCGCGGCGGCTGCGACGGCATGGCCGCCGCCCCCAAATTCCCGGGCGATCCATCCCACGTCGATTTCTGGACGGCGGCTTCGTCCGATCACCTGCACCCGGTCTTCCATCATCACGGCGACAATGACAGCATCGACGCCCTGCATTTCGGCAAGCAGGTGTACGACTCCGGCCGCTTCACCCCGGCGGCGATCGATGGCGCTCGTCGCGATCAGGACTTTTCGCCCCTCGAGGTAATGGACGTCGCTGTGTTCCAACAAATCGTTCATGAGTGCGACGGTATCGGGATCCAAAGGACGGCGAAGGGTGTCCAGCACGACGTTTAAGTCTGCGCCCATTTCAAGCAGGAACGCCCCGGCTTCAAGATCTCGGGGAGTCGTGGAGCCAAAGCCAAACGAGCCAGTTTCTTCGTAGAGACCCAGTGCTATCACGGTCGCTTCAAATGGTGACACCGCGACGCGGCGCTGACGTAACTGCTCAACCAGTAACGTCGTCGTGGCACCGACCGGTTGGACGACGGACAAAAGAGAGCGGCCGTTACATATAGATTGGTCTTCAACATGATGATCGAACACCACCACCTCTACCGATGGATTATCAATGCAAGATTTCAGCACACCGATTCGATCAGGATCCTGAGTGTCGACCAATATGAGTCTGGAAATCTGAGAGAAGTCGATCGATTGCAGTTTACTGAGTCCTAGGTCGTGAGCGGCGAGAAACGTGCGAACCGCCTCCTGGGCTCCGGCCGGCAATATCAGCTTGGCGTCCGGAAAGAGTTTGCGGGCGGCAACCATGGAGGCCAGGCCGTCAAAATCCGCATTGCTGTGCGTGGCGATCACATCCATGTCGGCATTCTAGCAGGGTCTTTCTCTACACGAAATGCCGCGTTGAATCATGGCTGGAAGGAGAGAAGACAGAGAAGCACCGTGGCGCCCCACGCTAGCCGCTGCTCAGATCTGCACAGCGACATGCCGTTTTTTTTCCACCTCAGAGAGACCATCCGCTGCTTCATCCGGGAGGATTCGTAAGCCACGGAACTACCCGGTCTTTTTGTGCGCATGACGTCCGGCACATGCTTTGCTCCATAAAGCCCTCCAGTCCGAATGATTCTTTATACTGGAGGCGCCCAATGACAGAACATCGTAGGAGTACCATGATGGTCATCTTGGGAGGGCTGGCCGCTATTGCATTGGTCACACCATCTCCCTCCACAGCGAGTTCAAAGAATGAGAAGAAATCCCCTCCTCATTCCGTCTCCTCGGCAGCAGAAACCTCTGTGTCTTCCGGCGCAAGCCATTCGGACCTCAGGCCAGGTCCGGCATGGAAAACAATTGGAGGCACTGTTAAAAATATTGCCGGGGACGTCTATACAGTCGAGGACTATGAGGGGAACCGGGTTCAGCTCTATGTGAGCCATGAAACCAAGCAATTGCGAGGTCACAAGAAAGTTGGTGATCCGGTTCGCGCCGAAATCACCCAGAGCGGATTCGCTAACTCCATTCAATGATCACCATCAGCACCCCTTAGATTACCCTAGAGGGTCGGTTTGAGCTGGAAACTCAGGCCGACCCTTTATGCCGTTCGCTCTCGAGCCATCACCAGTCTCAACGCCGATGGATCAGAAAGGAGTTGTCAGACCTGCGTCAATTCCCGTAGTCTGCCTCTCAGGAGGCCACCATGGATGAACCGAGCAGGCTAACGAAGACCAAAGAGCAATGGGCCAGGGCTCGGCGAGGCGGAGAAGAACGTGAAGTGTTCTATGAAGGAGACGACCGTCTCCCCCCCGGCCAACACCTCGTCGAGAACTTCCCCGTGTTGGATCTTGGGTTCAAGCCCGAGATCCTGTTGAATGAATGGAAGCTCAGCATTGGTGGATTTGTCACCACACCTGTCACATGGACATGGGAGCAATTTTCGGCCCAGCCTCCATTCAACGACCGATCGGACTTTCACTGTGTCACGTCATGGAGCCGGTACGACAACGATTGGGAAGGGGTCAGTTTCAAACACCTCATATCTGTCGTGAAACCGTTGTCGCTGGCGCGGTTTGTTCTCTTCAGGTCATACGACGACTACACGACGAATTTACCGCTCGATGTCTGTGACGACGCCGATGTGCTGTTGGCCCACAGCTGGAACGGAAAACCTCTCTCTCGAGACCATGGCGGGCCCGTACGTGTGATCGTCCCAAAACGCTATGCCTGGAAGGGAGCGAAGTGGGTGAAGGAGATTACGTTTTCAGATCGGGATGAAAAGGGGTTTTGGGAAGTGCGTGGGTATTCCAACACCGCATTGCCGTGGCAAAACGATCGCTATGGGTAGCGATCATCTCTTGATCCAGCCGCCCGGTCCTTCAACAAAGTTTCCCGGTCTGGTGTTCTGTATGGCTTTCTCTCCTGCCAGCGATTCAACTGATTGGACGTTGGTCCGGTTTCGTTTTGCGATATCCTCATAGGCCCGCCGACGTTTCTGATTCACGTCCTCAAGCAACGCCCGGGCTTCCGCATCGGGAGGGATGACCGCCCCCAAGTAACCGTTGGCCTTCTCCCCCACCAAACCTTTCATTTTGGCTTCCTCCAAGGATAGCGCCAAGACAGAGGATTCAGCCATGAACCAGGTAGCCAACGCACATAACACCAGAACCAGCCGACGTCTGAACATCTGTTCCCCCACAGCTAAAATAGTCCGCTCTCATTCGACAAGACCTGATCCAATTCTTTGTCGACTTTCACACGGATCTCATGATCAATTTTCACGTTGAGATTGATCGTAATCGGCTTCTCCGGCGCCGTCACTTCGACCCGTGGGGTACAGGCGCCCATCATGACCAGCAGAGTCCCCCACGTCACGAGCACACCGCTTATCCGTACAACCTCACTCAGCATGGTCAGCCTCATGATGTTCATAATCGTTTGTATTTCTTCTCGATTGTGCCTTGAATATCTTCCACCAAACGAAGGCTTTTCAAGAGCGTGGGAATATGTTCTTGCACGGTCAGGTTGAAGTGAATCGGCGGTGTCGTCTTCAGATCCGGATTTCTGCCTTCCAACCGTGCGATCAGATCCAACATTCCGTTCTCACCGTATTTCATCCCCACGCGCAACACGCTGTAATGAAAGTTATTGAGGGCATGGGCTACCAGCCGGAGTTGGCTGTCGGACTCTGGAAGCACCCTCGATGACTCCGGTGGTGACACATATTTTATGACCCCACCGGGAGGTTGTGCCTCGACCACTCCGTCCTTCATGATGACCCCGCCACCGGAGGTGATCGTCACAGGAAGTGTCCCGTTCAACGTTCCCGTTCCGTGGAGCCCTTTTTGCTGCTCCACACTGAGAATTTTCGCCAGATCGAGATTCCGTAGAGAAAAGGTCGTCCCAAAGGGAGGTCGGGCCACGTTTCCCACCGGTCCCAGACTTGCGACAGTGCCTCCGAAGACCTCGCACTGAAAGTCATTCACGTCAACGACCGGCCGCTCTTCCGCCAACTTCCATCTCATCTGGAACGAGGCTGCGAGGTTGGTGACTTCAACCCCGCTCTGTATCGAAGTCACGAAAATGGGAGCCGGCTGGGTCGTGGCAACCGACTCCAGTCCCGGCGCGCGCAATTCCATCGCGGTGCTAAAGCCCTTTACAATATGATCATAATAGAAGCCTGACAGCTTTTCGGCCACAACCTTCGTCGTCGCCGACGTTAATTTCATGCCATTGATCGGGTCGCCGAAGCCGCCGGACCAGGCCGCATCGAAGCGAACGGTAAAGGTCCCATCTATGAGATCGATCGAGGGAGGCAGGCCCATCATGATCCTGCTGAGTCGCCGCTCGGCCCCATTGAACGTCAGAGGACCGATGGCGCCATGCAGAAGCCCTTGAGCCGCCTGCAACGGTTGCTCGATTCTGGCTGTCATGAGCCCTTCTTGCACGGGAGTATTGACCCGAAGGTCGGCTTTGATGCCGGTCTGACCAGCCGTAAAACTGACGACCCAATCACTCGTGGAGGGGCCCCAAGAACCTGAATCCGGACTCACTCCATTCACCGACAATGTCCCATGGGTGCTCCAAGCAGTTCCTGCGGTCTCGAGTTCCTGAACTCTCAGAAGGCCTTGTGCGACATGAGCGTTCCAGCCGCCTATTCTCATTGTCGGGGCCCGCACCGTTGCGATCATGGGTCCCCCATTGCAACGAATCGCTGTCAGATCGCATTCCACTGTCAGCGGCTCCGATAGATGCAATGTCAGGGTGGAAATATGCGTCGTGCCGCGTCCGATCTGTTTGGCCGTCACCGAGGATGTCGGCGACAGAACTCCCTGCACATGTGTCCGGGCCAGTTTCACCGTCCCTCGGACTCCTCCCATCGCTTCTTTGGCCGAAAGGAACTCGGTGACTGCTTTCGGGAGGCTACCCTCCAAATCGTAGGCCCCCTCGGCCAACACCAGCTCATTTCCGAGACCTTCGGCGCGGGTCGTTTCAAACTGCGCCACAAGCGGCCCAGGTGTCCGCCCGTAGGTCACATGTAATGGTCCTTGCGCCACCATGCGTACAGGCGCTTCCGTCCAATATAAGGTCCCCTGTACGGGTTTCCTATTTTCGATCCGCACCGGCTGATCACCGCTGGGGAGAATTAATCGAACCACTTCTGGAATGATACGAGGTTGAGTGTTAATTGTGGCCGTGAGCAGAACACCGGGGCTCAATGCCCACTCGACCTGTTTCGCATTACCTCCGAACGTCCCCTCATAGGCCACGGCGATGTCCTTTGCCACGCCCTTCAAGGCCGGCAAGGTGGCATTCACTCTCATATTGCCGTCCAAATGCGTGTGCTCGTCCTCCCACAAAGAACTCAACGTCGCTTCGGCCGCCGCGTTTCCGGCCCAATCTATCGCCACATGTCCCGTGACCTTCTCCAATTCCGGACCAATGGGAACAAGAAGCGCGATAAAGGGAGCCAGTTCTTGCACATTAATCTGGAGATTCCCATTGACTTGAATCTGCGAGCCGTTTGGATGCGCCTGGGACTGCCATGACACAATGGGTGCCGCTTGAGGCCGTTGGGATGCCAAGGTTGCCGACCAAGTACTTGCGGAATTCCCGACCACGGCGAGGCCATAGGAGGCCGTATCGCGTCCCCGGAACGACAAGTGACCTCCCAACTCTCCGCCTCGATAGGTGAGACTCCCTTCTATCGTCACCTTGCGGAGCGGTCCTGTCGCCTGTTCACGAAAAATGGTGAGATGATCGAGTTGCAACTCATCGAACGGAAGAATCGGCAGGCTCCGCAAGAGATCGCCCGCGGTCAACAAGCTCCACGGTGATTCTTCGTCATCGACACGATCGGCGGCCCTGCTGTCCGTCTGAGTTGGACCTGTCGACGGAACGTTCAGCACATGGACGGCGGCGTCTCGAAGCACAATATGATTCACACGGCCTTGGAGCAACTGAGTCAGATCATACTGGATCTCCGCATCCGTCAGGGAGACCATCAATCGTTCTTCACCCAAATCCTGTTGAAACGAAATGACCGGGATGCGCATCCGGTCCCAGCCCGGATAACCGAGTTGAAGGATGACGTTGCTGTATCCATGCTGGCGAAGGCCTCGCGTCAGTAGATAGGATACACTCAGCGGCAGCAGTAAATAGCTGCTAAAGAGCGCCACCAGCCCGAGAAGCACAGCCATTTGGTACCGTTGAGTCAGCATGTTTTTCCTGACCCTGGTTCGAGAATGCGATGCTGGTTCTCAAACAAACTCTCAAGCTCTGTCAAGATGTCCGAACGGCTCTGCACAGGACTTAGTCCGATAGTCCCGCTCGCGTCGTGCTGGTGTCCGGACCATTTCGTCGCCATTTTAAGCCAGTCCGCCGTCTGTTAGCACAATTGAGAGCCCATCTCCACATGCTTGCTGCTATCACGACGGAAAGAACATTAGCCGATCAGCTCCGAGCGTAAAACAAACGACCCCGAGCTAGGTAAGGTTTGTTCATAAGTTCGGAAGGATTACTTGAAGCAGAAGTTCATATCGAGCAACCCATCTGCCGCGACGGTAGCCTCGCCCCCTTGTCTGCAATTGGCTTTTGCTGAGTTACTTCCTGCCCCAGCACCCGCCCCGCCCGTCCCCTGATCTGCAGAAAGGGCCCCGCCGGACTCAGTTGCGCCTCCACTTGGTCCAGCTAGCTTCACCGGATCGGTCCTCTGCAGAAAGGTCCCATCCTTGCTATGCGTCAAGACCAAGGCCGGCTGTGTCTTTTCTCCGGAAAGGGAGATCGCGCTTGCTTGGAATGATGCCCCTCCCTTCTCTAGGCGAACCGTCACCTTGTAGTACCTGAGAGTCGAGCTCAACGAAAACCCGATCGCATTGAGATCACCCGAATACGTTCCATGGTTGGCGTAGTAGAGCGTTTCAAGACGGTCGATTTCTGCCAGCGCCACCTCGGCTTCCACGGATCGCGCTTTCTCCACAAAATGTCTATGCGAAATCATGGCCAATGCGGCAAGAATGCTGAGGATGGCTAAGACCATCATCACTTCAATCAACGTGAAACCAGTGTCTTCCCTGATTCGCTGAATCATCGGGGTTTCGTGCGTAACTCGCGACGCGATCCGAAGTCGAATCGCTGTACGGTTGCAGCAATGTCCTCGATGGCATGACGCGCCTCTTCAACATCCGACGATCCGGTCTGTTCGATTTTCAGCAATGCCGCTCGCAGCGTGTGCGCCTGGTGCTGAATATGGGCAAAGGACTGCTCAATATTTTCCAAGGCCTGATTGGCGGTCGCAGCCAGTCCATCCAATCGGTCACTCGAGCGAAACTGCATTCTCCAACGAAGATTTCCCTTTGCCCATTGCTGAATGCTTTCGTCGAGCCGATAGAGCGGGCCTGCAACCCGCCGTGTCACCACGAGACTGAAAATGACCGAACCAAAGAACAACACGGGAACGGCAACCCAGACCGTCTTGCTCAGCATCAGCATTTCTTCCGCGGCGACTTGGCGTTCTTCTATCGAATCGCTGGTATACAGCGCCACCATGGGTTTGATATGGGCGCCGTAGAAAGCCATCGTGAAGAACAGTGCCGAGTAGAGGAACAACAACAGTCCGATCCAAGCGACATAACCCTTTTGAATTCGATGGACAAAAAACCCATCTCGACGGTCGACAGTGGGGGAAGCAGGTTTTGCGGCGGTGGCTGTCTTCATCTTTCCTCCCGTTTGTCCCTGGCATGACAACCGGCAATATCTCTGCGATTCAAGGTACCATTGAGTGTGTCACTGACCAAGGAAATGGAGGCTTTTGTGAGGGAGGAGAATGCTATGGCAGGGCTTGTTCGGAATCTCGGGGGGTCTCAGCCGTCGGTTCCTCACATTTCTTGCAGTTCAGGATAGAGCCTAGATGGTGGGTGCGCCCGGCCAGGGTCAGGACCCAAGGGCGATCGATAAACGGAGGTTGATGCCGTACGTGCTGCCCATGACCACATGCCAGATCAGCCACCCAGTCGCCATATTCATCCTGGTGATATCCGATGATCGGCTGTTGCATTTCACAGCACTTCCGTCATTGCATTTCTTTCGGCTTGCGCCAAGGTTAGCGCTTCTCAAACGGCAGTTCACGTCGATGAGCAGCAGAAAAATACTTCCAGTGCTTTTGCTCATCTTGATCGAAGCTTCCGACGAATATCACATGTCCGTCAAGGTGGCGAAACTCTGAGAGGGTTGTTCGGCAATTCTTGGAATCGATGACACGCGCATCGAACTGCCCCACCACATACACCATGCCTTTTGCCGCCTGATAGATGTTCCGGCGCCCTGCATACCCTGTATCAGGAAACAACTCAGTTGAGGACGAACAGCCTCCCATCCCCTTGATATTCATGGTGAGATTGAATCGCTGAAGGAATGGATCCGTTGCCATTCTGACGATCGTCAGTTGAAGTCCCGCCGAAGCTATTTCAACCGAAGCCGGCTCGGGGATATTGCTATTGCACCCTACACAGAGCAGTATCGCACTTCCAAGGATGGTCAACCATACTGGCTCGTTCACTTGGCTGTAGGAACCTTAGGGGCTGCACCGATCGCGTCAAGGCCCTCCTGGGCGCAGGCATCATCCAGATGGGCGCCTGGCGCTCCACCGACACCAATTCCCCCAACCACGTCTCCGCCGATTTCGATGGGAAGTCCTCCACCCAGAATCAGAATCTCACCGTTCATGTCACGAAGCGCTTGCAAGGTGGGAACTTTCGCGATGAGATCGGCCAACTCACTTGTCGGGCGTCGCACACTCGTTGCCGTATACGCCTTCTTTCGGCTGCTATCGACGGTATGCGGTCCGGCACCATCGGCACGCCCCATCGCACGAAGGACGCCGGCACGATCAACGACAGAAACGCTGACTCGATACCCATCTTTCTTGCAAGCTTCCAATGCAGCTTGAACCGCTTTGTTGGCTGACCCAAACTGCAACACGGATTCTTTCTGCAACTCGTCGGCAGTAGCCAAGGAAGGCGCGAACAAGCTTCCTAGTGACACCATGGCGATGACGGAGACGACCAACCGATTCTTTTGTTTTGGCATCGACAGCTGCATCATTGGTCCTCCTATCCCACCTGCTCAGCGTACGGATGCGTGTGGGGCGCTGTCAAGAGATCGGCCGGCGTCAGTGGGATGGAGTACTTTTCGCTACCGAGTGATCGTACTTTTTCGTCGCGTTGGACGAACCCGTTCGGCGGTGATCGCTGTTCCAAGGTCCTCGACCATCGCACGTAGCGGCTCCGCGATCGACCAAGCTTGCGCCGGACATCCGCGTGGCCGATGGGGAGGATCTCCGTCAAAAACCTCAGAAACATGTCCCACGCAAACCTCTCGTAAATGAGCCGCCAGACCTTCGAGCGACAATCGGGCCTGGCTTCTTGCTTTGATACCCGTACCGAATGCTTTCACCCATGCCGTCACAAAGGGCCCGAGTAGGTAGGGCCACACTGTTCCCTGGTGGTACGCACTATCGCGTTCCGAAACTCCACCTTCAAGCCGCCCGCGATAGCGGCTATCCGTCGGCGAGAGCGTTCTCAGCCCCACGGGAGTGTGGAGATGGTCTTTGACGATGTGAAGAATTTGTCTGGCTTGGTCCTTTGTCAGAAGATCATCGCACAGAGAGATCGCATAAATCTGATTGGGGCGTATCGACCCATCATTACCCGCGGGACCATCGATCGTATCGTACAAATAGTTTCCGTCCTCGTACCAGAATCTCGTTCGGAACGCCTCGACCGCTCGTGCCCGATCCGTCCGACAACCCATGGCATAGTCCGGCTCTCCAAATTGGGCGGCAAGACGTGCGCCGATGTCCAACGCCCTGATCCACAACGCCTGAATTTCGACCGGTTTTCCATGCCGCGGCGTGACCACCCGATCGCCGATTTTCGCGTCCATCCACGTGAGTTGGATACCCGCGGTTCCGCCGCTGATGAGCCCGTCTCTGTCCATATGGATGTTATACCGCGTGCCGCGACGATACCCATTGAGAATCTGTTTGATCGCCGGCCAAGCGATCGATCGGACATGCGGCGTATCCTGACTGTAGGCGAGATACCGATCGACGGCGTACACGAACCAGAGCGATGCATCGATCGTGTTGTACTCGGGCTCTTCTTCATTGTCAGGAAATCGATTGGGAACCATCCCTTCCGATATATGAGGAGAAAACGATTCGATAATCTGCCAAGCAATTTCATGCCGTCCTGTGACCAGGCACAGCCCCGGAAGGGAAATGAACGTATCTCGTCCCCAATCCGTGAACCAAGGATACCCTGCGATCACGGTCTGCTTATCGCCTCGCACAGACACAAACGCTTCCGCTGCGCGCTGAAACGCCACAGCCAGCGGGTCAGCTTCCGGCATGGCCTTTCGTAACCGCGCACGACGAGCGCGCTCACGGCGAGTGAGGACGGCGATGTCGAACTCGCCGATGTCTTCGCTGCTGAACGTCAGTGTGTGTTCCTTTCCCGGTTGCAATTCGAATAGAAACTCTCCTGGTGACCACCAATCCTCCTCGCAATCAAGCCCTCGCTCCCGTTCCACCGGAAACTCCAGGCGACGGTACCAATCGGGGACATGTCGATAGGCACCTGAATGGACCGCTTGTATGCCCGGCAAGTCACGGTAAGGCCGCCAGTACACCTGTCCTTCCTCGAGTTTGGCTTCTATCGAAAGCGTTCCATTCTCGCGATGCAGTCCATGATAGTCACGGCCCGTCAACATGGGCCGGACGCGAAGAATCCCGCCGGCCTTTGTTGCGTCTGCCAACTTCCATCGCACGATGACAAGGTCGTGTCCCCGAAGGCACAAGATCTCGCGTTGAATCTTTTTGCCATGATACACAAAGGTCCATGTCGGCCAGGGCGTCGATGTGAATGAGGTGCAGTGGACATATCCCTGAGGATGGACTGCGCCTGGGTAGAGATTAGTCGATAGAGAAAACTCTTCGCCGTCGATGTGAACCCATTCCTCGACATGATTGACCAGCACATACCGATCACTGGGCGGTTTTCGCGCGGTCAACAAGAGCGCATGGTAGCGGCGTGTATTGGCTCCGGCGACGGTCCCTGAAGCGAACCCGCCACGACCGTTCGTCTCCAGCCATTCAAGGCTGAGTGCATGATCGAGACTTTGGCACTCTTCTTTGCGGATCACTATGGTCCGTATCTCGTCATCCGCGACATTAGCTTCATGAACGACGTGTGACGGTTTCATTCCCCTGATTGTTGAATCAACTTTGCAACAAGTCCCGTCCATCCGGTCTGATGGCTGGCGCCGATACCGGCCCCGTTGTCGCCATGGAAGAACTCGTAAAAAAGGATCGCGTCTCGCCAGTAGGGATCCTCCTGAAACTTCTTGGTGCCTCCGAACACAGGACGCCGGCCGGTTTTGTCTCGAAGAAAGATATGCGTGAGTCGGCGCGAAAGTTCTGCGGCGACCTCATTCAGGGAAACCGATCGACCGGATCGTGTCGGATATTCGACTTTGTACTCATCACCGAGAAAATAGTGGAATTTCTGGAGCGACTCGATCAACAGGTAGTTGACCGGGAACCAGATAGGTCCCCGCCAATTCGAATTGCCTCCGAAGAGCCCGGTGCTCGATTCGGCAGGCTCATAGTCCACTCGATAGTCTCTGCCCATGATAGAAAGCACATAGGGATGATCCTTGTGGTAGCGAGAGAGCGCGCGAATGCCATAGGGCGAGAGAAATTCTTCTTCATCGAGCATGTACCGTAGGACCGACTTCAGCCGCACGGGATTGACGAGGGACAAAAACCTCCGGACTTCTCCATCCCGTGAGTGGGTCTCGACATGGGCGCTGAAATCCGGACGGTTTTCGATAAACCACTGCATGCGGTGCTTAAACCGAGGGAGCCTGTCGATCAACTCAGAGTCGAGCGTTTCCACGGCGAAGAGCGGGATCAGCCCGACGAGCGAGCGGACCTTGAGCGGAAGGGTTTGTCCGTCCGGCAGATGCAACACGTCGTAAAAAAATCCGTCTTCTCTGTTCCAGAGCTCGATTTTTTCACCGCCGATGTTGTTCATGGCCCTGCAGATGTACACGAAATGCTCGAAGAACTTGCTTGCGACATCTTCGTACGCCCGATCATCACGCGCCAGCTCCAGTGCAATCGAAAGCATGTTCAAGCAATACATCCCCATCCAGCTGGTGGCATCCGACTGTTCGATATGCCCGTCGGTCGGCAGCGGAGCGCTGCGATCGAACACACCGATATTGTCCAGGCCCAAAAACCCGCCTTGAAAGATGTTTTTTCCATCGGCATCTTTTCGATTGACCCACCACGTAAAATTCAAAAGCAGCTTATGGAACACGCGTTCGAGAAAAACGCGATCACCGGCTCCTCTCCTCTTTTTTTCGATCTTGTAGACACGCCAGGCAGCCCAGGCATGGACCGGAGGGTTGACGTCTCCGAACGCCCATTCGTACGCCGGAATCTGCCCGTTTGGATGCATGTACCATTCCCTCAACATGAGGATGAGCTGTTCCTTGGCAAAGGTCGAATCGACAAGGGCCAATGGAATACAATGAAATGCCAAGTCCCAAGCGGCATACCACGGATACTCCCACTTGTCCGGCATCGAGATCACGTCGGCGTTGTAGAGATGTGTCCAGTCGGCATTCCTTCCCCGGAGTCGCTCGTGAGGAGGATCCGGCATTCCTGGATCGCCGACAAGCCAACGCTTCAGGTCATAGTGGTAGAACTGTTTGCTCCACAATAATCCGGCAAATGCCTGTCGCTGCACCCGTCTCGCATCCTCCGACAGATCAGGCGGGGCCAGTTCGTCATAGAACTCGTCGGCCTCCTGAATCCGCTTCTTAAAGAGGCCGTCACACTTCGTCACGTCGAAGCCGTTTGCGTCCATTTCATTGGTCAAACGCAGGCGAACAATATCCGTGGCACCGGGAGACAGAGTGAACGTATAGTGAGCGGCAGCTTTTGAGCCCACCTTCTCGGGACTCACGGCATCCTTCTGGCCCTCTATCACATAATCGTGAAAACTGTCCTTGACATATTGAGCACCCTCCTGATCGCCGTACAATCGCCGGGTATTCGTTTCATTCTCAGTAAACAGCAACGTCGGTTGCCTTTCGCACCAAAGGCGACGCCGGCCGTAATACTCGTGATCCAGTTCGATCACGCTCATCTCGTTCACCGCTTTCCCTTCACGTAACCTCGGTCGGCGCGCATCCAGTCCCCACGACCAGGTATTCCGAAACCAGAGAGTGGGCAACAGCGTCACCCCTGCCTGATCTGGCCCGCGATTGGTGATGTGAATACGAACATAGAGATCTTCTGCGGTCGCCTTTGCATACTCCACGACGACATCGAAATAACGATTCTCGTCAAAGATTCCTGTGTCGACGAGCTCATATTCGAGGGCCTCACGTGGGCGACTGCGATTCTCCTCGACTAGTTTTGCATATGGAAACTCAGACTGTTGATACTTATACAAATACTTCATGTATGAATGTGTAGGTGTTGAATCTAAATAGAAATAGTACTCTTTTGAATCTTCGCCATGATTTCCCTCATTGCCCGTCAAACCGAATATCCGTTCCTTCAGAATCGGATCGCGCCCATTCCAGAGAGCGATGGCGAAGCAGATGTATTGATGACGATCAGAAATACCGGCAAGGCCGTCTTCGTTCCAGCGATAGGCGCGCGAGCGAGCGTGATCATGCGGAAAGGCTTCCCAGGCTGTTCCGTGAGGACTATAGTCTTCACGCACCGTTCCCCACGCGCGCTCACTCAGATAGGGTCCCCACCTCTTCCAATGCCGTTTGCGGGCCGCATCTTCGTCGAGCCGTTTCCGCTCAGCGCCTTGAGGAAGTTGAGATTGAGAAGAAGGCCGGCTGACTGGTCTCACAAGATCTGACTCCGCACGAGCAAATTAAGTATTCGATGGGAGTACGATGCACCCACCGCGGACGGGAATCAAGCCGGTCCTCAATTGGTATATGGGTCTCGGCTTGTCTTCCTCTTCGGTCTGTTGAAGCTTTCACTGAACAATACTACGGCCGTGAGCCGAACAAAAGTCAGTGCTGTACAAAGAGGATGAGTTTGGAGAGAAAACCAACTATCGTTATCGGATTGTCAAGGGAGAAACCGGTAGGCGTTGAGTAGATCGAACTTTAACTCCAGACCACTCGCTCTTGATTCAGCAGATACTCAATTACTTCGATGCTATTCCGCATTTGGATCTGAGCCTGCTCAGACATGGGGAGCACTGCGCCGACGAGCTTGCCGGACTCCATCTCTGACAATGAGGGAATGCCCTCACCGGACAACTTTTCAAGCTCACTACGGAAACTCGCCAAGGGAAACCTCCTGCTGAATCCTTCTCGGCATCCGGATGTCGTTACTTGAGAGGATAAACCGGAAGGACAGGTGCCAGTGAGTAAGCATACCATACGCATTCTCCACAATGGAGCCTTCTCTATCTTATTGTTTTAAAAGCGTTATTGATGCTTCGATACGGGCGGCATAAGAGGAGGGAGCGCTCCAAGATACCGGAACCCTCCGTGATCAAGAAGAGTCGTATCCGGCCTTAAGCGAAAGTCATCGTGCGCCGCATCTACAAAGTGTGGGTCAGCAGCAATATCCGACTCGGCTTTCAGCTCCGGCGCGTGAAGATTCGGAGATCCGGCCCTCATGTAGTTCGCCTCATTGTTGAACAGAGCGTTATATGAGGTCTTGGTTTGACTTGATGGCGCGACGAGAAAGCCGATCTTGTTGAGGCTCAAAATATTCCCCGATGCCTCGTTCACAGACGTGCCGAGGAATGCCGCTCCCCCACCGTTTTTGACGAGAGTGTTATTGAGCAAGACCGCCTTTGCTTGATCGCTCACCACCACAGCTTCAAACAGATTTTTTGTGATGACGTTTCGTTCAAGCCGGAGGGTGGACTTTCCTGTCACATTCACACCATGGTCGTTGTCATGGATCACATTGCCGGTCAGCAAAGCCTGAGAATCAGAGAAGTGTACCCCCGTCGTTTCACTCCCGCCGATCACACAGTCCTCGATACGAACGCCTTGCACCTGCTGGCCGAACACCATCCCCTTCACATGGAGATGACGGAGCGTGATTCGGTTTCCATTAAAAATACCGAGGGCATGCCCTCCATGTTCATTGATCGTAAGATCGCTGATCTCGATATCCGTCGCTCCGTACGGCCACTTGCCCACATGCAGCACGCCGACCATTTCACCTCGTCCAGACAACACGACTTGGTCCGTTCCGGCACCGGCGATCTTGAGCTTTTCTTTACTGTGGACGGTCAGATCCTGCGCGTAGACACCGGCCTTGATCAGCACCGTATCGCCTTTCCCGGCGCTGTCGACTGCCTCTTGGATGGACGAGAAATCTCCGGAGCCGTCGAGCGCCACAGTGATCGTCCGTGGGACCGGTATGGCATTCTCGGCGCCCGCAGTACTGATCCCAGCGCTCACGAGAAAGAAGCACATCGAACAGAGTAGAACCTGTCGCATACGGAGTTTCATACAAGCGGGAAACCAGCGATGTCAATCGCGGTTTCTTGTAGGATGCGACGCATGATAAGCTGCGCGGCCATGATTCTGGTTGGACTCACGGGAGGCCTCGCCGCCGGGAAAAGTACCGTCGCGAACATGTTTCAGGCGTGCGGCGCCGTCGTGATCGATGCCGACGAATTGGCTCGAAAGGTCGTCCAGCCCGGCCAGCCGGCCTGGCGAGACATCGTTCGCCGATTTGGAAAATCCATCCTGAACTCTGACGGAACGATCAATCGGCAGAGATTAGGCCAGACCGTGTTTCATGACAAGACGAAACTCAGGCAACTCGAGCGAATCATCCATCCTCGCGTCGCGCGCGAGCAGGCCAGGCTGACAAAGCAAGCAGCTCAGCGAGACCCGGATGCTGTCGTGGTGTACGATGTTCCCTTGCTCTTCGAAGCCGGCATCCACACACGCGTCGATACGATTATCGTCGTCTCCGCCGATCAGAAAACTCAATTAGCGCGCCTCAAGAAGCGTAATGGCCTCACCGGCGCCGAGGCTCTCCGCCGAATCCATAGCCAGATGCCGCTCGCGATGAAACGGCGCCGTGCAGACTATGTGCTCGACGGAACAAAGACGCGTTCAAACCTTGCTCAAGATGTCGCCCGACTTTTTATGCACTTCAAATCTCCGTCGCACTCCATAGCCTCTCCAAAATAGCCCCCTCGATGTGGCTGCCCTCAATGGTTGAGAGTTGTCCTCCGCACCCCCGGACCACATTCTATCCTCTACTTCCCAGGCTGTGTTACAGTCTACGGCGACCATGCGCAACCTCGTGATCATTGGCTCTGGTCCCGCCGGGCTGACGGCAGCCGTTTATGCCGCCCGCGCAAATCTCGCTCCTCTGCTCATCGAAGGATGGCAGGCGGGTGGCCAACTCACGACCACCACCGAAGTTGAAAACTATCCCGGCTTTGCAAAAGGCATCATGGGTCCGGAATTGATGAAGGAGATGCGGGCCCAGGCGGAGCGGTTCGGCACGGTTTTTCGAACAGGCGACGTCACCGCAGTAGACGTCAAAACTCGACCGTTTACAGTGACGGTGGACGGTGAAGATACCGTGGAAACGAAGACCTTGATCGTTGCAACCGGTGCGTCTCCAATCACGCTGGGCCTCCTCAACGAAAAACGTTTGTGGGGGCATGGGGTTTCGAGCTGCGCAACGTGCGATGGGTTTTTCTTTAAAGGTAAGGAACTCGTCGTCGTGGGTGGTGGAGACAGCGCGATGGAAGAAGCGATGTTTCTCACCAAGTTCGCCGCCAAGGTATCAGTCGTTCATCGTCGGGACAAGCTGCGCGCGTCCAAGATCTTGCAAGACCGGGCTATGAAGAATGAGAAGATTGCATTTGTCTGGAACAGCGTTGTCGAAGAGGTGCTCGGGCAAAACAGCGTCACCGGCGTTCGGGTCAAGAATATTGTCACGGGAAAGGTTTGGGACCTGCCCTCAGCAGGCCTCTTTTTGGCGATCGGCCATCGCCCCAATACAGCTCTTTTCATTGATCAGCTGAAGATGACTGACACCGGCTATCTCATCACGAGTCACGGCACGGCGACAAGCATTCCCGGTGTGTTTGCTGCTGGAGACGTACAGGACGCCCATTATCGTCAAGCCGTGACGGCGGCCGGTACCGGCTGCATGGCTGCCATCGACGCTGAACGTTTCTTGGAATCGCTCAGCGCGTGAATCGTTATTCGTGAATCGTCTCTCGCTGGCAACGATGATGCGCAAGACCACTCTTTCCTGCCTTTCACGCTCCACGAACGGCCCACGACGAACGATATGAGATGTGCCATTGTCCATTATCATGAGCTAGCTCTTAAAGGTCACAATCGTGACTACTTCGAGCGATGCCTCATTCGCAATATTCGCACTTCCCTCAAGGACACAAGAATCCGGCGGGTCGAGAACCTCCACAGTCGTATACGGATTTGGCTCCCGCCGGAAGCGAACCTCGAGGTGGTTCGTGACCGGCTGAAGCGGGTGTGTGGGATCGCAAATTTTTCGCTCGGCCGTGTCATTCCACTTCAGTTATCCAATCCTGACTTAGAGTCTCTCGCTACAGCCGCCGTCGAAGAGAGCGACGCACGATCTTTTTCCACCTTCAGGATCACAGCCCGACGGGCCGACAAACGCCTGACCTTGACGTCAATGGACATTGAAAAAGCGCTTGGTGCTGCGGTCTGCGACAGAACCGGCAAGAAAGTCAGTTTGAAGAACCCTGATTTGACGATGTATGTCGAGCTCCTCTCAAGAGACGCATTTTGCTCTGCCGAAAAGATCGAAGGACCTGGAGGGATGCCGGTGGGAGTCAGCGGGAACGTGGCGTGCCTTACTTCGGGAGGTATCGATTCACCGGTGGCTGTCTATCGCATGGTGAAACGCGGCTGTGTCGCCGTCTTCGTGCACTTTTCCGGCCGCCCCTTAGTCAGTCGAGCCTCTGAGGACAAGGTTCGTGATCTCGTACAAACCCTGACGACGTATCAATATGATTCCCGCCTCTATGTGATACCTTTCGGAGAGATCCAGCGTGAGATTGTCGTCAACACACCCGCCCCATTCCGTGTGGTGCTGTACCGGCGGATGATGGTTCGAATCGCCGAGGAACTGGCGAGGAGGGAGCATTGTTGGGCGCTGGTGACGGGCGATAGTCTGGGCCAGGTGGCCTCGCAAACACCTCAGAACCTCTGTGCTATTGAAGACGCAGCGGAATTGCCGATTCTCCGCCCGCTCATCGGAATGGATAAGCGCGAAATCGTCGATGAGGCAAAACGTATCGGCACGTACGAAACCTCAATCGAACAAGACCAGGACTGCTGCAAACTATTTGTGCCTCCCCACCCGAGCACCAAAACTCGTATCGACGATGTGCGAAAAATTGAGCGCATGCTGGATGTCGTGGCCTTGGTCAAACAAGGGCTAGAGAAGGCTGAGCTGACTGAATTTTCGTTTCCTTCTCCAGTTGAAGCCATTGCAAAACCTTATCGGCCAAGGTAAGCTCGGCACGCCCATCGAGCATGTTGTCCTCACCTGCTCGATAATCAAACACGCCGACGATCTACCATACCGGAGAGGTGCGAGAGCGGCCGAATCGGGCAGTCTCGAAAACTGCTGTCGGGGTAACTCGACCGTGGGTTCGAATCCCACCCTCTCCGCCATACCACACTTCGTGTATACCGCCGGCTCACCAGGCGCAGCCTTTCTTCATAACGCCGGCGGATAAACACCTTCAGTGTCGGGTTCCCCCGCGTGGGGAGCATACGAGGGGGCTGGCCCCCTCAGTAGGAGCGTGAGCAACCAGCGAACGCGACTTCGAATTCCCACATTGTCCGCCATGAGGTCTCAAGACGAGTTATTTCGTCGTGAGGCCTTGTGGCGAGATCACACCATTGGCCTTCTGGTCCAGTACTCTCCGCAATTCCACCATCGCCAATGTATCTCTCGCGCAGTACCGTAACAGAGCGTCCTGGATCGCAGCCCGTTCCACCCAGTCGGTTTCCAGAAACACCATCTGGTAGTATTGAGCGGCTGCCTGCCCTCCTTCTCGAATCGCGAGGTCGTCATATCCCAGGGATGGCACGACCGCCGGCAACACAGATTTAATCGAGTACGATCCGTTGAAGGCGGGATGATAATAGTGACTTTTGATGACGGGAAGCAGGTCCCAGAGCCGCTTCACAATCGCGTTGAACGCCGACTTGAACTCAGGAAAGGTCTCCACAAGTTGGCGTATGACGGCTTCCTCATAAGCTGAGTACACGACGATACTGCCTTTATCGCCCAGCGATTCGATCAACGCTTCAGCCCAACGCCTGCGAGGCTCCGACGCCTCGATGTGAAGAAACTCCTGGTGCGACACTTCGCCGGATTCCAGCTCGATGTGATTGGACCATTGAACAGGAATAGGCTGATACGGCCGGGTCGAAGGAAACCGTGGTGCCGCCAACATGACGGTCTCAATATCCACGTGATGCACAGGATACCTCACTGAACGCAGGGTCTGTCGCAAGTTCAATGAGATCCATTCGACATTGTCTTTGACTCTTCGTTGGGCATCCGACAGTTTTATTCCATCCGGAATTTCGTCGATTGTCGTGATGCCCTGTTGCACGAGCTGGCTCACAATCTCCTTTTTCCCCGGCAAGTAATGGATCCAGCGCGGCGGTTTCTCTCGCGTGCAATGAGACCAGAAGGGACAGTCATAGGGAGTGTGACAATGCTGAGCCGGCTCGATCACCGGTGCCTGCGGCGCCGACAAGACGGCTTTCATAGCAGCCAACTTCTCCGGAACCTGTCCTCGCCGATGTGTCATGGCTTCCGATACATCTTCAATCGAAAACAGCGCCCGCAGATCAATCTCTCCGCCTTTGTAGAGGTATCGTGTATCGATATGCATGAGGCCTACGGCCTCGAGCCTCACTCCGGCGCCTTGTACAACATAGCTTTGAACGGATAGGTCGTCGAGGTGGACCTCCTTCACTCTTGTCGATGACTTCACTTCAATCAAACGCCAGGATGGCGAGACCTGCTCATCCGTTGGAATCCGCTCTAAAACATCGACCCGTACAACCACCCCGTCATATTCGAACGCTCCTTCAAAGATGGCCGTGACGGAAGGATCTTGAAGCAGGGCTGCGGTCTCTGCGATTGCCGTTTGCCGCTGACGGTATCCCGCCTTCACCAGTACGCCGCCGTGAAAACGCGCTTGTGCGAGGATGCCGATTTCGGTCCCCATATCCAGGATCGCTTGGGTCGACGCATCCGGCGGCGTCGCCAATTCAGGATGATGAATTTCCAGGTATACCCGCTTGTGACATTGCAAACCTGAAAGAAATTTTGATTTCGACAAGCGAGGAGGTGTGGAAGCGCCGGAGAATCCGTTGCGAGAATCGGCCATCATCATGCCGTTCACAGTAGGATCAATGAATTCTCAAAAGGTGAGTTGAAGAATTCTGTTAGGATAACGTCCCATGGCCAAAAGTGTCACCCAGATCCGACGATCCGTAATGGTCCTGGCATTCCCCGTCACCGTCAGCAGTCTCCTACAACGGGCCGAAGGCATTGTAGCAGTATTCTTGGTCGGCGGTCTTGGCGCAACTTCGATCGCAGCGGTTGGGTTAGGCCAGCTTCTTGCGTTTGTCGCGACGACCCTGATCTCCGGAATTTCGGTCGGCACGAATGTCATCGTCGCGCAGCTGTGGGGAGCCAGACGCCGGCAGGATGCGGGAGAGGCTGCGCGGCATTTTCTCTGGCTTTCGTTTGGCGTGTCGCTGGTTCTGGCGGGCCTTGGGATGGCCGGCAACGGATTCGTGATGCAACAACTGGGTGCGGAGCCGGCCGTCATCGAGCTGGCCCTCCCCTATTCCACACTCATCTTTCTTGTGATCCCGTGCACCGTCCTCATACAAGTCTTGTCATCAATTCTCCAGGGCACGGGCGATACGCGCACCCCGATGTTCGCGATGATCGGTGTCAACATTCTCCATGTCATTGTCGCCTATCCACTCATTTATGGACGATGGGGAATTCCCTCCCTGGGCCTCAAGGGTGCAGCCATCGCGGTCGGCCTCGCGGAAGCGACAGGTACCCTCTACCTGTTGTTACGGTGCCGCCCCATCTTGAAATCATCTTCCACACTCCGTCTCGACCTGATCCGATCGATCTGGAATGTCGGAGCGTCGGTCTCCGGTGAACGGATCGTCCAACAAGCGGGAATTTTCATCTACACCAAGCTGGTCTTGTTGTACGGCACCGTCGCCTATGCCGCCCACCAAGTCGGCTTGTCGATTGAATCACTCTCATTTTTGCCCGGGTACGGACTCGCCATCGCTGCCGCGACGATGGTGGGGCAAAGCATCGGAGCGGGGAAGTACGCCAGGGCCAAGCTGGAGAACTGGGAGGCTAATCGGATCGCCATTGTCCTGATGGCCTGCATGGGGATCATTTTCTTCTTTTTTCCTTATGCGCTGCTTCGTGCGTTCACGACCGATGAGGCGGTGATCGAGCTTGGGACCATGTTTTTGAAGATCGTCGCGTTATTACAAGTGCCGCTGGCGCTCACCATGGTCTTGGCCGGATCGTTGCGCGGCGCAGGCGACACCCGGTTTATCATGGGCGCCACTGTGATTGGCATGTGGGGCGTCCGGGTGCCGTTGGCGCTAATCGCCGCCCTCTGGATGCGTCAGTCGGTCCTTTATATCTGGGTGGCGATGATTGCGGACTGGACCGTGCGGATGGGATTGTTGCTCTGGCGATATCGATCGGAACGCTGGCGGAAAATTCAAGTGATTCGGTAAGGGATGATGCGACGACTCGTTAGATCATCTCTTACCGCATGGCGTATCAAGACTATCGGCAAAGGCCTCGCGAGGTGCGGCCTTTTCGTACAGCGAGTCAAACTCCTGCGATTGAAAGTCATAGACCCATATATCCCCGGTTGAAATGGAATACACCCACCCATGAAGATCCACTTGGCCTCTACGTAGTTGAAGGGCTACCGACGGATGTGTGCGAAGGTGTTCCAGTTGGGCGTGGACGTTCTCCTGGGTCGTCTTGATGAGACGATTGTCGCCGTCGATATCTGCATACATCTCCTGCATCAATCGTCTGGTGGTCTCGGCCTGCCCCATCCATTCTTTGACCGCCGGTAAGTTCTGTACGTCATCCGGACGCAACAGAGCCTTCATAACACCGCAATCCGTATGGCCACAGACAATGATGTGCGGCACCTTCAAAACCGCCATCGCGTATTCGATTGTCGCAGTCGTACCGCCCTGCATCGACCCATACGGGGGCACAAGGTTCCCGGCATTTCTCAAAATAAACAACTCACCCGGGTCGGCCTGTGTCAGAAGTGTGGGGTCGACTCGCGAGTCGGAACAGGTAATGAAGAGTGCTCGAGGAGCCTGACTTTGAGACAGACGCGTGAACAGTGCTTTCTTATTCCCGAACACTTCACTACGAAACTTCAAGAAGCCTTTGACAAGCTTTTCCATGATCGAGCCTCATTCTTATCGCCAACCGGTCGCGATAAGTCATCATCACAATGGTCAGAAATGCCAATCTCCGTTACTACCGTAACTCGCGCGCAGATACGCGCTCGCTTTCTCACCGTTGATCCCGCGTAGAACGCACGTCAGCGACGATCGTCCACGACTCGATGCGACATCGGTAGTCCGTGTTCTTCGCTCTCACACACCTCATCGGGCAAGAACTCGACTCCTCCCGTGACAACGTCGTACATCGCGCCAACGATCGCGAGCCGTTTCTTACTCATAAGACCGTCGATCGTTTCACTTCTCTCCCGCAGTTGTTCAACGACTCGCGCAACATTCCGGCTGGCAACGACATCGACGAACGCGACTGTTTCGTCGATGGATCGCCCCGGCTCAGCTGATCCGGTCGCTTGGTCGGCCGCTTGCTGAAGATTGCTGACGATGTAATCGAAGTGCTCGCACCCGATCGCTTCGGTCGCCGTTTGCGGGGAACCGAGGAGCTTGACGGCCTCCGTGACCGCACCGCACCGTGTATGCCCCATGACAAGAATGAGTTTCGCTCCGGCTACTGCGCAGCCGTATTCCGCACTGGCAATCACCGTTCGGCTTGAAATGTTGCCGGCGATGCGGACACTGAAGATATCGCCCATACCCAAGTCAAACACTCGCTCTGCAGGCGTCGGAGAATCGATGCAGCTGAGGACAACGGCTAACGGATGCTGCGCCTCGGCCGGCGCCCGGACTTGCCGGTTGAAATCTCGCGTCAGACGCCGCCCGGTACGGGCTCGTTCATGGCCGTCTTTTAGAATTTGCAGAACCTGGAGCGGCGTGATGGTGTCTTGGAGTCCGCGGGTTGAATAATCCACATACTGAATCTGGTCCTCAAAGTTGTACTCATTCCGAAATCCGACAAGACTGACTTCGACACCGTGAACAGGCCCCGTTTGTTCTTTGAAATCCCGGATCAAGTCCAATATGTCCGGATCGATGTAGTCGGTGCTCCGTGCGTCCAGGAGAACACGGCCGTTGCGGGGCACTTCATCCAACACTTTCGACAGGGCGGCACGATTCAAGAAGCTCACCTGGTCGGCCAATTTGATGTGCACCACATCACCACCTAGATGCTTCTCCACAAAGCGGTGTACCGGCCGGCGCATATTGCTGTTCAGGATGAAGCCGATCGCCACGACGAGTCCGATCACGATACCAATCAAGAGGTCGGTGAACACAATAGCCGCCACCGTGATCGCGAACGGAATGAATTGGTAACGGCCATCGTTCCACATTTGCTTGATCAAAGCAGGGCTGGCCAGTTTAATGCCGGTCATCAGCAAGATGGCCGCCAGACAAGATAACGGAATAGCATTCAACCATGTGGGTATGAGGGGAACGCTGATCAACAACAACATGCCGTGAAGAAGCGCGGACAGTTTTGTTTTTCCACCGGCGTTGACGTTGACGGATCCGCGGATGACCACGGACGTGACCGGAAGTCCGCCGACCAGTCCGCAAGCCATATTTCCGATGCCTTGAGCCACTAGTTCCTGGCTCGGCGGTGAGGTCCGTTGCTGCGAGTCCAGTCGATCGACTGCCTGCAGATTCAGCAAGGTTTCAAGAGAGGCCACGACGGCAAGGGTAATACCCGCAGTATAGATTGCAGGATTCGCCCACTGCGAGAAGTCCGGCCGCGGAAGGAGCCCGAAGAGTTCGCCCAAGTCGCTCGCCATCGGTACTTGAACCAAATGACTCGCCTTGATGAGCCAGGGATCGCCGAGTTGCTCAAACCACCACGCCACTCCGATCCCGAAGAGGACCACCGCGACGGGAGGGGGAACTAATGACTTCTTCAGCGGCTTCCACTTGTCCCAAAGCACGAGCAGCGCAATGGATCCCAGCCCTATCATGGCGGAGCCCAGCTGAAAATCACCGAACATACGAAAAATCTCAGAAAACGTCGTTTCGAGATTCGGTTGGAAAAAGGCCATTTCTCCTTCAGGGTTTGGATCATGGCCGACGAGATGCGGAATTTGCTTCAAGACAATGATCACACCGATCGCGGCTAGCAACCCTTTGATCACGCTGGACGGAACGAACGCGGCGATGAATCCTCCCTTGGCCGCACCCAGGACGACTTGAAGAAACCCAGCAAAAATCACAGCCATGAGAAAAACGGAAAATGACCCAAGTGATAGGATTTGGGCGGCGACGATTGCCGTCAGACCAGCGGCCGGTCCGCTGACGCTGGTGTGCGATCCGCTGAACATTCCCACCACGATGCCGCCGATAATCCCGGCCAATAACCCGGACACCAGCGGCGCGCCGGAAGCGAGCGCAATCCCCAGGCATAAGGGCAATGCCACAAAAAACACAACGAGGCCCGCTTTGGCGTCAGCTGCGAGAGTACTCAACGATATGCCGTTCATTGCTGACATGGGATGGTCTCTTCCCTTCACCGGATTCGACTTGCAACTCTACCGTTGCCAATATGAGAGCCGGCTCGACATGTATCTGAGTCGGCCCTTTGCGAATGATTCTCCAGCGATCATCAGAATCGGCTGGACCCTCTCGTGTGGAAATGCAACTTCACCAATCGCTTCACAGGCGATTCAAGTGGAGCAACCAGAGTCGGGCAGCCCTTTGCTTGGAGTATATTTCCAAAATGCTCCGGATCGACCTGTTGTTCATTAGACACGTGCCGTGTGATCCAGCCCGAAAAGAATCCAGTGTGCATCTCAAGCTCCCATGTCCCTAGAGAAGTACATTCTCGCGAGCTAATGGTAAAGGTCGTCGGAAGCAAGACGTGCCATATGCCGCGGAGGCTCTCGAAGCTGATGTCAGTGACACGGTAAGAACCAGTTGGAAGCTTCATCACGAATTGACCGTCGATAGGAATATGGGAAATCAGAAAGCGCTTTCCGTGCGTCTCATCTTCAACCCACCATTTCATAATTCCCGGCCACTTCAGCCCGGTTGACTGGTCTTTTCCATTCCGAGTCAGATGAATCGTGCCGAATAATAATCCCTGATTCTCTTCCGCTATCGAAATCTCCGAAGGCGGGACGGGTTTGATAACGGTGGTACAACCGAATAAAAATCCCGTAGATAGGAGAAGGACACTTGCCAGGACGCCCTGACGAAGAATTGAATAACTCATGATAACCCTCCTTTGACTTCTGGGAATGGGGGTGGATCTATGACATCCACCCCCTGGCAAATATCGTTGCGCGATAACATGCTCTGCTGTGAACATCAGTCAGAATAGTTCAGTCCTGAACCCCTATTTTGAAAGGCTAATTTGCTTCTCATAGACGCGTCAAAAAGAACGCCCAACGAAGGACAGTCTCTCGCAGCAAGAGCCTGCTGTAGTTCATCCTGCGTGAGTTCGAGATCCTCAAGGACTTGTCCCGTTATCCATCCCGTGGAAAATCTTGTCTCTCTCTGGAGCTCCCATATCCCCAGCGATGTACATCCTCGTGGCTGGATGTGAAATGTGGTGGGGAGTGCTGCGTGCCATATCCCTATTAGGCTGTCGAAGCTGATACCTTTGACGCGATATGAGCCGGCCGGCAGCTTCAGCACAAATGGGCCATCCGTAGGAAGATCGGCGACCACGACGTGTTTTCCCCTTGTTTCTTCCTCCAACGTCCATCTCATACCCTGCGGTGGCTGGATTCCTTCCGTCCGGCCGGTTCCGAACCACGTCAGTCGCGTGTGTCCGAACAACAATCCGTGGCTCCCATCCGTCGATACAGTGGCTGAATCCGATAAAGGCGCGACGACCGTCGTGCAACCGGATGCGAGCCCGCCCAGAAAAAGAAAGCTGGCCAACATGAGACCATGACGAAAACTTCGGCTGTTCATACAACTCCCTCCCTATTTGACGCACGCGTGAAGATGGCTTTGAGGCGCTTCGCGTCGCATGCAGCAATCAGACTCAGCATTGCTTGGCGGCCCCACACGGGCCTCAAGCGGCATCTCTCTTGATGCAATGACGCCAAGAAGATTGGCTAGATAGCGGGAGGACGAAACACGGAGGTCAGCAAAATCGGAAGTTGAAGTATGTGACGGAATTCGGAAAGCAGGTGCAGGAGACTGGGTCTCACCGGCCTAGGCAACGACGGAAGAATAGAAGGATCTTCAGATACAGACTCCATTAAAGTGTCTGGAGAATCGAGCAGACCCAGGAGCGTGACTGGCATTCCAAGCATCTGCGTGACCACACAGACACACAGAACTAAGACCAAACAGACCAATCCGGACCCAGCGTAAGCGGAATGAAATGTATGTAAGCCTATCTGTCTCATTGGAACAATTTGCTGTCTATTCAGAGGAGATACGGAGGAAAAGGCGCTTCTCCCCCGTATCTCCTGAAAGGTCAACGGTTCATCGGCATCATGTAATCATGTGCAGAGCATTTGTCCATTTCTTTCGGAATTCCATCTAGCCCTGCCATGTGCCAATCCGGCCTCCTCTGATCGCCTGTTACCATTGAACCCGCTAGACAGGCCGATGATGAATCTGCTTCCTCGATCTCCACAATTCTCTGATCGCCTGACACCTCCATGACCACGCCGTTTTTACCTTGGTCGGTCATGAGATCACCGTTCGCAAATGCGGTTGATGCGGCAAGCAACCCGATCGCCGCCGCGATGGACAACAATCCTTTTGTAGACATCGTAATCAGTGTCATGTTTCCCTTCCTTTCCAGAATTGAGCGCGTCGTAACACGCATCAACCGGGTCCGTTCAGAATGTTCCAGGAATCCGGCGCGCCACCTTCCGCACAGTCATCCTCAGCGATGAGGCGGCGAACAGGACGCGCGAAGTCAGTTCGAACGGGTGCTACGCTTGGGGAGGGTGAAAGACCGACGTCACAAAGACAGGTAAATAGATCGAGGCTTGTACATCAGTATGTAGACTCCGTGCGTGTGCCGCTCTGGGTCTGGGCACTGTCGGCGGAAAAGAAAAATCTTCAGATACGGACTCCAGAAATACGTCGGACGATGATGCCATCAGGCTGAATAACGTGACCGGCATCCCGAGCATCTGGGCCAACACACAGACACACAGAAAGAGGATCACGCATGCCGAACCCATCATCCGATGCGCAGCTTTCATTGGATTCCCAGTATTCATAGCTTTGAACATCACAATTTCACTATACCGCGACTTCTAGATGGACGCAAGGTGACGGCATGACTTGCTATGCTCAATGCGATATACCGCGTATACCATTCTCCCAAGTTGTCTTTATCGGCCCACCAACAAAGAGAAGAGTGTCCCTGAATCTCTGGTGAAACAATTCAGGTCATTCGTCGATCAGACCAAGCATAGGCCGCACCAAAACAGAGACCGGCCACCGCCGCCTGAATGAATGCGTCTTCCGCATGAATGGCAATAGACCACCAAAGAATGGCAGCGATGAGACCTGCCACTCCTCCTAGAAGAATCTTGCCGCCAGCAAGTCTGAGCCAATCCGTGAACACTACCCAAGTGGTCATATACACCGCCCCAGCGGCAATCGCGGCCCAAAGATGCATGAGGTCACGCTTGAAAAACCAAACTTGGATCGCTCCGGCGATCGCGCCGAGAATGATGCCTGTGATCGCTCTTTTTACCAACACAGAATAGTGAAACGTGATGTCAGCCAATCCATCCCCACTTTAAAACGTACAGGTCTGTGCGTCGGCAATCATGAAGATTCGCTTGCCGTCTTCAGTCAGGCTGTGTAGCCGGTGGGCAAGTTGTTTGCCTTGTGTCGCGCCCAGGTCCCTTGGTGATTTCAATTCGGGCCACGCCTTTGACATTGGCGCAGAGATCGCCAAGCCCCGGTGTCACGAGCCGAAATGGGCCGCCCTTGGCTTCCGGTAAAGCTGCCCCATCGAGTTCATACACCAACACCCCGTACTCCTTTGCCTGTTGTAGTGTGAGACAGGCCGAGTACTTCCCGTCCGCTGCATGAAACGCCACGTGATCTGCCCCGATGGACAAGGCCGGAATATCGAGCAGCCCGCTCAAACGGATCCCCCGACCCTTCATACCCGGCATGACCGTCGAAATATCCACGTGATGCTCAGCCGATAATGAAGCCATCGTCGCATGATCGAAGGATAGCGGCTGCACAACAGCCCCATCGATGGTCACGATGCCGCTACCGGTCCGCTCCTTGTCGGTCATTGCCTGGATCATTGCCGTGAGGGCCTCATTCACAGGAACCGGAATGCCGAGCTTGCGCCCTTGCTCCACGATAAACCCGTTCAAATACTCAATCTCCGTCGGTCGCCCCGCTTTCCAATCGTCATACATGGAGGTATGGATGTCGCGAATTTCCTGTGATGCCTTCACGACCCGTTCGGCCATATCCGAGGGCAGGGGCACTTTGAGCGTCGCCGCAACGGCCGCTACTTCTCCGACGATCTGCCGGATCACGCCCATCATCTCGGAATGGTCAAGCGCTTTGGCCACTCTGTCGTTCATCAGCACAGTCATGGGATTGAACACGCAATTCCAGCACATCTTCTCCCATTTGGCGCGCCGAATATCCTTCGACAACTGACAGGGAATGCCGGCTGAGGCAAAGAGATCGCGGATTTTGAGAAGCCGACCGCTCTCATATCCCATCAGTTCGCCGATGGCCACCGCCCCTTTCTTATAGTGATCAATGACCCCAGGCGCAGAAATCTTCGAATAGATATAGGCCACTCCCCCGACGACGCCATCACGATTGATTCGAGCAATGAGCCGGTCTTCGGTATCGACACCGTTCTGCAAGGTGAGAATCACCGTGTGTTCGGTGAGCGCAGGCTCAAGTTGCCCCATGACTTCATCAAGATCGTACGCTTTGACGCCGAGGATGATGAGATCGGGACGCGGCAGCTCCCGCACATCCGACGCCGCCGTCGGTCGGACCGTGAACGATGCGTTCGTGCTCCGAATCGTCAATCCGTTTTGGCGGACGGCTGCGAGCGTTTTTGGCCGGAGAAGGAATGCGACATCTGGATTGTTCTTGGCCAAGTGGGCTCCAAAGAACCCTCCCACGGACCCGGCTCCGACGATCAAGATCTGTTTCATTGGCGATCCTCATTCCATTGCATATCAAGCGGGCGTACTATAGCATGCCGCTCCACAGCGACACAGTAACCTTATCCCTCCGTTTACAGACATGTCTGGTGGATCGAATCTCACACTCTTGAAGGAAAAGCTTTCCTCCGCCGGATCGATTACTGTGTTGACCGGCGCGGGCATTTCCGCTGATAGCGGTGTGCCGACCTTTCGCGGCACGGACGGCTTGTGGCGCAACTTTCGAGCCGAGGACCTCGCAACACCGGAAGCTTTTGAGCGTGATCCCCGACTCGTCTGGGAGTGGTACAACTGGCGACGCGAACTGATCGCCGCAAAACTGCCGAATGCGGCTCACAACGCTGTGGTTGAACTCGAGCGGCGCTGCGCGGACTTTTGGCTGATCACTCAGAACGTGGATGGGTTGCATCGCGACGCAGGCTCACAGAAACTCACCGAGATTCATGGCAACATCTGGAAAGTTCGCTGCACTGATTGTGGCACGGTGGACAACAACCACGACGTGCCCATTGCCATCTTGCCTACGTGTCGGCGTTGCGGGTCGTTGCTCCGCCCACACATCGTCTGGTTCGGCGAATCCCTGCTTGCCGAGGACATCGAGCACTGCTCTACGGTGCTCCGAAACTGCGATGTTCTGCTCGTCATTGGGACGTCGGGGGTCGTCTATCCAGCAGCGGGATTCGCATCGATCGCGAAACAGGCCGGCGCGTTCGTCGCCGAAATCAATCTCGATTCCACGCCACAATCAGCGCTGGTCGATCTGTCGCTGCAAGGCCGCGCAAAAGAGATCGTACCGTTATTGCTCGAGCCGCTGTAAGAGTGGAAATAATTCGTCCAGGCTCGCGATGGTCTGAACACCTGATTGCTCCTGCCTTCTTTCACGATCCAATAGGACGGCATGAAGGCCTGCTTTTCGCGCACCCTCCACATCGTCTTTCAGACTGTCCCCGACATGCAGAGCTTCCTCGGGATCGACTGCGTGTTTCTCCAACGCGACATGAAAGATCCGAGGAGCCGGTTTTGCCGCATGAGTCAGGCTTGAGATCGTCACTGTGTCGAACGCCTCGGCAATCCCCAGTCCGCGCATCACGGCAAATAGACGCGAATCAAAATTCGAGATGATTCCGATCTCCAGATCCAGCGCTTTGAGCTTCGCCAGGGCGGAAGGTGTTTCCGGAAACAAGCACCAGGATCGGTGATCTTCAAACGCGCGAAAGACCTGATCGAAGAACTCGTCGAAACGTTCGAACATCCCGACACGATAAAAGACGTTATGAACGACATCGAACCACCAAAGCCGTTCACTGTGCTTGATTTGCGCCGGGTCAGTGGCGGCGAATACCGGCGGTGGGGCTTCGCGGAATGCTCGGCGAAACGCCTGTGTGATCGCTGCCGGAGACTCTGCTTTCTGACGAAACCCAAATTGGACGGCATGTCGAAGATAGATCTCCGCGACAGACCCACGCACATGAAACAGTGTGTCGGCGGCATCAAAAAATACAACTCGTATCGAACGGCTCACAGTCAGTCCACCATGATCTCAGCCAGCACCCTCTTTCGTCCTGAAATACATCGTGAATACAATTACATATCGAGCGTTTTCTTGACAAAGAATACCCCCCTTGCTAGCTTCGAAGAAACTAAAAAAGTAGGGGGAATGTGTCATGCCTTCGCCGATCTTCGTTGTCGACAGCAGCCCCGCGGTCAGACGAATGGTGGAACAGATTTCTGCCCCGGAAGGGTTTGAAGTCGTTGGGTTTCAGGACGGACCGGCTGCCCTCGAAGCGGCTCGGCGAAGCAGCCCTATACTTATCATCGCCGACTACCACCTCGACAACATGACCTTTTCGGGATTCTGCAAAGAGATCAATAAGCTCGACAATCTCACCGAAACGTTCCTTGTGTCGTTGATTAACCCGGCGGATCGTCCTGACGAAAATCATCTCCGTACCTTAGGGGTCAAGGCATTTCTCAAGAAACCTTTTCAATCCGACGACCTGCTGGAAGTCCTCAAATCTCTTCAGCAAAAACCGGTGGGTGCCTCTAACGGCAAAGGGCTCACACGGCGGGCCTGGCCGCCGACGTCAACCTCAACCGACATCGATGATGAGGTCGCGAGCGACAACTTGACGGGTGACGACGGGCAGGAAGAACCTGTTCTGAACGAGCGGGCCGCCTCACCGCTGGCATCAATGGCAGCACCGGCCTCCCATGCCGGGCCGGAAGACGCGATGAAGGGTTTCTTCGATCAGCTCGTGCAATCGATGACCAAACGGAGCGAGCAGACGCTTGCCGATCTGCTGCCCAAAATGATCGACGAGAAACTCGCAACCCATGTTCGGCCTATCGTACAGAGAGAATTGCAGGCTCAGCTCGGAAACATTATTTCTCAGGAATACCTCACGACGATTATTCAACCTCTCGTCTCTCAGGTATTGCCCTCGCTCATTAGAAAAGAACTTGCGGCCAGCGAACCGATCATTCGGCAAGCCGTCTCCGATGTGGCCAAACCTTCCATCGGAGAAAGTGTCGATCGGCTGGTTCGAGAAGGGGTCGAGTCGGGTGTCCGTCTGCACTTGCCCGCCGCTGTGCAGGAACAGATGGGAACGATCAATCAGCTCGTCAAGGATGAGCTACGACAGGCAGTGGAGAAACAGGTCCCATTGCTGGCCGACGACTTGGTGCGAGCCGCCGCCGACCAATCTGTCGAGCGGGCCGTTCAGCGAATCGTGCCTGACGTCGCCGAGCAGCACATCAAGGCGGAACTCAAGCGTCTGATCGATACCGAAGAACCCTCACACCCGTCTAAGCGCTAGCTTTCTTGCCCCGCTTTCCTCGCCGAGCTTTGGCCAGGGCTTTCATCCGCGTGACATTCTTCCGATGTTTCTTTCTTGTTTTTCGATCCTTCTCTCGACCTCGTGGCATGATCCTCCCTACGGATAGGTTAATACCAATTTGCGGGCGACTGTATAGCACATGCCTCACAAGGTCACAAGCTGAGACTCACGCCATTTTCTGTGTGAGATAGACATGCTAAGATGCCGCGCTGACGTTTGGACTCCGATGGAACGATGACAACGCGCCAACTCGACAAAATATACGACCCAAAAGCCGTTGAAGACCGCTGGTCTCAGGAGTGGCTCACACACGGATACTTCCACGCTGCGTTGGAACAACCGGGGCAGCCATATTGCATCGTGATTCCTCCACCCAACGTCACCGGATCACTCCATGTCGGTCACGCGCTCAATCATTCGCTGCAAGATATTCTGATCAGATGGCGGCGTATGCAGGGACGGAACACCCTCTGGCTTCCCGGAACCGATCACGCCGGGATTGCAACCCAAAATGTCGTGGAAAAACAGCTCGCAGCCGAAGGGCTGTCTCGAGAGGCCCTGGGACGGGACCGCTTTATCGAACGGGTTTGGCAATGGAAGGCCACTTCCGGCGACACCATTGTCAGACAACAGAAACGACTCGGCGAATCCTGCGATTGGGCTCGTCAGCGCTTCACGATGGACGAGGGGCTCTCAAAGGCGGTCCTCGAAGTCTTTGTGCGTCTTTACGAGGATGGCTTGATCTATCGCGGCGAGCGCCTCATCAACTGGTGCCCCCGCTGCCTGACCGCGCTCTCGGATATTGAGGTCGAGCATGAGGACGTCAAGGGCAGACTCTATTTGATCGAATATCCGCTCGCCGACGACCCCGGCACCCGACTGACCGTCGCCACCACACGCCCGGAAACCCTGCTTGGCGACACGGCCGTCGCCGTCCATCCTGAAGACGACCGCTACAATCACCTGATCGGTAGACAGATCCACCTGCCGCTTACCGGCAGGACGATTCCGGTCGTCGGTGATGCCATCCTCGTTGACCGCGAGTTCGGCACGGGCGCCGTGAAAATTACGCCGGCTCACGACTTCAACGACTATGAAGCCGGCGAACGCCATCACCTGCCGCGGCTTCCAATCCTCGATCATCAGGCGTTGCTCGATGCCTCCGGAATGCAAAAGGCCGGCGTCGACCGCGCCGTCATCGAGATCCTTCAGGGGCTCCCCGTCGCTAAAGCCCGTCCCAAGGTCGAAGAACTGCTCAAGGAGCGCGGGCTTCTCGCGAAAGTCGAAGACCACAAGCTATCGGTGGGAAAATGCTACCGCTGCAAGACAGTGGTGGAGCCCTATCTGTCGCCGCAGTGGTTCGTGAAGATCAAGCCGCTGGCCATCCCGGCGATCGATGCTGTCGAGACCGGTAAGATTCGGATCATCCCCGAAGGCTGGATCAACAACTATCTTGGCTGGATGCGAGACATCAAAGATTGGTGTATCTCACGGCAGATTTGGTGGGGACATCAGATTCCAGCCTGGTACTGCCTCGCCTGCAACGCACAACATATCGCCCGCACCACCCATCCGTCTCCGCTGTCAGGCCAATCCATTTCACGCACAACGATTCTGCCGAGCGCCTCACCGATCGTCGCGAAGTCTGCACCGGCACGATGTCCGGCCTGCGGAGGATCGGAGTTTCTCCGGGACCCCGATGTCCTGGATACGTGGTTCTCTTCCGGTCTTTGGCCCTTCTCCACACTCGGATGGCCCGAGCAGACACCGGAACTCAAGGCCTATTATCCGACCTCGACCCTGGTGACGAGTTTCGACATTCTGTTTTTCTGGGTCGCCCGCATGATCATGTTCGGACTCAAGTTCATGGGCGATATCCCATTCCGCGACGTCTATATTCATGCTCTGGTGCGCGACGCCGAAGGGCAGAAGATGAGCAAGTCCAAAGGCAACGTCATCGATCCGTTGCATGTCATGGAGCAGTTCGGGACCGATGCGCTCCGATTCACCCTGGCTTCCATGGCCTCACCTGGCCGGGACATCAAACTCGCCGAAGAACGCATCGAGGGGTATCGCAATTTCGCCAATAAGATCTGGAACGCCGCACGGTTCGCCCACATGTATCTCGACGGCCCAAAGGCTTCCTGTTCGCCGACCGATCGTCCGTTTCCCGACCGCTGGATCGTCAGCCGTCTCAACCAGGCGATTCAAACCGTGACGTTCGAACTGGAGGCCTATCGATTCGATCGTGCGGCCAATGCCTTGTACCAATTCATTTGGCACGAATACTGTGATTGGTATCTCGAACTCATAAAGCCGGTCCTGCAAGATCCCGCGCATCCGCTAGGTCCGGTGACCAGACAGACCCTGCAGGACACGCTCGACATTTGGCTTCGTCTGCTCCATCCCTTCATGCCGTTCATCTCGGAAGAGATCTGGCAGACTCTTCCGCACAGCGGCGAGACGATCGTCCTGCAACCCTACCCGTCCGCTCGAGCGTCCCAACATGACGCAGCAGCCGAGGCCGCCTTCGGTCTGCTCGAACAGGGCATCGGTCTCATGCGCACCGCCCGTGTGCTCCTGAATTATCCACCGGGCAAAGAGGTGCGGTTCTTTGTGACGCATGAAGAACCCGCCGCCCTCGCGACACTCGCCTCGATGGAACAAGACCTCGCGCATCTGGGCCGCGGCCAGGTCTTGCTCACACCCGTCCTGCAATGGCCGACGTCAAAGGTGCTCCGGCTCGTTTCCGGCGGCATCACCGTGGGCGTATCCGTCGAAGGCGATGTGGATCTCAAGAAAGCGCTCGACCGCCTCGTGAAACAAGTCGGTGAAGCCGACAAGGAAGCCCAGCGTCTGCAAAGTAAACTGAACAATGCCGACTTCGTCTCCAAGGCTCCTCCAGAAGTGATCGCCGATCACGAAGGTCGTCTACGCGCCCTTGCCCGAGATCGCAGCATGTTGACCAGCAGTGAACAACAATTGCGTCTCATGCTGGAGCCGTGACCCATGGTGCACCTTCCTGCGGCAGAGATTCGCCGTGCCGTGCGTCAAGGACTCGAAGAAGATCTGGCTCATGGAGATGTGACGACATCCGCCATCTTCTCATCGCGGGTTCCGGCTCAGGCCAAAATCATTGCTCAACAGTCTCTGGTTGTAGCAGGGATGGCGGCGGCGGTTCAGACGTTTCTGATGGTCGATCCTTCCCTGCGATTGTCGGTTTCCAAACGTGACGGCGACCGGGCCAAGAATGGAGAGCCACTCCTTCATATCGAGGGAGATGGGCGGTCCATCCTCCAGGCCGAGCGGGTTGCCCTGAACTTTCTTCAACATCTGTC